>CAMBPS010000008.1 GCA_945869675.1 Prosthecobacter debontii | reverse complement strand
TCTGGCACTGACCATTAGCGGACTCAACTATGGCACCTCTGCTTACGGCCAAGGCTTCAATCTCAGCGGTGACGATCCCATGCTCTGGTTCAACACCAGTAACGGCATTTTCAGCATCACCGAGCAGGAAATGGAAATAGCTACCAGCTTCTTTGTGGACGGCTCCATCGCAGGAGCAGAAAACGGCTACGTGGACTTTGCCTACTTCAATTCAAAAATGGGCTTTGACACCAACGTCTCCAGCTTTGCTCTGCGTGAGACCAACGGAAACATCTGGGTGAAAGACATTTACGTCGGAGACTTTACCACCGCGCCAGTTCCAGAGCCAGGATCCGCCCTGCTCATGTTAAGTAGTGCTCTCTTGATGCTGCGCCGCCGCCGTCCTCAAACCCTTTCATCTCCACTGGCTGTTGGGTGAAACCATGCGGCAGGGGTGGTCCACTGTTCTGGCCTGCCTCTGCCGCAATTTCCTCCTCTTTTCCGATCTGCCTTCCGTAATCGTTTGCACAACGTCCTGAATCAAAGGCTACGATCTCGCCAGCACCAGCATGAACTCAGCCCGCTATTTCGACGACTTCAAGAGGATGGTCGTCGCGGTGCCTGAGTCTGGTTCTGACCTGATCGTGCTTGGGCTCCGAAGCCGCTAGCACACCCTACCCCGAATTTTGGGGAGTCCTCAGCCCTCGATTTATAAATACTAGATTCATTAAAACCAATAAAAAAATGGCACCTAAATCTTCTGCCATTCTCACTGCCGCTGCGTTGCTCAGCAGCCAAGCTTTAACACTCGCTGCCAAAGAAGCCGAAGTCGAAATTCGCCGTCCTCTTTCCGTCAAAAATGAGCGCCAGGCACGCGGTGCTAATGACGCAGTCACAACAACCTCAGACGTTCGCCAAGGACGCGGTGCTGATGACCTCGCCACAGCTACAACAACCCCAGACGTTCGCCAAGGCCGCGGTGCTGATGACCTCGCCACAGCTACAGCAACCCCCGACGTTCGCCAAGGTCGTGGCGCTGATGACCTCGTCACAGCTACAACAACCCCAGACGTCCGCCAAGGACGCGGCGCTGATGACCTCGTTACAGCTACAACAACCCCAGACGTGCGCCAAGGACGTGGCGCTGATGACATCGTCACAGCTACAACAACCCCAGACGTCCGCCAAGGACGTGGTGCTGATGACATCGTTACAGCTACAGCAACCCCAGACGTCCGCCAAGGACGTGGCGCTGATGACGTGGCTGCTGTGGCGACCGAAGATCGCGGCATTGTTGCCACGCTGATCAATTTTGTTACCACAACCCTCGGTTTTGGAACCAACACTGCCGCGGCAACCCCTGACCTCCGCCAAGGTCGCGGCGCTGACGACATCGTCACAGCTACAGCAACCCCAGACGTCCGCCAAGGACGCGGCGCTGATGACATCGTTACGGCTACAGCAACCCCTGACGTCCGCCAAGGTCGCGGTGCTGATGACGTGGTAACAACCGCAACGCCGGATGTCCGCCAAGGTCGCGGCGCTGATGACATCGTTACGGCTACAGCAACCCCTGACGTCCGCCAAGGTCGCGGTGCTGACGACATCGTTACGGCTACAGCAACCCCTGACATCCGCCAAGGCCGCGGTGCGGATGACATCGTCGCATCTACCGGTGCTCTGGTTCCAACCCTGGCGGCCATAACTGCACCTGCAGCGACTGGAACGCAGTTCAGAGGTCAAATCACGACCGAAGTGGCCAAAGCACAGGCTGCATCGACCACCAGTGGCCGACAGAAGAAGGTGATTTTCCGCGCCTCCCAGCAGGCACAGACGGCAGGACTCAGCCCCATGGCCATCCAAAGCAGCCAAGGCAAGAACCACGTTCTGAACGTAGCGGTCAAAGGCTTTAGCAAGGCCCCTAGCACAAGCACAGCTGATCTCGAAAACGGCGAAACCATCGGCAATCTGCCCAACAAAGAGCGCCTGCGTTTCTCCCTCTATGCGAACACCCAGCAGGCACAGGCTGCAGCCGCTCTTTGGGCCCAAGCTTCTGCTCAGGATACGCGCGAAGATCAGGCCGTAACCACCTCTGAGACAGGCATCATCACTTGGGACGACCAATCCGGCAAAGACGCCCAGGGCTGCATTCACGGCCTCTTCCTCAACAGCGATCGCATGCCTGAGCTCAATGACAAATTCCTGCGTGGCAAGGTCATTCAGATCTACGGACCGCAAGTCACAACCTTGGATGATTCCGGCACAGCGGTTTCAAGCACCCGTCAGGTTTATTGGACCAGCTCCGCTCTCCGCTAATTGAACCCACCCAATCCCAACAGCCAAAACCCACCCTCAAGATGAAAACCCTCTGCTTATTAATCAGCCTTCTGGCACTCTCACTGACCACCCAATCTTCTCTTGGCCAGGTGCCTCCAGCGCCTACACCTACAACGATTCCCGGTTACACCGAAGGCCCCATCAACAACATCGTCCTGCAGCCGGATGGCAGTGCCATCATGACGGTCATTGGAGTGACGGTCAAAGTTCCTGTGGGAACCCCCGTGCACTCGCCCACCCGCGCCTTGACTGTGCGTCAGCTCTGCCTGCGCACAAGGCTGGCAGGGCGGACTGAGCCAGGATTCTTGGGCGGCACCGCCCTGATCAATGGCGTGGTGGATGTAGCCACAGGTAGCTTCACCGCTACTAGCATGGATGTGGAGCCAGCGGAGAATGTGCTCATCGGCGTCGTCACTCAGTCTTCGCCCTTGCGGATCCTGAACAGCGAGGTCGTCCCCATCAGTGATGCTCGCATTCCCTACAGCGCGGTGAACCAATTCAGCTTTGAAATCAAAACTCCGGCAATTCCCGTGGGAACAGCCGCAGCAGCGGCTGGCTATTATGCCGGCGGCGTTTTCAATGCCTTCGCGCTGGAGCTGGCCGGGAACTTCCCCCTTGTCAACCCCAATTCCCAGATCAACATCATGCGTGCCCAGACCCGCGAGCGTGGGCCGAATGCGACCCGTGGAGACGATGTGGACATGCGTGGCTTCTACCATTCCCTTGGCGGTGTGTTGCCGACCATTCGCATCTACCGCGTGGATGGCGCTGTCCGCACACTGCTTGGCAATGCCATCGCCATTCCAGATGGCGTTGAGCCCCAATTCGGCGTGTGGACTTACAAAGCCACCACGGCACCAACGACCGATCAGGTGCTCGGCACGCTACCCGTCCATCTTCAGGCGGTCATGGTCACCTTCAATGGCACCAGCGAAATCGAAAGCGCGATTGCATCTGCCGATCCCGATCAGATCCCCTAACCCCAAGATGCGGTCGTGGCTCCGTGCTTGCCCGTCTGCCTGAAACTATTCCATTTGCACTCTGCATGATCTCCCGATTTTCCATTCCTCTGCTGATTGCTCTCACGGCTGGCTTATTGCCTGCCCAAGAGCCCGAGAAGTCTCCCGTCTCATTCAAACCCCTCAATGAGTATCAACCCCTGTGGGAGCGCTCGATGTTCACCACTCATGAGACCAAATCTGAGGTCACAGTCGTTGAGAACGCGGACTGGGCGGCTAATTTACAACTCGCAGGATGGTCTGAATTGGACGGCCGGCTTTCTGTTTACATTTACCGCACCGATACAGACCAGACCTTCATCTTGCAGCAAGACGAGCCGGCTGAGGCTGGAGTGATGCAGTTCGTCGAAGTTGAAAACGCGGATAGTCTTCTCGAGGCTCGCGTGCTCGTCGACCTCAACGGGCAGCAGGCCTGGATCAACCAACAAACGGATTCGGTAGAACCGCCACCGGAGACACCGATTCAACAGTTATCCCAACAAGCTGCCGGAGGAGTGCAGGCCCCGACCACGGTTGACTCTCGTGCAGCCAACCTGCGTTCCGGCGTGATCCTGAGCGCAAGTAACACTTTTGAAAGTAGTCTTGCCAAACCAGGGCAGCCTACCTCTGACACAGGCGCCTTAGAAGCGGACACCGCCAATCAGGCAACTCAATCCAAAGCCCAAGTGCTGATGAGGCTGCGAGAACGGCATGAGCACCTTCACCGAATGTTTCCGAGAAAGGGCAATTAACCACTTGGGTTAATCCTGCTTGAAACTGGACTTTCAGGTTAAATACTTAAGTTTTATACTTATTAAAATGGCGATGGAGTTAATCAGCCAGGATAACCCGATTTAAAATTAAATTTAATCACTGTGCTGAATTTTTATCGACTCATCAGAACCAACAAAATCAGTCAAATTATCACACCTCTGCACTTCCTGAGACTTTTTTAACGCGATTCATCACAGACGATCCAGCATGCCAACGACACTTAAACTGCCATCAAAGAACGAGCCTGTGGAGGCGCTGCAAAGCTCTCCATGGAGCCTTCAGTTCCTGCTGCGCAAGAGTTGTGAAGTGACTGAGGCTTATGGGGCTGTTTTCATGACGCAGGTGAATGGAGGTAACCCTCAGTTCAAAGGCTGCCACCGCATCGCCAAAGCACTGGCAGTGAGGATCGTTGATGAGTTTAAAAATGAACCCTTTTTGCCGGGGAAGACCGCCTGCAACGTCAAAATCATCGGGATGAGTCCCGTTCTTTGTCTCTCGGTAGGCACGCTGATCCATCAATCAAAGAAAGGGATCTGCACCCATGCTCGCCTGATCGTCCTTCTTCCGGCGACGCGGCAAATGAGTCACCATGCAGTGAGTTTGCTGCAAGACATCCTCAATGACATTGCTGTGGCCCTGGACTATTATCAAAAACAGTCTGCCTATTTTACAAGGTTTGCTGAACAATCAGGACTGAAGACCTGTTTGATTTGTGAAAACCTGCAATACGCCACCGATCAATGGCTGCGCTGGGACGAGTTTTTGATGCGCCAGAGCGGTGCAAGGCTGAGCCATACCATCTGCAACGCTTGTGCGGGCCTTCACTATACCGAATGCACCGCAGCCAAAAATGGGACGCCTCATTTGTCCGCAGACCAACATTCCCTGTTTAATTCACCCGACCATGGTGGTTGTATCGACGTCTGTGCCATTTGCGAACATCTGAGAACCGAGGCCGGGAACTGGGTTCGCTGGGACAGTTACATCAGTCGCTTAGGCCATGTCAATTACACCCACACATTATGCCATGAATGCTGCGGTAATCACAAAGTTGAGGGTTGACGCTGCCGGACATATCTGCGTTAGTTTCTAAATAGCTAGTCTAGACAGTGCAGTTTAGGATTTACCAATAATGAGCACCGCGCAGTCCCCCAAAAAAGTCAAAATCGGTATTGTCGAAGATGACCGAATCACGCGCATGCTCCTCGTTGAGATGATCAATCGTCAAGAGGAGCTAGAATTTATAGGGCATTGGGGAAGTGCGGAGGAATTTTGGAAGGATGGCAGGGATGTCTACGCAGATCTCCTGCTTATCGATCTTGATCTGCCCGAGGAAGATGGCGGATCATTGATCTTCCGAATCAAGCGGGATAGACCCAATCTCACCTGCGTTGTTCTCACCGCCTCGTGTAATCCTCAGGATGTGTTCCAATGCTTGCGTCAAGGGGCGTCAGGTTACTTGGTCAAAGACACGACTCCGGAAGAACTGCTGGACGGCATCCGCACAGCCGCCAAGGATGGCGCTGTTCTTAGTCCGCTCGTAGCACGCTTTTTGGTGGATGAGTTTCGCCAAGTCTCTGTCGTTGAGGCTAAAAAGCCAAGTCTGAATGTCTTAACCGAGCGGGAAATGGGAATCCTGCAAAACTTGGCAACAGGGCAGTCTCCCAAAGATATCGCAAATGACCTCGGGCTGAGCTACGAAACCGTGCGTGCCCATTTGAAAAAAATCTATCAGAAGCTGCACGTTAAAACACGAGAGGCTGCTGTGGGGCTTTACGTCATCGAAAGTAGCCCAGCTCCGAAAAGACTCGTCTGACGATCCAACAGGCTAGTTGATCGAGTCGCTCCAGCCACAAGGAACGGCTGGGTAACAAACAAGGTCCTGTGCAGCAGTTCTCAGTTGACCCAAAGGGCCTAACTGAGCCATCTAGACCCTCGATCGAACTCTGCTGGCCCATGTCGCGCAGGTGCTGAAATAGAATCTCAGTAAACCAAAGTTAAATTTGCATCTAACTATAGAAACCACATATTGAGATTATCTGAAAAGAATAGCCAAAGAGATTTCAATGAGTCTTTCTGTCTTCATTTAAATTTCCTGCAATGTTTCTTTCAACAGGCCTGCTGTGAAGAATGCCTTCGGATTCTTAGGTGACGAGATAGGTCGAAACAGAGAACGGATTTAAAAGGCCATTCTGCCTCCCCAGCTGCTTTCATCAGATTAAAAAGCAAATTCCTCAAGATACGTCCGCAACATACATTGATTTAAGCTATGAGCATGGTTTCAAATTACTCCTCCGTTCCGATGATTGCCTCATCGGGTCAGCCCTTATCTGCCTCAGAAAAGGTTGATCACTGGTTTACCTGTGAACCTTCAGCCCAAACCGCCGCTGCCCTGGCCAAGACCTGGAGGCAATTCTGGCAAAAGCAGTCGAAAATGGCGCTCGAGGCTGCCGCAGAGGGGATGAATCAAAGCATTGACGGAATCTTGAAGCGTGTGGATCAACTGGATCTTCACCGCAGACTGTCACCGCGGATGGTTGCCCGCCTTGCGGCGCTGATGGATGCCATGTCGAATGAGGACGGTTATGGCGCCTATGACTCCCTGCAGGCATGGATCAGTGATAAGCCAGAACAGTGGTATCTTGACGAGTGTCTTTTGGAATCTGTGGCGACGCAGGACTGGGAGGGGCCGTTGCTTCGAGAAATCAGAGGCACTCAGGTGGCGGGTGTCGCCGGCTTGGAGGTGTTTCCGCTGCTGGAAGAGGATTTAAGCCCTTATCGGGCCGCTTTGAAGCAGGCGCTGGATCTCATTCAACAAGTGGATCCAGACATGCACAGCGAAATCCAAACCCATGTCGGCATGGTCAAGCTGTTTAATGGACGCGGCATTGAAGGACTGAGCACCCCCAAAGCCTTTGGAGCCATCTGGTTAAATGCTCCTGGTCACGAAAAAGCCCTGGCCTGGTTCCTGGAGCATCTGGTGCATGAGTGCTCACATTTGCATCTGAACGCCATGATGGCTTTTGACCCCCTGTTGAAGAACCCGAATGAAATCAATCGCTCGCCCATCCGGCCCGATCCGCGGCCCATGTTTCAGGTGCTTCACGCCACCTTTGTGCTGTCCCGCAACAAGCGGGTGCATGAGCGTCTGCATGTTCAATTTCCTGAGCTCCATCTTGGCGAGGCTTTGCAGGAGTTTAAGACTCAGTATGCAGCTGGCCTAGCGGTCTTGAAAGAGTTTATGAAACCCACCAACGGCGGTCAAAAGCTGCTTGATTCTTTAATGTCTCAGGCGGGCGACTAGGCCGGCAGTTCCATGGCCTGCGCAATGCCGTCCCAGAGCCTGATGCGGGATCGCAGCGCATCTAACGCCGCCTGCGTGGCCTCCTGCTCTCGGCGGGCGTCCCCATCACACAGCAGTGCCACCATCTGACGGCCCATTTCCCCGTGCTCGTCGCCGTCCAAGGCAATGTGGCGGTCCAAGTAGTAACGCAGGGTGGCCACCTTGTCCGGGAATTGCCGCTCCAGCCCTTGCACGAGCTGGGTGAACATGTCTGGAATCAAATCCTCGCGCCCATAGGTGAATGATGCGGCAATTTCATGCGGACGCCCCCGCTCAATGAGCTCAAAAGTTTGTCGAATAAACACCGCCACGGTAGCCGATACCCTGCCTTGTTCGAGCGCCTCCGCTACAGTCTTCCCAGATTCCAGCGACTGAATGAACTGCTTGATTGGGTCAGTTTTGGCACCTGTCTCCTGCATGGCATGCAAATAAAGTTCGAAATGACTCGCAGCAGCTCCCGTGGGCAATGCATCACTCTCTTCAGCAAGCACGATCTCATTGACCAGCCGACGGACTTGGGCATTCCCAACTGGCCGCCATGGCAGGCTAACACAAGTGAGATGCATCTGCAGCGCCTTGAGCAGAGACATGAAATCCCAAACCGCAAACACATGCTGCTCCATGAAAGCATTCAGGTTCTCCAACGTTCGCAGCTGACCATACAGCCGATGTTCGAGCAGCGCCCGGCGATCGTCAGCAATGGCCGCGGACAAGCTTTTTTGAAAATCACTTACCTTCGTTGTTTTTAATACGTTACTCAATAATTCTAACATCCAAGCCATCTACGTTTTAAAATCCATTTGAGATGGCCAAGATTCTCCTGAGCACCCTACCTCAAAGAAAGAGGTCTCTTGACAAGGAGCCGAGTTTTAAGTTGGGTTAACCCTCTCTTACTTTTTTTAACAACAACCCCCTATTTAATTATGTACGGAATGGTCAACAGCGCAATTATGGATCTCATTGTGGCGACGCATGGGGAGGAGACGTGGCAGCAGGTAAAATTAAAGGCAGGTGTCGAGGATGAAATTTTCATCTCCAATGAGGCTTACCCGGATGAGATGACTTACAAACTGGTAGGCGCCGCGTCTGAGGTGCTCAATCAGCCAGCGGGTGAGATTCTCATACAATTCGGCCGCTGGTGGGTGCTCGACACAGCACTCAACAACTATGGTCATCTGATGAAATACGGCGGACGGACACTCGGGGAATTCCTGAATAACCTGCCAAACTTTCACACGAGAGTCGTGATGATGTTTCCAGCGCTGCAGCCGCCAACGTTTGAGTGTTCCGATATGGGACCAAATGAACTGCGACTGCACTACCGCAGCCATCGCCGCGGACTTTCGGCCTTCGTGGTTGGACTGCTGGAGGGGCTTGGGGAAATGTTTAAGGTCCAAGTTACCATTACCCATGAGGAACAGTTGGACCAAGGGGCCGATCATGATATATTCCACGTCGCATGGAGCGAAGTCTAAAGATCATGAACGTGAGCGAAATGCCACAGATGCCGTGGCTTCAGGTGGTGGAGGCGTTCCCCTTCCTGTTAGCGTGGAACGAAAAGATGCAGATTTTGCAGGTAGGTCCTTCGCTGGCACGCAGCCTTCCGGATGTGGCAGTGGGTGCGCAGCTTGACCAAGTGTTCAAGCTGGAGAGGCCCAAGGGTGTGCTTGATTTTGAATGGCTAGGCCGGCATCGCGGTATCCTGCTGCTGCTCAAGCATCATGCCACCGGAATGCTGATGCGTGGGCAGGTGATGCATTTCGAGGCGGTGGCTCTGGATGTTTTTCTAGGCTCTCCCTGGCTGGAGACACCGGATGAACTTGACCGCCTGGGCATGTCACTCGCTGATTTTGCCCCGCACGATTCGACTCAAGATTTACTCCAAGTGACGCAGGTGCACCGCATCGCCAACAAGGAGTTGAGAATGCTCAATGAGCGCCTGAAAATTAGTCAGTCTAAGCTTATCGAAAAGGAAGCCGAGTCGCGCAAGCTGGCGATGGTGGCCGAGCGCACGAACAACGCGGTGGTGCTAGCCAACCGTGCCGGCCATATTGAATGGGTAAATGCCGCCTTTGAACGCTTGACTGGCTGGACGCTCTCTGAGGTGCGTGGACTGAAGCCCGGATCGTTTCTGCAAGGACCGCTCACGGACCGGCAGGTGGCCAGTGAAATCAGCGGCAAGCTCAAAGCAGGTGATGGATTTCACACCGAAATCGTGAACTACCGGAAGGATGGCACGACCTACTGGGCGGACATCGAGGTGCAGCCGATCAAGGACGCCAACGACAAGACGACGCATTTCATGGCGATCCAGGCGGATATCTCAGGTTTGAAGCGCAATGAAATGCGCCGCAAACTGGAAGCTGCAGCCGCCAAGGTGATTGCCAGCGGGGTTAAACTAGCCGACCTGATCCCCATGACACTCGAGGCTTTAGCCCAGGAGTTACAGGCAACTTTGGGTTTGTGGTGGGTCTCCACTAGCAGTGCGGAAGCGCTCGAAATGAACCACATGTGGCAGCCTCAGGGCGCACAGGTGCAGCCATTCTTAAAGGCCTCGCAAGAGTTCTGCTTCACGCCAGGGCACGGGATCCTTGGCATAGCCTGGAAAACACGTACAAGTCATTGGATCACCGATCTGCGTAAGGACGATGCTTGCCCCCGCCGTGAAGCCGCCGCAGCTTGCGGTATCACAACCGCTGTGGCCTTCCCTGTGCATGTGGATGGCCAGGTACGCGGCGTTCTGGAGTTTTTAAGCCTGCAACTCAATACTCCAGATCCGGATCTACTGGCGGCACTGGACTACATCGGACGCCAACTGGGTCTCATGCTGAAGCGACTGGAGGCAGAGGAGAAACTGCGCAAAAGCGAACGCGCCATGAACGAAGGCCAGCGGCTGGCCCACCTAGGCACCTGGGAGTGGGATCTGCGAACGGATGCCATCTCTTGGTCGGATGAGAAATATCGCATCTACGGCTTTGAACCACGCAGCTTTGTGCCCACGCTGGAGCATGTGCATAGCTGTGTTCTGCCCGAGGATCTGCCCCGCTTTTGGGAAGCGCTGCAAGCCGTGACCCGCACAGGCAAAAGCCAAGAAGTCAGCTACCGAGTGACGAGGCTGAGCGGTGAAATCCGCCATGTGCACACGCTGGCGGAGGCGGAGCTGGATGCTGACAACGTGCCATGCCGCTTGGTCGCCACGATGCAGGATATGACGGACAAGGTGAAGACGGAGGACGCCTACAAGCAGGCCCAGCGTATTTCACATCTTGGCAACTGGAATCTGGAGATCGCGAGTGGCGCTTTGCTGTGGTCGGATGAAAAATACCGCATCTACGGGTACGAACCCGGCACTGTGGAGGTGAACATGGATCTCTGCCAACGTGCCATTTACCCGGACGATTTTGATCATGTCATGCATTTCATTGATTCCGTGGCGAAAACGGGAGAACCGATGACGATCACCTACCGCATCAACCGCCCGTGTGGCGAATTGCGCCATCTACGCAGCAGCGCGGAAGTGAGCCGAGATGCAAGCGGCAAAGCACGTGCGATTCTCGGCACGGTGCTGGACATCACAGAGCTGGTGGAGGCGCAGCTCACGTTGCAACAGACCGAGGAGCGCTGGCAGTTTGCGCTACAAAACAACGGGCTGGGTGTGTGGGACTGGAACATCATCAGCGGAAATGTTCTGTTCACGGATGAATTGCAGCAGATGCTCGGCTATGAGGCGAATGAATGGACACAGCACTTGGACAGCTGGACCTCACATGTGCATCCGGATGACCTTCCATCTGTGTTGGGTGCGATGAACAAATGCATCAACGGCGATACGCCAGACTATCTCTGCGAGCACCGCCTGCGCTGCAAAGACGGCTCCTGGAAATGGGTTCAGGACGTGGGTCGCATCGTTTCCTTCAGCAAAGAGGGTAAACCGGAGAGGATGATCGGCACGCAGATGGACATCGATATCCGCAAAAAGTCCGAAGTAGCGGCGAAGCGGCGCGGAGAACTGCTCAATGGCATCCGTGCCGCACAGGAGCACTTCATCGGCACCACAGAGGTTGGAGCTGTATTCACCAAGCTACTGGATGTGGTGCTGCAATACACGAAGAGCCATTTTGGCTTCATTGCCGAAGTGTTGAATGATGAGCAGAAACAGCCCTATCTCCGCACCTATTCGCTGACGGACATTGAATGGAATGACAAAATTCGCAAAAATAGGCAGCCGATGGGACAGCAAGGTCTCGAATTTCACAATCTGAATTCACTTTTCGGAGAAGCCTTGATCACAGGAGATGTGGTGATCGCCAATGATGCAGCAGGCGACCCACGCGATGATGGGCTTCCACCAGGTTATCACCCTATTCAAACGTTCCTTGGCCTGCCGGTTTACAACGGACTTGAGATGGTGGGGCTCATCGGTCTGGCCAATCGCCCGGATGGATATGACAAGGACGGGCTCAGAGAACTGGATCCATTTCTTGCCGCAGTGAACAGCATGATCGTGGCAAGGCGTGAAGATGAACGTCGCCGCCAGATCGAGGAGGAGCTGCGTGCCGCGCGTGACAAGGCGGAAGCCGCCAGCCGCGCGAAGAGCGAATTCCTGGCAATGATGAGCCATGAAATCCGGACGCCGATGAACGGCGTCATCGGCATGACCGAACTCCTAAAGATGAGCCCACTGGATGCCAGACAGTCGGAGATGGTGGAAGCTGTTCAGCACAGCGGCGGTGCTCTGATCAATATCATCGATGATATCCTGAACTTCGCGAAGATCGAGGCTGGCCAGATTGAACTATGCGACCAGCAAGTGGTCCTCGACGAACTGGTCGAGGGAGTGGCGGATCTGCTCCACCATGAGTGCTCCTCAAGGGGGCTAGACCTGACCACCACCATTGCCCCTGGATTGCCAGAAGTGATTCGAGGGGACGCGGGACGCCTGCGCCAGATATTGCTCAATTTAGCGGGCAACGCGGTCAAATTTACGGACAAGGGGTATGTGACTCTGCGTCTATCGGAGGCGGGCGGGCAGATCGAGTTTCGCGTGGAGGACTCTGGCATAGGACTGCCAGAAGCAGCCTACGAGCGACTATTCAAGCCTTTCAGCCAGGTGGACAGTTCCAACTCACGCCGCTTTGGTGGCACCGGCCTCGGATTGGCCATTTGCAAAAAGCTGGTGGAAGCAATGAGCGGAACCATCGGTGTGGAAAGCAAGGCCGGCCATGGCTCGCAGTTCTGGTTCCGTGTGCCGCTGCATGCCGCTCCGGATCAGCAGCCAAAATTTCAACCCAAGCCGCAGCAGGTGTGGATCGCTCACTCTTCACCACGCATGCAGGAAAGCATCCGCACCGCGCTAACCGCGCCGGGCGTGAAGTTTCACGAATTAAAACGCACTCAGATCTGTAAACATCTGACTGCTAGCCGTAAGGCGGGTGATGTGCTGATCGTTGAGGCTGCGTGGATACCCACGATGGGAAAAGCTGGAGCGCAGAACTCGACCAATGCAGTCTTGGATCTGCGGCAGGTAATTCTCCTTGGTTCAGGCATTCATGCCGATGACGCAGCCCTTGCAGAGGCGCAAACGGTCACCCTGCCCCTGCACCGCCAGGCGCTGAGGCAGGCCGTCTGGCCTGAAACGGCTCCAGTGGCAAATATCACAGACTCGCCTCACCGGCTGGCTTTGGGGCTGAGTGTTCTGGTGGCTGAGGACAACCGCATCAATGCACGTCTGGCCTGCTTGCTACTGGATAATCTGGGATGCCATGCGGTGGTGGCCAGCAATGGCAAGGAGGCCTTGGCTGCCTTCAAAAATCACTGTTTTGACGCTGTGTTGATGGACTGTCAGATGCCGGTCATGGACGGTCATGCGGCCACACAGAAAATTCGGCAATGGGAAAAACGTTACGGCAAACAGCATGGACGGCAACGCTGCACAATCATCGCAATGACCGCGAGTGCCATGCCAGAGGAGCGCGAGCATTGCCTGAGTTCCGGCATGGACGAGTATCTATCCAAGCCCTTTGGTACCGAATCGCTCAAAAGTCTGCTGGCAAAGATTACGCGGCAGTCGTGCGTGACAGAGAGAAATGCCGGAAAAATGACGCCCCCACTCACGACCGACCCACTGGCTCTGCTAACAGAGCAAATTGGTGCAGAGGAAGCGCGTGCTTTAGCAATCATCTGGCTAGAGGAGGCGCCGGCACGACATCAGCGACTCATTTCCGCCCTAAAGCGCGGCCAAACTGAGGCTGCACGCAAAGAGGCTCATGCTCTTCGTGGAGCCAGTTCTATTTTTGGCATGCGTGCGCTTCTCGACGCCAGTGTGGCGGTGGAGAATTCGATCCGAGCTAATCAGCATGTCTCTTCAGATCTTCAGGAAGAACTCAGTCGTCATCTTCAACATTCCGTGACAATGATTCAGGGCAGTGTCAAGGCAGGGTAAATCATCTCAGGATCTGCTGCGCCAGAATCGCCAGCGCTTCAGACTTCGACTTCACGCGCAGCTTTTGATAGATTTTTTTCATGTGAACGCGCACGGTCTCATGGCTGAGCCCCAGAGCCTCACCCATATCCTTCGCGCTGGTATTTCTAGCCATACTTTCGAGAACCTGACGCTCGCGGATGGTGAGTGTTTCCATCTGCAGATGCCGAACAGCTGACGGCGCTGGCAAACAGCGAAATTCGTCAATCAATACGCGAGTAATCAGCGGACTTAGACTAACGCCATCCATGATCACCTGCCGCAAGTTCTCCAGAAAAGTTTGCGCATCCGAAGTCTTGACCAGGTAGCCTGAAGCACCACAGCGTATGGCTGCCATGAGGTCCTCAAATTTAAGAGAGTTAGTGAGGACTACGCAACTCGGAGGATCTGGGAGCTTGCTCAAGCGGGAAATCAGCTCCAAGCCACTCATGCTGGGAAGTTCCAAGTCCACAAAGAGCAGTTCAACCAGAAGAAACCGAGTATCGGCCAGCATGGCTTCGGCGCTATCCCAAGCGTGAACGACTTCCACGTCGGGGGACCTTTTGAGCAAGCCCACCATATAAGCACGATAAACAAGGTCGTCTTCGATTAGAGCGATGCGCAGCGGAGATTTATGGAAGGACTTGGGGGCTGAATTTAGCGGTAAATTCATGGTTAATCCTTACGCTGGATCATAGGCTCGCAATTTTTGCTTGAAGTCGCTGAAGTGAATTACAAATGAACTTATTATCCGGAAGTTAGATTCTGTAAAGCGTGTTTCCGGAAGGATCCTTGTCTTGTCCACTCGTCTGACTCGCCAGAGCGCCGAGGGATCAGTTTCTTTGCAAGATTTTTAATCTTAAAGCCTGAATAACTTTGTCCACCATCGCATTGATGAATTCTTGCTCATCATTTGTCTGCTTCATATCAACCTGATCATCTGGAACGATTTTTAAAAATTCTGAATTCAGACGGTCCCGTAGAATCCGCCACCGGCCTCCAATTCTAATCGTGGGAAAGGTGCCTTTTTTGATGTGGTAATACACCGTGGGAATCGGTATACGCAATAATTCTGACGTCTCCTTAACGGTCATCAAGTTATGATTAGAGGTTTGTTGATTGGAGTTAATCATGGTAATAATGAATTATAACAGAAATTATATACCTCATCATTTCGCTAAACGCATTGATTACACTGAGTTAACCCAAAAGGCTGTATTTGAGGCTAAATTCGGCGAAGAGTCTTTTTTGGGTTAACCCTTGAGTTAACCCATTTGTAGCCTTTTAAATTATTTGTTAAGCCTAAATATTAATCTGAGTTGAATGCATTAAATCGGAGCTACCATGTATCGCGCAGAAGGCTACTACGTCTACTGGGCTTTGCCGGTATTGGAAGTATGGCAGTTCAAAATGCAGGAGCACAGGCTCCGTCTAACCTTGGGAATTCCAGATCATTGCCCGCACTCTTTTTCGATGGACGGCATGCGTATGCTACAGGCTTCCATCCGATCTACATTCATCATATTGTGTCACACGCGAATTCCTTGGCGCACCTTCCTTATAAGCTAGGCGGGGGACACAAACAGCTATTGGACGACGGGTATGATTGCTCCGGAAGTATTTCTTATATCTTGTACCGTTCTGGCTTGCTGACCACTCCGCTGACGTCGGTTCAATTCGCGCAATATGGCAACCCAGGACCGGGAAGATATATGACGCTTTATGTCAAGCCTGGCGAGCATGTTTTTATGACCGTGTGTGGCCTTCGTTATGATACGTCGGGAACCGTCTTCCATGAAGGGCCTCGCTGGCGAACGACGCCTCGGAATTTCAGTGGCTTTCAGCAGCGCTCCATTGCGGGCTTGTGAGACTGCACCCGTTTCAAAGAACGATTGGGATAAACCTAGATCCGGGAATGGAAGATCGTTGAGTTGCGCCAGGGCTTGGTTTCACAAGGCTTCTTCGACTCGAAGCGGCTGTGTCTTGGGTGACACTGCCCGAGAGGCGAAAAGCCTTGTGAAATCAATGACGGATGCAAATCGGCAGTCAGCCATTCCTGAATCTAGGATAAAAACGCAAAACCGCACGACGCATGAAGCGGGGATCAACGAAGGATGAACGACTCTACTCGATGCGTGAATTGAAACTGAGCGTGATGGGATAAAGCGGGGGCTTTCTAGGCTAGTCGTCTTGACGCAGTTTTTCTTCGGCTTCTAGGCCAAAGAGGAACTCGAAGTCTGTCTTTTCCAACGTTCTGGCAAACCCGCCCTCACCGAGAATGTTCACAGACATGAGCTGTTTCTTTTGCTGAAGCAGCATGATTTTTTCTTCAATCGTGTCTTTAGTGATCATTCGATAGGCCATGACGGGCTGCGTTTGGCCGATACGATGAGCACGGTCAATGGCTTGCGCTTCCACAGCTGGGTTCCACCAAGGGTCGTAAAGGATGACGTAGCTGGCGGCGGTGAGGTTCAGTCCGCTACCACCGGCCTTCAGGGAAAGCAGGAAGACACAGGGATCGGCATCGTTTTGAAACTGATCCACGACTTCGGAGCGATTATTTGTGCTACCCGTGAGCCAGTAGTAGGGGATACTCATCTCGGTTAATTTATCACGAATGATATCGAGCATGGTCACAAATTGAGAAAAGAGCAGCACTTTGTGTCCTCCAGCGTGGAGTTCTTCGATCAATTCCAAGGTGGCCGTGAGCTTGGCGCTGTCGTGCTCTTTACCACTGTTTTTATCGATGAGATTCGGGTGACAGCAGATCTGGCGCAGGCGGGTAAGCGCCTGAAGAATGGCAAAACGTTTCCGTGTTAGCACCTCAAAGCCGCTAGCAGTGAGGACCATCTGCTGAGCGCGTGCGAGTTCTTCGCGATAAAGCTTGGCTTGGGTGTCATTCATCTCACAGACCATGGCCTCTTCACTGCGGGAAGGCAGGTCTTTGGCCACCTGAGACTTGGTTCGGCGCAGCATGAACGGACGCAGGCGCGCCCCGAGACGGTCACTGGCCTGCCCGTCTTTACGACGATCAAAATTACGCGTGAAGTAAGCACGGTCACCCAGAGCGCCCGGAGTGGCGAATGTCATGAGACTCCAGAGGTCCAACAAACGATTTTCCAAAGGTGTTCCTGTAAGGACCAGCCGATTTTCCGACTTGAGTTGGCGGGCTGCCTTGGCGGCTTTGGAGTCTGGGTTCTTGATGTGTTGCCCTTCATCCAGGATGACAGCCAGCCACTTCATAGCATCTAGTAACTCGGCGCAACCACGCATCTGAGCGTAATTCATGACGAGCACATCGTAGTCTTTTTGGAGGCTTGCGAGATCCAGCTCTTCTTTATCGCGTAAAACTTGAACGCGCAGAGTCGGCGCAGCTTTAGCAAACTCTGTGGCCCAGACGTCCAGGACCGACTTCGGGCAGACAACAAGGCAAGGCCATGCTTGGCGGTAGCGGGTGCGCAGCCACAGAATCCAGGTGATGCTCTGGATCGTCTTTCCGAGCCCCATGTCATCGGCTAGGATGCCACCAAATTTGTTCACACTTAAATAGGCAAGGAAATGGAAGCCCTCTTCCTGATAGGGACGCAAAGTCACGCCAAGTGTTTCAGGCACAGCTGGACGTTCGTCCAAACGTGCCTCTTCCATGCGTTGGGTGATGTTTTGCCAGGCACGCGGATTGATGATCTCCTTACCAGCCTGACCCGTGAGCTGACGCCAATGCAAGCGGTGCAGTTCATCACCATGCTCATCAAGATCAATGCCAAGTTGATCCATAAGAATCTGCTGTTCTTCGGTAAGCTCCAGTTTCACCCTACGCCAGGTGCCATCGGCCAGCTGAACGAAACCGCCTTTAGCTGCGACGAGCTTGCGGATGTCTGCAGGCTTCAGGTCAGCACCTTCGATTTCGAAGATCATCTTCAGATCAAACCAGTCGATCGTAGCAGTCTGTGAGGCTTCGATTCTGACTCGAGCGATCAATGGATCAGCCAAGATCGTCTGCAACCTGGCGTCCGTGGTCATGGTCACACGCTCTGGCAAACTATTGGCCCAAGCATTGAACTGATCAGGGAAATTCTTCGTCAAGCGCACGCGGTAGCCCTGCTGCTCAATGTCCCATACGGGGCGCAGTTCATCCAGTGCCTTATCGGTGAGCGCCAAGGCACTGCGGTCGCGGCAAATAATGTCGGTATTTGTCGCGTCATCCGGGTGCCTCAAAGGCTCCCAGCCCGACGGACCCAGCCTTTCCCGCAGGCGACCGTCAGCGCCTATCGCTTCAGCTTTAAAAATGGTGAATTCAGCGCCTGAATTACCCACACGAGGTAGGCAGTTAGCACGCAGCTCTACATTGAGAGCTTCATGTCGCACACGACTGGAAATATGATCCGGCAGCGGCACGGCGATTCGTTCCAAGAAAGCGATACCGTCTTGAGTGGCCAGCGCATTCAGCGGAATGGTCACTGACGTCTCCATGCGCGTTTCTTCGGGAAACCATCGCGGCCCAACAAAGAGCGTGTCGGAGGCAAGATAGAGCGTTCGAGCTCCATGCATCATCCGTAGAGGTAGCGGAGCAGGCCCGCCGTCTGGCGTAATCAGAGTCAGGTGCAGCTGCATGGACTCAACATCTTCCCTGCCCTGCCAGATCAGAGTATCCTCCGAGCGGCGAAAAGGCAGCTCATCCAGAGTGACCAGGCGAGTAGCCAAGGCTGGCTGCTCAAAAAGTGACCCCAACCAACTGCCATGAGACTCTAAGTCAAAGCGGCAGACATCGCTCTGACTCGGAGTGATCTGCGAAAGGCTGGATAAAAGGAGTAACTCAGCCTCAGCAGGCAGGATTAGCGCGCCTTGAGCCTGCGCCTCCCCCAGATCATTGAGTTCTGAATTGCCAACCGGGCGGAATTTTTCCTCGTCGAAAAAATGCACCTGCAAACGAGCCTCAGCCGGCGTAATCAGCAGACGAAAATCAGCACTTCGGCGGTGCATCGGAGGCCCCGACTCATCGAGGACCACTCGGCGGATACGCTCACGCCACATGGGCACCGTGCGCTCCTGGCGCCACTCACGCAGACGCTCACGCACTGCATCCATGTCGACCATACCTCTTAGGAAAGTGGGGATCGTCAGCGACCTCTCGCCGAGAGCCAGTGCCACGTAATCCCAAAACTCACGTAACGTCACCGGTGCCTCTGGCCAGAGTGGCAATGGCTCAACAGTCTGGATGCTCCATTTCGGATGCAACCGAACCATATCTTGATCAAAAATCTGTCCACTTTGCTGCACACGCTGGAAACGTTTATCCAACTTACCTAGATAAGCTTCTTCATCGGCCGTGAGCTGCCGAGCCAGACGCCGTTCAACGACGACCTGAAAGGGCTCTTCCAAAATCTCGGTATGAATCGTCGTCGGTTCACGGGCAACACGGCGCTGGATGGCCAAAAGGGCCGTACACAGGGCAAGCTGATGAAGCACCGTATCCTCACTGTCCGTATCGCCACGCCATTCCCCTTCTTCAAAAGCCCAGCGAGTATTCACGCTGGAGTCATCCATACGCACCTCTGCTAAAGCTTCATCTTCGACAATATCCAGGCCGCGGACTGCATCATCCGCAACCAATTGCTCAGCCTCTTTAAGGATGCGGGATTCGAAAGCGGCGAGGAGAATGGGCAGTTGGGAAATGAGATCTGTCATACGACTTGACCCATATGCGCACAGCATCTGGGGAACTGAACCGCATAGCACACCTCTTCGACTTGCGCCAGAAGTGTCTTGAAACAATGCAGGCAATTTTTCAGAAAAAACGCCAATCACGTATTCAAGTCGCTTTTAACCGTCTTTTCTCACTTCATCCTACGCCCAACCTCCTCACAGAGTCCGATAAACGTGCGTTCAGGGAGGTTGAGAACCCGCCCTTTAAGTGAGGAGACGATCCAACTACGCCGCAGTTTTGTCTTTGGCATTGGCACCGCCACCAACTGCCCAGCCTCAATCTCCTGACGCGCAATCCAGCGCGCGGCGATGGCGACACCAATGCCCAATTTAGCCAATTCCTTAGTCGCCTCAGAGCTGCCTAGCTCGATGAATGAGTTCAACCGCAGCCCAAGCTTCAAGAAAAACTCCTGAATCAGCGTAAAATTCAGACTATTTCGACTGGCTACGATGAAGGTCTCATGACCTACCTCTTTTAGCTTAGGCGCGCGCGACGCCCAAGGGTGAAGAGGTGAAACAAGAAACTCGAGTTCATCATCAAAGATCGGATGACAATCCAACCTTGAGACATCCAGAGGCCGCAGGCTCACCGCTAGATCCACTCCACCCTCCATTAATTGATCAATCGTGGCAGGCGTTTCCCCACAAAAAACTTGGATTTTATACAACTCGAAGGACTCCTTAAACTCTCGCAGCACGGTCGGTAAAATGAACTGTGCCGCTGCGTCAGTGCAGGCGATACGCAGCTTGCCCTTTGGTGCCTCATCGAGTGTGCCAAGAGTAGCCCGTGCTTGGCCCATGACTTGCAGGATTGTTTCCGCATGCGGTAGCAGTTCACGTCCAGCCTGAGTCAGATGCACGCTTTTCCCCTGACGATGAAATAACTGGCAGCCCAGATCTAATTCCAAAGCCTTGATCGCATGACTGATGGCACTCTGCGTGAGAAAAAGCTCACGTCCAGCCTTAGTGAAACTACTCCTTCTAGCTAAACTAACAAAGGCGCGGAGTTGTCGGGTATCGAGAGCTTGCTGCATGAATCGATTTCATACACTGGTGGGAAAACATTGCGCGCCATTTCTGCCAGAACTTAGCCTGCTCGGATCACGAAGGCTTCTGACGGGTCTTATCATGCCAAAGTCAGCTGCAGGGACTCCACCCCCAAGCAGCGCCAGTTAGCCAGTTCATCCTTCAGCAGGTTGGATTCACTGACACGCGATGAACTGCGTGAGCAGCAGATCACATCCCACAACGACCCCGCACCTCCAATTTAGCCTAGATTCAGGAATGGCTGACCGCCAATTTGCATCCGTCATTGATTCCACAAGGCTTTTCGTCTCTCGGGCGGTGTCACCCAAGACACAGCCGCTTCGAGTCAAAGAATCCTTGTGAAACCAAGCCCTAGCGCAACTCAACGGCCTTCCATTCCCGTTTCAAGGCTTAGCAGCTATTTGAGGAAGTCTGGCTTGCTCCACAATCAACTTAGCGATCTTTTCAGCGGAGTCGCGGGAAGCCATCGAGTTAGCCGCGGCTTTCATGGCCTTGCCTTCGGCTGGATTGAAAAGAATGTCTCTGACAGCATCGGCCAGCACATTGGCATTCAGATCCTTTTCCGTCAGCAAACGGGCAGCACCTGCGCGGTCAAAGATTTCGGCATTTCGTGTTTGGTGATCTTCTGCAGCCGTCGGGTAAGGAACCAAAAGACTGGGCACGCCAAAATAGGCCAATTCTGACATGGAGGAAGCGCCACTGCGTGCGACGGCTAAATCGGCAACGCGATAGGCCAGATCCATGCGATGGCAGAAAGCCGCGACATGCTGAGTTAAAAGCGGATGCTTAGCATAAACATCGATCACTTCTTCATAATCCGTTGGACCAGCAATGTGCAGAACCTGAATGCCCATTTTTTCAAATTGCTCCAAGGTCATACCCACCACACGATTGACACCACGTGCGCCTTGGCTGCCGCCCATGATCAACAGGGTCTTTCGGTTCTTCTCTAGTTTGAAAAAGGCATAGGGGTCTTCACTGCCCGTCTTACGCATAGAGTTACGGACAGGTGTGCCGACGACACGTATGTCTGGATGCTCCAAGAAATGCTGTTTACAGGCCTCTAATCCACAAAGAACGATATCCGAATAGCGTGCGTTGAGTTTATTCGACTTTCCTGGAATGGCATTGCTTTCATGAATCAGTGTGCGGCACTTTTCTTTCCGACCAGAATAGAGTGGAATAAAGGAGGTAAATCCCCCCATCCCTAAAACGACGTCCACCTTCTTATCACGGATGATCTTTCGGCACTGTTTCATGCCTTTCCATAAGCCGCTTAGGAAACCGAACATCTTGGGAGACCAGGGTTTTGGCATGGCCAAAAAGGGCATTTTTTCGAAGGTCAAATCCTTATGCCCGGAGGCAGCTATAGCGTCGATCTTTTTTTCGCTAATGAGAATAGTGACTTGATGACCTTGAGCTTTGAGCACTTCAGCCACAGCGATGCCAGGAAACAGATGTCCCCCAGTGCCACCGCATGCAATCAAGACATGGATGGATTTTTGAGATTTGGATTTCACGAAAATTAGAGTTCTGGCGTCCAGCGGCGCGTTCTCCGGATCACAGGTAACTGATCCCAGCTTAAATGCACTCCTTGACGATGAATATTAATCAGGATTCCCACCGCCACCATGGCGGCTAAAAGACTCGAGCCTCCGTAAGATACGAAGGGGAGCGGAAGACCCTTATTTGGCAAAAGAGCAGTGGTTACACCCATGTTCAAGAGCGCTTCGAAAGAAAGTAAGAAGGTCAATCCAAAACCCAGAAGCTTTCCGAATCGATTAGGCGCATAACTGCTGATACACATACCAGCAAAAAGCAGCGCGATAAAGGCAGACAGTGTGCCTAAGACACCCCATAAACCTAGCTCTTCTCCCACCATGGGGAAAATAAAGTCAGTGTGAGCTTCCGGAAGATAAGAAAGCTTCATGCGCCCCTCTCCCAATCCACGCCCATGCAAGCCGCCAGACCCAAAGGCCAGCCAGGAAACCCACTGCTGAAGTCCAATGCCATCTTTGACCTCTTCAAGATGTGTAATCGCCATGACACGCTCAAAGCGGTTTGGTGCTAGGAAGATCCCCATGACTAAGGCTGCCATACCTGAGCCAAAAAGGATTGCTAGGTAACGAAGTCGAGTGCCAGCCACAAACATGATGCCTGCCCCCACGGAGGCGGCCACCGTTGCATTCCCAAGATCGACCTCACCGCCGATCATAGCCACAATAAGTCCAAGCACTGCACCTGGAAGAATAAGACCATGTTTTAAAGTCCTCTCCAGCGTTTCATGCGTGGTAAACCAACCCGCCATGGCGATGATTAAAAAGATCTTGGCAAACTCTGAGGGTTGAACGCGAAATGAACCCACACCAATCCAACGCGCAGCGCCATTCACTTTGGCCGCAATGAGCGGCTTATAGCCGATCAGTGTAGCCAGATGTGATTCATAACAAAGCAAAAGCCCAAAGACAGCTAGACTAAACAAATGCCAGCGCCAGCGATACCAAAGATTAAAATCTATCAAAGCCATCACGATACAGGCTACAAACGCAACTCCCATCCACAGCACTTGCTTCCACACAGTCACATATTCTTCGCCACCACCTTCTTTGGTGAAAAAGCTCGTGCTAGCCAGCATCGTAATGCCTAATCCGATCAGCAATGCCACCGCAAGCAGCAAAAAGAGAACAGAGCGCTTAGCCATGATTGGGGAGGTAAAAGGGTGAAGCTATGGATCAATGAGCTGGAATAACCAGCTTCAAGCCATCTCGGAGACTCTCAGGTTTGACGATTTTATTAGCCGCCTGCAAAGATTTAACACTGACTCCATTGCGTGCAGCGATGCTATACAGAGTCTCGCCCGATTTGACGGTGTGGGAACGTGAAATCTTAGCAGCTTCCTTTTTTACAGGAGCGGCTTCAGCGATTTTCTTGGCGACAGGCTTGTTCACGGCAGGTGCTGTGTAGCGCTTCACTGGTAGTGCTTTTGGCACCTCATCTTCATCGAGTAATTCAGCTTTTGACGTATTCACCGCACTTACTTTTGGACTTTCCAACTTTGGAGCTGGGGCAGTCTCTTCAATCATTGGAGTCAACTCTTCCTTCTTAGCTTCAACGACTGCAGACATACCAGTAGCCGCGACACTCACTGCTTCTGGCGGTGAGTCCTGAACCATTGGAATGACGGGCACTTCACCAGGAGTCGGGGCCAGCTCACCCGCAATGGTGGGCTGGAAGGAAAATGATTGTTCACCAGGGGCAACAAGAGGCATTGTATCTTTTGCTGCGGCAATGCTAGCAGCAGGAAGAGCGGCTGTGGCGATCTCGCCATTAGCACCAGCCACACTGATACCGACAGCTTTCACGACAGGCTGCTTGGGATAACGAATAATGGAATTAGCCTCTAACTGGGTGCCTTTATCCAGCATATTCATTTTAATTAGAACAGCCTCAGTGACTCCAAGTTTTTTCGAAACACTGCCTATCGAGTCACCAGAACGCCACTCATAGGTCGCGCACTCCTCGATTGGAATAGGATTACTCGAAGCTTCAACCCTAGCTGACGGCGATGGCAGTGAACTCAGTGGGCTAGATGGAGTACCTGCGCTAATCAGAGCCGTAGACTGCACCTCTGAATCATTCATCATGTCATAAACAATGATGCCACCTATCACAACAACGTGAATCAAAAGCATGACCACGAACATGCGTGCCATGTTTGAATTTGGTTCATGCTGATTCCATACCGCTTCTTCATTCACCATCGCGACACGGTGTTTGTGCTTTTCACCCTCAAGGAGATTGAGGATCATCTTATCTGTTTTGGGCTTTTTCATGATGTTGTTATGTTTTGTTATGTGATTTAAATAAGAGCATTGACCGCTGCACGAAAGGCTTCTCCGCGTTGTCCATAACCTGTGTACATGTCGAACGACGATGTTCCTGGACTCAGGATGATGCTATCACCCAGTTGAGAAATAGAGGTCGCAATCCGCACCGCATCCGCCATGTCTATGGCTTCATGACATGGCACTAGGTCGCAGAACATCTTGTGCAAAGACTGGCGGATCTCCCCAAGACAGACCATGGCACGCACTTGTCCATTCAAGGAAGATCTCAGGGGAGAGTAATCGAGCTGCTTGTCTTTCCCGCCTGCAATCAAAACGATGGGACGCTCCATGGAACCAATGCATGCCTGCAAGGCATGCAGATTGGTAGCCTTGGAATCATTGATGTATTCACGCTCATTCAACTCACGCACCAGTTCACAGCGATGAGCTGGCGGCTCGTAGCTTTCTATGGCTTTAAGCATCTGAGAAAAAGTAAGGCCAAAAACGCCACAGGCCATCATGGCTGCCAAGACGTTTTCCATATTATGCTTGCCACGTAGGCGTAGTGAAGATGCGTCACCGATCCTCTCCCCGTTGATGAAGAATTGGCCCGCCGAATAGGCTGCATCTGCATCACAACCATAACCAGAGAAAGTTAACCGCCTGGCCGCCCCTGAAGAAACAGATTCTCCAGCCCGTACAATGGCAACGTCATCAGCCGTCACATTTTCAAAGATTCGTGACTTAGCAGCATAGTATTCGTCCATGCCGGGATAACGATCCAAATGATCCGGCGCAAAGTTCAACCATAGACTGACTTTGGTTCGGAAATGCTTGATAGTCTCTAACTGGAAACTACTCACCTCGAGAGCCAGGACGTCGTAAACGTTACCGCTTGAGACAACTTCGCTTAACGACATTCCATGATTTCCACAAGGCACGGACTTTAACCCACAAGCATTAAGAATATGTGAAATGAGTTCTGTACAGGTGCTCTTACCATTGGTCCCAGTGATCGAAATCATAGGTGTGTCGGTAAGATTAAAGGCAAACTCCATCTCACCGTCTAATGGCACACCTGCATCCGTGAATTTTCTGGGCAATGGCCAACCAGCATCAAGCCCTGGGCTCATGATGACGCGCTGAAAATCCCCAGCCTTCACCAGCAAATCGCGCGCCTTTTGACCACACACAGCTTCAAAGGATTCAGCCTGCAATTGATCCAGAGAGCCTTTCATTTTCTGCGGATCACCTTCATCAAAAAGGGTCACCTCTGCTCCATGTAGGCGCGCCAAACGAGCAGCACCCAGGCCGCTGCGACCCGCACCGAGAATGGCAAAGTGTTGTCCTTTAAAGCGTAACATTTTAACGAAGTTTCAGAGTCGCTAGACCAAGCATAGCAAATAGCAGGGAAAGTATCCAAAAGCGGACGATGACCTGATTTTCATGCCAACCTCCCAATTCAAAATGATGATGGATAGGAGCCATGCGGAAAACGCGCTTACCGCGCTTCTTAAAGCTGATCACTTGAATGATGACACTCATTGCCTCCATCACAAACACACCACCGACCAGCGCCAAAACAATCTCCTGTTTACAGCCAATAGCCAGTGTTGCGATGCAACCACCTAGGGCAAGGGAACCAGTATCTCCCATGAACATTTTTGCTGGGTGGGCATTGAACCAAAGAAAGCCCACACAAGCGCCAGCCAGTGCCATGGCCACGATCGGCAACTCATTAGCCAAACTATGATGCGCCACGCCCAAATAATCAGAGTAATTCGCGTTGCCACAAATGTATCCAAAGGCAGCATAAGTAATGGCTGTGGTCAGCGAGCAACCCGTAGCCAAGCCATCCAAACCATCTGTCAAATTCACCGCATTGGATGACCCAACAATAATCAACGTGAACAAGGCCACCGAGAAAAGGCCCATATCAGCGATTACGGCATCCTTAAAAAAGGGCACATACAAAGCGCGCAAAGTCACTCCTTCATCTGGCGGCACTGCATAGGCAAATAAGATTCCGGCAACCACAGCCACACCCGTTTGCCACAGTAGTTTAACCCGAGCGCTGGCACCTTTGGAGTTCTTTTTACTGACCTTCAAAAAGTCATCGTAAAAACCAAGACCGCCCAGCCCAACCGTGGTAAAGAGGATGATCCAGACCATGATATTGTCCAGCTTAGCCCAAAGCAGTGTCGAAATCAGAATCGAAGATAAAATCAACACGCCGCCCATAGTTGGAGTGCCCACTTTTTTACCTTGCAGCTCAAAGAGCTTCCCAACTTCCTCTGCTGTGCGAATAGGCTGGCCGAGCTTGAGTGAGATCAGTTTTCGAATCACCCAATTTCCATAGATCAAAGATAATGCAAAAGCCGTAATTGCCGCACCACCCGCACGAAAGGTGTGGTATTTAAAAATATTCAGCAACTTATAAAGGAACGCATCATCACTGATCCAGTGATGGGCTTCAAGCCATTGTCGTAGTTCGTAGAGCCAGTAGATCATAGGGTTTGAAAATGAATGAGAACCTTCTCCATACCAGCAGAGCGACTGCCTTTTAAGAGTACGGCATCACCTTTCTGGAGAATCTCTTTCAGATGAACTGCACAGGCTTGATGGTTCTGAAAATTTTGCGTCTCAGAAAGTCCAGATGCACTCGCCGCATCACTGATTAAAGCAGCTTCGTCACCCACAGTGTATACAGCACTTAATCCAAGAGTTGCAGCATGAATGCCAACTTGACGATGTCCCTCTAGAGCATAAGAACCGAGTTCACCCATAAGCCCTAGCACAGCTACCTTTCGACCAGAAGTTCCTAAGGCTGCTAATGCACTTAGACCTGCCTTCATCGAGTCTGGATTAGCATTGTAAGAATCGTCAATAAAATGTATGCCACCTACCGCTTTGGTCTCCATGCGACCACTGGTGAGTTTGGCTGTGCACAAGGCATCGGCAATGTCATCAGGTGAGATGCCGTTGGCCCAGCCCATGCAAGCGGCCAAAGCAGCATTGCCGACCATGTGATCACCAATGACAGGCAAGAATGTCTCGACAATTTCTCCGCTAAAATCAAGTTTGAAGGCGGTACCCTCTGAAGAAGCACGCAGGTCAAAGGCGCGAACATCGCCCATCTGAGTGCCTGCACGATAAACCGTAGCTTGGCAGTGACGAGCAATGAGGTCACTGTAAGGATCGTTGGCATTTAATACAACGATACCATCTCCGTGAACATTTGCGGGTAAAGTGCCTTTTTCCCAAGCGATTGCCTCCTGAGACCCTAAATGCTCAATGTGAGCCATACCAACATTGGTTACAATCGCTGCATCGGGTAAAGCAATGTCCACCAATGCTTTGATCTCTCCAGCGTGATTCATGCCCATCTCCACGACCGAACATTCGTCACCGTCTTCAAGGCTAAGAAGTGTGAGAGGAAGACCAATGTGATTGTTCAAATTACCAAACGTGGCACGCGTTTGGAACTTCCGCGCCATGATGATATTGGTCAGGTCCTTCGTGGACGTCTTACCATTGCTGCCAGTCAATCCGATGACCAGAGGCTGATGCCAACTACGATACCCGCGGGCCATTTGCTGAAGTGCCACTAGAGTATCGTCGGCATGAATCACAGCACAGTTGTCTGTCTGCCAACTAGCATCAATACGACTCACCACCACTGCAGCGGCACCTGCTGAAATGACCCGTGGAATGAAATCATGCGCATCAAATTTATCGCCTTTCAGCACCACAAACGCATCTCCGAGGCCGACCTTCCGTGAGTCAGTCGTGACACGTGAGAGAAGCGGGTTCGATGTAGCGGAAAGGCTTCCATTCACAAAGCCAGCGAGAGTTTGTAGCGAAATGGGTTTCATGAATCATAAGGCCGCCTTCCCTCAGCTTTACGGAATTCACGTTCAGCCTCTCGCTCAGCACGGACAGCATCCCGCGAACTATACATTTCCGTCATGAGTTGCCTGACCACACGCCGATCGTCGAAAGGATGCTTCTTACCTTGAATTTCCTGATAATCTTCATGACCCTTACCAGCAATCAGGACAATGTCTCCCTGCTTTGCATTTTCAAGGGCCCCGCGAATAGCCTCGCGGCGATCCACAATCGATGCATGATTCTTTGGACGTGTGAAGCCTTTAGCTGCATCAGCAATAATGGACTCAGGTGACTCACTGCGAGGATTGTCACTGGTCACAATACAAATGTCACTGCCAGCCTCAGCGGCAGCAGCCATAATAGGCCGCTTGGCACGGTCACGATCGCCGCCACAACCAAAGACTGTGATGATGCGACTAGGACGCAAAGCTTTCAGCGTTCGCAGCACATTTTCCAGAGCATCTGGCGTATGCGCATAATCAACAAAGACTTGGAATCGAGTCGCATTTTCTGTCACGCGCTCAAGGCGGCCGGGGACTTGCGGAGCGTTCTTGAGGTTTGTCACACTTTCACGCAAATTCAGGCCGAGTGCATGGGCTGCAGCCAAGGCACCAAGGGCATTGTAAACATTGAAATCACCAATCAGAGGCGACCGCACAAGGAAGGCGCGGCCATTCACTTCCAGCTCAAAACTTGTACCTGTAAAATCATAGCGAACATTGACCGCACGGAAATCAGCGTGAACGCCATAACCAAATTTGGTCACGCGACCAGTATCTTCAAAACGCTGAATAAGTTTCCGCCCCCACGCATCATCACTATTGATGATCATCTGGCCTCTGGGTTGAACTGCGATCATTTCGAAGAGACGTGATTTCACTGCAAAGTACTCTTCCATCGACTGGTGATAATCAAGATGATCCTGAGTCAAGTTAGTAAAAACAGCTGCTGAAAAAGGCAATCCATGAACACGCTCTTGATCCAAGGCATGAGAACTTACCTCCATAGCGCAGGCCCGGCAGCCATTGTCGCGCATTTGGCTTAGCAAACTCTGAATCTCTAGCGATTCAGGTGTCGTATGCGTGGCTGGCACCTGTTTTCCACCACCCAAATCATAGGTCACAGTGCCCAGCAATCCGGCACGTTTTTGCCCCTGATTGAGCAAATGATGAATCAGGTAAACAGTTGTTGTTTTACCATTCGTGCCAGTCACACCTGCAATAGCCAAGGTTGAGGCAGGATTGCCTTCAAGGACGGCCGCCGCCTGAGCCAGGGCTACGCGAGTAAATTTCACATGCACCCAAGGCACCGACACATCATCTGGCGGCGCCTGCTCTGCAATGATCGCCGAGGCACCAGCTTCAATGGCAGCCAGAATAAAATCGTGACCATCCGATTTACTGCCACGAAGAGCGACAAAGGCTGTGCCCTTGGTCGCCTTTCGTGAGTCGTATGTCAGACTCTTGATAGTGGTGTCCAAGCTGCCGCTTACCACGGGCTTGTCGAGATGGGAGATGAGTTCACGCAGAGTCATGGTTGGGTTCCTTGGAGAGCCAGCGGACGCTGGGGACGAACAGAAAGTTGTTTGAGAGTTTCAGCGACGATTTCGCCGAAGATTGGAGCGGCCACTTTACCGCCACCAATAGCCTGTGGATCTGCAGCTTTCGGATAATCCAAAACAACAACACAAGCAATTTTCGGATCATTAGCAGGCGCAAATCCGGCGAATGAAGTGATCCACTGATTCGGAGGATAACCACCTTTGTGTTTTTTCCCTTTATCATCGCGATAAACATATTCAGAGTCATAGCGCCGAGAGGTGCCGGTTTTCCCAGCGACTTCAATGCCCTCAAGCTGAGCACGGCTTCCCGTGCCTTCAGCAACGACTTCCTTCAATAGATTACGCATGGTCTCAGCCGTCTTACCTGAACATACTTGGCCAACCACCTCTGGTGGAGCAATCTCGATCTTACGACCACCTTCACTGACAATACGATCGACCAAACGTGGACGCATAAGAATGCCGCCATTGGCCAAGGCGCCATAGGCCATCGCCATTTGAATCGGAGTGACATTCACCTCGTAACCAATCGGAAATCTGGAAAAAGTCGTGTTAGACCATTCCTTCTCATTGATGTAGCCACGGCTTTCTCCATTGAGGGCAATGTCGGTGCGGCGTCCGAATCCAAAACGTTTGACGTAATCTACAAAACCATCTTGGCCGACACGTTTAAAAATCTTGTAGGTGCCGATGTTGCTGGAATAACGCAAAATATCATGAGCAGGCGCCATTCCCAATGCCTTTATATCCGTCAATTTGGCCTTTAGAAGAGGGTCTGTGTATTGCCCCAATTCGCAATCAATCATCGACTGAGGACTTATTTTATCTTGATCCAAAGCTGCGGTGAAGGCAACAACTTTGAAGGTCGATCCAGGTTCATACGGCTCATAGATAGCCAAATTTTTCCAATTGGTTTCGGCTAAATTGTTGCGGTCATGACTTGGACGGAAGCTCATGGCCAACACCGATCCTGTAGCCACCTCCGTGACAACCACCATGATTTTACTTGGTTTCCAAAGGACATCTGCTTTTTCCACGATCTGGTCCACTGCATCTTGCAGAGGCATATCAATAGTAAGCTGGATATCACGACCATGAATCGGCTCTTTAATCTCTCCACGATACATCGGCATCTCACGCCCATACTTATCATGCTCAACAATGACGCTACCTGCAATACCGCCAAGCGTTTGCTCATACGTCATCTCGACACCACGCACGCCGCCTTTGCCATTTTCAACTCCGCCGACGATTAAGGCCAGACGATTCTCAGTCGGATAATGGCGACGAACAGAAGACTTCACATAGACTCCTTTGATGTTTTGTTTCGTCAAATAGTCGCGCCAGTCCTTGGCCTGCTCTTCATTCATTTTATCAGCAAGCACCAGCACCTGCTCATTCGATTTCACCGCAGCCAGCGCCTCATCCAAAGGGCGGCCAAGCTTAACACTCAAAGCCTGAGCAACATGAGCGTGATAGGCATTGCGAATCTCAGCATCGGTCATGACTCGGGTCATATCACGAAGCTTCATTCCTCGAACACGGGCCAAACAGGGCTTAATAGTTGGTAGTTCATTGAGATGAACACGATTCGTGCTGAGATCAAAGATCTCTTCATCATAGGCTAGATAGCGACCACCATGATCCTTGATCGATCCACGCTGGGCAGGCAGAATTCGCTCTTCACGGAACTTCTCAGACGCTTTCTCTGCGAACTTTGGTCCGCTTTTTAAATGCAGGTCATACAAGCGCCAAGCCACAATTGAAAACCCGAGCATTAGCAAGCATGTCACTACCATCATGCGATGGCAGACGGGACGATCACGACGGATCTGGGCTTGCTTAGGTGTCGGCATCATGGCAATGCAGATCCCTCCAGTTGAGCAACGGTTTTAGCCGCACGAATGGACTTCAAATGAATGATCACTTGCGCATCTGGATTGATCTTTTGAAGCCACGTGCCTTTAGACTCCAAGAGCGGCTGCACTCGCGCACCATCCAGAAGTTGGTCGATCTTTCGATCCAGGCTGACAATCTCAAAGTTTAATAACTTCATCTCCTGCTCGACCTGACGCTGCTGTTCAGCCATGGCGGTGATGCGATTCTTATTCACGACCACGCTCAGAGCCACCAGTAAGACAGCGCTACAAACAATAAAAACTGCGGTGAGAACCGGCAGCCCAATTGCGTTACGGTATTGATTGCGTTTCATGAATTCAGACGTTCGGCTGCACGCAGACGCGCACTCCGAGCTCGTGGATTGAGCGCAAGCTCATTCTCGGTCGCTTCGAGTGGTTTCTTGGTTAACACACGCAAGGTGCAATCAGGATTTCTCTTGGCTTCCGGCCACTCGGGGCGATCAACAAAAGGAGCACTTTGGTGTTGGAAGACCTGTTTAACGATGCGGTCTTCGATGGAATGAAAGCTAATCACCACAAGACGACCGCCTGGTTTCAGCCATCGCGGTGCTGCTGCCAAAAACTCACGTAAAGCTTGATACTCTTGATTGACCTCGCAACGCAGAGCCTGAAACACTAAGGTAGCTGGATGCTTTTTGCTATATTTTGGGCAGACACGAGAAATCATCTCGGCGAGCTGCAATGTCCGGGTGAACTGCAACTGAATACGGTCATTGACAATGGCACGAGCGATGCGGCGTGCCTGAGGTTCTTCACCATATTCAAAGAAGATGCGCTCCAACTCCTCCTGCGGGTAGGTATTCACCACATCTGCAGCGGTCAAAGGTGCACTCGTATTCATGCGCATATCCAAAGGACCATCTTTAGCAAAGGAGAAACCGCGCTCGGCGTCATCGAGGTGATGACTGCTCACACCGATGTCGATCAACATACCGTCTAAGCCTGTCACACCGGCTTCTCCCAGCACTGCAGGAAAATCGCGAAAGTTTCCTTTCAAAGCGCAAAAGCGATCCGCATAAGGCTTCATACGCTCTCCAGCATAACGTAAAGCATCGTCATCCTGATCCATCGCCACCACTCTGGCACCTGCGTGCAAAATGGCTTCCGTATGACCACCACCGCCGAGGGTGCCATCAAAGATCAGTTTGCCGGGAGCCGGTTGGAGCATGTCCAGAACCTCCTGCATGAGCACCGGCAAATGATAAAAAGGAAGGCTGCGTGTTTGCGGGGGTTCTTCGGGTGGTTCCATACCGGTGCTCTCATTTTTAGAAGGTCTTTTAGTGAGAGACCCACGTCCCCAAGGCATTAAATCATCCATCGCATCAGACGCTCCAAACCAAGGCCAAACTCCTACTTGGAATGCCTCCAGAACAGCTTTCCATGACCCCGCAAACGCAGCGCCCAAATCCGAGAGGCGAGGCACCTGAGTAGGCGATTGGGCACTGGTATAAAACATGGCTTTTCGTGAGAGTGGCACTAATTATAGATAACTTGGTAGCAGAAAAGGTTCCAAACCACAGATAATTAAGATTACTTTAATACATAGAATCGAAACTCACATCAACCATAGAATTCTGTTTTTTCTATTATTCATGAGAAAATGAGACTCAGATGTAAGTTCTTTTGAACAGCCTGAAGAAAATCAAGCTTCCTGTTCTTTTTCTTAAGAGGTCATTCTGAAACCAAAGTTGATCACTCAGATACCTACCTGAGGCCTTGCTTCCACGCCCCGGCAAGCTTTGACTGATCTTCATCCATGGAAGAATCACGCTGTATCAAAATCGCCCTCGTCGGAGCTGGAATGTTTGGAGGAGACGTACACGCACGAGCCTATGCAGACCTGCAGCGCTTTGGCATCGCAGGTCAATTAGCACGCGTTGGTTTAGATGAGTATTCACGTGAATTGGCAGCTGTTCAGTTTGACCTCGTTGCTGTAGCCACACGCTCTGAAAAATCTGCTCAAAAAGCTGCCCTAGCTTTCGAGGAGCTTACAGGACATGCGCCACTTGCCTATTTCGGAGAAGCCCCTTGGATCGATATACTCCGCGATTTCCCGGACCTAGATGTCATGGCCGTGGCAACACCAGACCACCTCCACACACAGCCTATCCTAGCTGCCTTAGCCAAAGGCGTGCATGTGCTGACTGAAAAGCCCATGTGTTTGACCATCCAAGAGGCCGATGAAATCATCCAGCTCGCCCGCTCTAAAAACTGCGTGGTCGCTGTGGACATGCATAAGCGTTATGACCCTGATCATCTACGCATCCGAGATGACATCCAGAATCGCATCGGCGCGCCACTCTATGGCACTGCGTATTTAGAAGAGCCTCTTGAAGTAAGCACCAGTACCTTTAAATGGGTCGAATCGAGTGATCCTTTTAGTTACGTCGGCCCGCATTGGACAGATTTAATCTGGAGCTACTATCGCAGTAAACCTGTCTCACTCACGGCTGTCGGTCAAAAGAAGCGCCTTATTCGCGATGGCATCAATGCATATGACGCTGTGCAGGTACGCGTCGATTTTGAAAACGGCATGAGCATCAACTTTCACAACAACTGGGTTACGCCGGCCGACTTCGAAGGCCCTGTGAATCAAGGCCACGAAATCGTCGGTGCTGATGGTAAAGTGGAGAGTGATCAGCAGTATCGTGGCTTTCGCTGGTGGAACCAAGGCGGCGGCTCACGCACAAGTAACAACCACTTTACGCGCGAAGTCACCCGGCCCGACGGAAGTAAAGGCTACATTGGTTACGGAGTCGATAGTCTCACTGTCGGACTTGTCGCCATTTGTCAGATCAAGTTTGCCCAAGCCACGCTGGAAGCCGTCGCCCATCTTTACCCCACAGCTGAGGATGCACGGATTACCTGCGCGCTCGTCGATGCCGCCGCAAGAGTGCGCGATCTTAATTTCAAATACATGAGTCAGGGCAAGGGAGCCACTGTCACGGCTCGTTTTGGTCCAGACGGCATTACCATCATCGATGCCAATCGAATCGATGAGGGACCAACGGCCGTCTTTGAGAAGATCTACGACAAGGCGCTATAATGACGACGACTTAGGCTTCATCGCTCGTAACTCCCTTAGAGTGCACCCTGTTCTGCCTAGACGCTGGGATAAATAGATGCTTGACTTCCCGCTCGCATAAAGGGCCACATAACAGACCACCGCAAAATAGAGTGCGAACTGTGCGCCAAAAAGCTCCATACCCATCACCGTGCAGCACAGCGGAGTATTCGCAGCCCCTGCAAACACGGCGATAAAACCAAACGCAGCGAAGAGTGCCACCGGTTCATGGAACAGAATGGCAACAGAATGGCCCAAAGTGGCGCCAATGAAAAATAAGGGCGTCACTTCTCCACCCTTAAAACCAGCACCAGCAGTTACTGCCGTAAAAAGTATTTTCCACAGCCAACTCCATGGCGTCGCTCCCCCCACATGAAAGGAGTCCACAATAGAAACCTGACCACCGGGAGAGGGATCAACACCCAAACCCAAGTAGTCGCGCGTGCCCAAAGCATAGGCCATCGCTATCACGACTAGTCCTCCCAATGCAGGTCTCAATGGAGCATAAGCAATCGCTTGCCCAATGAGGTGCTGAATCCGATGAGCCAGCTCCACATACATTCGCGCAGCCAAACCAAATGCAAGACCTGCAATCGCGGCCTTCAAAAGCAGGATAACATTGAAAGCCCTGATTCCTTCCATCTCAAAAGCATAATCGGTATGACGAGTCCCCCATGCCATACAGGTAAAATCACCCACCGCACTGGCTAACAAAAGCGGTATCACAGCCGCATACTGCAAGTGCCCGACCACGAGCACCTCCATGGCAAAAATAGCACCAGCCAAAGGCGTACCAAAGACCGCCCCAAAACCTGCCGCAATGCCACACATCAGCATAAGTCCCTGGCGCCCCCTCCCGAGGCGAAACCCTCTTGCCAACAACCCAGCTAGACTGCCTCCCATCTGCACAGCGGTGCCCTCTCGGCCTGAGGAGCCGCCTAAAAGATGCGTTACCAAAGTGCCAATCAAAACCAGCGGAGTCATCCGAGCAGGCACGCCGCCACCAGGCTGATGAATTTCATCGATAAGCAAATTATGACCTTTATCAGAGCCCTTACCCACCCAGTGATAAAGCAACCCAACGGCAACTCCGCCCATGGGAAGTAACCAGAGCAGACCTGGATGCGCCCAATAAAGCTTAATCACCACATCCAACGACCACAAAAAGCATGCGGTCACGGATCCAACCAAGAGCCCCACGGGAACAGACAGCGTAAGCCAGCCTGAAACCTTGGATAAACCTGATCGAATCAATGAGCGAGAGGGAAACATGAAGCTTTATCCTAACTCACGAATGCCCATACGCCACCATAAGACTCGTCTGGCGAGGTTGTACCCCAACACCCCATGAATGCGAAAGTGTCTCCCATGGAGCTTCTTAACCGTAAGTTGAGGTCGTTCTTTCTCGGCCGCATCACTGGGCTTTAGCCAAGCACAATCTCGTCCTACACTTTCACCAAAGCTCGCTAGTTCGGTGCGCGGCAGATGGCTCACCGACAACCTAAACCGCTTGCACAAGCCGGGCGCGAACTAGAAGGAGGGGTTCATCAACCACGCAGCAGCCACTGGATATTTAGTGGATAAGCGCCAGCATGGCTAGCAATGCCCATGTCTTCCTCTCGGCTTAGTCTGATTCAACTGCATATATCCGTGTTGTTAGCGGGTGGGGCTGGGCTGTTTGCAAAATTTGTCGAAACAAGTCCCGCGGTGATCACTTGTGGAAGAACGCTGTTTGGTAGTGCGGCGCTGGCCCTATTGGCGTTTTTGATCCAATCAGAGCTGCGTGTGCGCTGCTGGAAAGACCTGATCATGTTGGCTCTTTCGGGTGTCATTTTGGCGATGCATTGGTTTTCCTTTTTTGTGGCGATCCGCGTTTCTACAGTGGCTATAGGGCTACTGGCTTTCTCGTCCTTTCCATTGTTTGTGACCTTTCTTGAGCCATTGATTTTTCAGGAGAAGCTGCGGGGAAAGGATGTGATCACAGCGGTGCTGGTGGTGCTAGGCCTGATCCTAGTAACGCCGAGCTGGGATCTAAGTAATCATCTGACACAGGGGGTCCTATGGGGGGGCGCTTCAGCGTTCACTTATGCGCTACTTTCACTGATGAGCCGATGGTATGTGCGAATATACCCCACTGTAACGGTGGCTTTTTATCAGCAGGCTTTTGCGGCGCTGTGTGCGCTGCCTTTTGCACTGTGCTGGCAGAGCTCTATCAGCGGTCGTGATCTGGGTTTACTGGTCATTCTTGGCGTAATCTTCACCGGGCTTGCCCAGGGGCTAGCAGTGGCCAGCCTTAGACATCTGCGCGCTCAGACGGTTGGCGTGGCCTATGGGATGGAACCCGTGTATGGCGTTATCTTTGCCTGGCTGCTGCTGCAGGAGTTACCAAGCACGAGAACGCTATGTGGTGGTGCCCTGATCTGTGGTTCGGTTCTTTGGACCGCATTCAAAGAGAGGCCTGCTCCGAAAAAAAACCTTCAGGTGTCTGATGGGAGCTAGCCGATGCCGTCCATCTATGCAGTCGGGAGATGACGGACAAGCCAGCATTGGCCAGTCAAGCAGGTTTTGGAAAGACGGAGTGTATTGGCAGCATCTCCCTTCAAGCTGCTGAATAACTATGCCTTCAAACGGGTATGGAAGATCGTTGAGTTGCGCTAGGGCTTGGTTTCACAAGGATTCTTCGACTCCAAGCGGCTATGTCTTGGATGCCCCAAGTGCCGAGATTCGGTGAGGAGCGTTAGAAACTAAAAAACGCCGCCTGTTTCGAGGCGGCGTCTCTGGGAGAACTGGTTTGAGATTCCAGAAAGCTTACGGCAGTGGCACTTCAGCGATGGTCTTGAGCACACGGCTCGAGATGGCGTAAGGGCAGCCTTGGCTGTTTGGACGACGGTCTTCGAGGTAGCCCTTCCAGCCATTGTTCTTGAAGCTGTGCGGAACACGGATGGAGGCTCCACGGTCAGCAATACCCCAGGAGAACTGGTCGATGGACTGAGTCTCATGCAGACCGGTAAGGCGCATGTGATTGTCTGGGCCATAGACGGCAATGTGCTCAGCGCAGTTCTTCTCAAAAGCAGCCATCAGCGCAAGGAAATAAGCCTCACCACCGACTTCACGCATAAACTTGGTGGAGAAGTTGCAATGCATGCCTGAACCGTTCCAATCGGTCGCGCCCAAAGGCTTGCAATGATATTCAACGTCGATACCGTACTTTTCAGTAAGGCGATTGAGGATGTATCGAGCGACCCAGATCTGGTCAGCACAGGTCTTGGAGCCTTTGCCAAAGATTTGGAATTCCCACTGACCCTTAGCCACTTCAGCATTGATGCCTTCATGGTTGATGCCAGCATCGAGGCAGATTTCAAGATGCTCTTCGACGATCTGACGGGCCACGTCACCGACGTTTTTGTAACCAACGCCTGTGTAGTAAGGTCCTTGTGGGGCTGGATAACCATTTTCTGGGAAACCAAGCGGGCGGCCGTCTTGATAGAAGAAGTATTCCTGCTCATAACCAAACCAAGTGTCTGCGTCGTCGATGATGGTTGCGCGATCATTGGAGGCGTGAGGCGTGCCATCAGCATTGTAAACTTCGCACATGACGAGGACGCCATTTTTACGAGTGCTATCTGGAAAGACAGCCACTGGTTTCAGGACGCAGTCAGAGCTGCCGCCAGGAGCCTGCTGGGTAGAACTGCCATCAAAACCCCAGTTCGGAAGTTCTTCGAGCTTCGGAAAGCTAGCGAAGTCTTTGAGCTGAGTCTTGCTACGCAGATTGCGGACTGGCTGATAGCCGTCCAGCCAGATGTATTCGAGTTTGTATTTGGCCATGGTTGTAATGTGTGACTTGGGTTTTGAAGCTTCGCGTTTGGAGATGATCCACCCGCGAAAGTAGGCAATGAAAAAGCACAGGCCATGCCAAAACAGAAGCGATTTTTATCTCCAGAGCAAAGATTCTCAGGCTAAACATCTTCTACCCCCTACCGGCTTTGTTCTTGAGGTGCCTTGGACTCTGGCCAAGCTGCCTTTAAAAGCCCTGGAATGATGCGCCGAGCACCGGTAACCGTCACGTGATTGCTATCAGCGTAGAATGCCAATCCTGCCTCCTGATATAAAATCCGATCGGATTCACTCAGCCAATCTTTCGGGTACACGTGAATGACGTTTTCGGATGCACTCAGTTTTGAGAGCAGGTCGGAAATAGACTGTGTCGATTTCAGGTATTCTGGCGTCGTGACCAAGTGAGATAAAAGAGGCTGCCCAGCTTTTAGTGTGCGAGCCATGTATTCTGGCACATGACGATCCATCCGCGGAATGGAATGCATCAAAATTACGCGCTTGCCAGCTTTGACTAGCGTTTGAATGGTCGCTGAGAGTCCACCCACGACGACTTGATCAGATTCCTGCTGGCTTAGGCCATTTTTAGATTGGTTGAAGTAAACAGGCCAGCTGGCGCAGATCACGACGATGCGGGCATTCTGTTGCGCGATTTTTGGCAAGATTTTGACAAAACTTTCACTGTATTCCGAGGTATGAACTCCCATGGCTGGCACGGTGCCTGGGGCGACCCAGTAGGCACCACTTTGAGCTGCTTTTGTCAAAGCCTCATCAAAGGCATGGACTAGGCATTGGGCATGACTATCTCCGATCAAAATAATCTCAGCAGGACGATCTTTGACACCTGCTGGGAGGAGTTTGGCCGCAGTCGGCTTACTTTGATCACAGTCAGGGTGGACACGGCGTAACCAAGCTTCATGAGGGGCTCCTATGTAACCATCCGCAAAGCGGACGCCTTTGGAACCAAGGGTCAAGATCAGCACGGTTGTTAGGCCAAGATAAGCAAGTTTCCGCAAAAGCATTGGATTCTTGCTAAAACGGATGGGGTTTTCAACGGTGTAATGAACCATGATGGCCAGGAACATGGATAAGGCTGCGCAGTAAAGCTGCTCTTGCAGCCCCCAGTGACTCGAAGCTGCCTTATAAAACACGATCACAGGCCAATGGAAAAGATAGAGGGAGTACGAAAGACGCCCAAGGTATCGAGCAGGTGCCCAGATGGCCATTCGATAGAGAGGGGACTGCGCACCACCACAGCGGCACAGGATCAAGAGAGCAGAGCCAAGTGTCGGGATGAGTGCTGTCGGCGAGGGAATAAAAGCACTTTCTCCGATCATGGTAAATGAGGCGATACAGAGAGCCAAACCCGACCAGCTAAGAGTCGTGCGTAGGGCACCAGAAAGCTGTATCTTCTCAAACAGGATTGCCGTCAGACAGCCGAGGCCTAACTCCCAGGCTCGAGCTTCAAGAACGTAAAAAGCCTGATTTGGTTTCAACTGTGTCAGTAGGCATGAAAAAGAAAAAAAGAGAATAGTGACGCAGCCACCCCCAATCCAGAGCCATTTTTCAGAGATTCGGCAATGCCGAGTAAGAACGAGGATAAGCGGAAAGAGAAAATAAAACTGCTCCTCCACTGCGAGCGACCAGGTATGCAGCAGTGGATTAGCCTCTGAACCAGATGCAAAGTAGTCGAGCTGCTTAGCAAACTCATAATTCGCAAATGATAGAACAGCAGCAAAAGAGGCTCTGGATAAGCTTTGTAGGCCAGCTGGAAAAAACAACTGCCAGGCGGCGATCCACGTCAGCATTAACATGACTAAAAACACTGGCAGTAGCCGCTTGGCCCTACGCAGATAGAATTGACGAAAGCTAAAACTACCGGCATCGATTTGAGGTAGAATTAAGCGGGTGATTAAGAATCCTGAAATCACGAAAAAAACGTCCACCCCAAAGAAGCCTCCAGGCAGCCATGCGGAATTTAGGTGAAACAACAAGACCGCCACAATGGCTAAAGCCCGAAGACCTTCTATCTCCAGAAAATAGCCTGATTGAGTTCGATCTTTCATATGCTGCTGACGAAGAGCGAGGCCAATGCTGTTTCTCTGATTAAAACTCACCTCCCAACGCCAGGTGTAGGTCGGCGCGGTTTCTCAGGCGTAGGGCACGCACGGTGATGAGGCTGCTGCGGGCATCAAAAGCACGCTGGCGGGCGTCTAACAGAGTCAGCACCTCAGACAGACCTTTTTCATACTGGCCCTGAGCTAGGCTCTCGGCACGCTCGGCCTCCCTAGCGGCTTGATCGAGGGCCGTGGCTTGCTCGCGGTAGAAACCATCTGCCGCCAAAGCGGTCTCAACCTCGCGAAAAGCAGTTAGCGCGCTGTTGGTGTAGGTTTGCAGCTGCTCCTCGTAACGGGCCTTGGTCTGCTGGGTAGTCGCAAGGAGGCGCCCCCCCTGAAACAAGCTCTGAGTGATGTTGCTGGCGATATTCCATATCGCTGCTTGGGGGTCCAGTAAATCATCGACATCCTGTGAGGTGCGACCATTTTCACCCGTCAGACGAATGCTGGGTAGGAAGGCTTTTTTTGCAGCGCTTTCTGTTCGCAGCGCTGCCTCCAATCGACGCTCTGCAGCCCGTAAATCTGGACGCCTAAGTAATAATTCCGACGGTAGTCCTACAGGAATTTCACGCCTTAGCGTGGGTAGACTGCTCAGCCCGCGCTCTAATCCTGCCGGATAACCGCCCATCAGCACTTCAAGGGCCCGTCGAGTCTGATCCACGGCCGCCCGCCGCTGCTGGATGGTGGATTCCGCACGGGCTAGATCGGCACTGCTGAGTGAAAGGTCTAAGGCCGCACGGTCAGGGTCCAGCCCGCGTGCCATCTGCCGATCTAGGATGCCCAGCTGCACACGCCGAGTCTGCACATTCTGCTCAGCCAAAGAAAGCAGTGCCTGCGATTCAGCCAGCGAGATGGCCGTGCGAACGGTCGTGGCCGCCAATGAAAGCCTTGCTGAGTGAAAATCTTCCTCTGCGGCAAAGCGGCGTGCTTTGGCTGATCCGCGTTGATCGGCCACCCGCCCCCAAAAATCGATCTCCCAGCTCACATTCAGTGGCAAGCGGAAGCGATTATTGATTTGTCCCAGTCCTGAGAAACGCTGATCTCCAGGGGCCTGTGTGCGACTAGCGCTAAAATTTGTGGCAATGGAAGGCAGCATGTCAGCCCCTGCCTGAACAGTCTCGGCTCGCGCCTGATCAACTCTGGCAGCGGCTGCTTTAAGATTGGGATTCGCGATGATGGCGCGCTCGACCAGTTGCTTCAGTATCGGGCTGGAAAAATCAGCCAACCAGCCAGTCGAAGCCTTAGCAGGCAGTTTTGGCAGAGCTGTCCATTTCTCTGCTGCGATCTCACGCAGCTGGGTTACATCAGCCGACATCCGTTTCGTTCCCAACGGCGGCAAAAGACCACAGGCCGCGAGGTGGACACAAACGAGGGGGAGCAGGAGAACAAAAAGGAGCCTAGACACAAGTCCGCAGAATGCAGTCATGAAGGGAATCTCACAAGATGAAAGATCAGAGTTCGGCAATAGGTAAGAGAGGCAAAACACCTGCAATTGGGGCGAACCTTGGCAGGCAACCTGCTCATTTGCTATGAATTGGGACTGATTGAGGAAAAAGAGTTTGACGAACTTTCTCTAAGGATGTCCTTTATGTTAAGGTTAACCACTTGTATTTTTATGCCGACTACATTAGCCATCTCAGCCATCATTAGTCTAGCTTTAGGCATCGCCTGCCTACGCTTAGCTGGCAATGGTGAAAGAGCAAGACTTCAGTGGATGGATTTGGCAGGCGGTATGGACTTAACCTTGAATGAAGATCATCGTCGAAGTCAGGAGCGGCACTTCACCTTAATGCTTAGTTTGATATTTATCCTTCTATTTGCATTCAGCGGAAGCTGCTTTTACTGGACCATCCTGGAAATCAAAGAAATGAGACGTGAGAAAACGACACTTGAACGTGAATTAGAGTCCGGACGTTTGGAGGTCGATAAAATGGCACAACGTTTTTCTCGTTAAAGACTGAAATGGAACTCGATGCAGTCCAACGAGGGTGCTTCTAGAGTCTTTGACCTAGGCAAGCTTTCTTCTGCATAGCCTCTGGTCTGAAATCTTCTGAATTTCCAGCCAAGGCCACTCTGAGTGCTGTGCGCACGCCTCATTCCTTTCGTGGATGAAAGACCCATGCCTAATCAAAGGCAACAAAGGCAAAACTTATGAAAGCGCACCGAACTGCAGCAAACATGCAATCATGTGCGGCTGAGAGTTAATCCTTAAAACGGGAATGGAAGATTGTTGAGTTGCGCTAGGGCTTGGTTTCACAAGGCTTCTTCGACTCGAAGCGGTTGTGTCTTGGGTGACACCGCCCGAGAGGCGAAAATACTTGTGGAATTAATGACGAATGCAAATCGGCGGTCAGCCAATCCCGCTTTAAGATTAAGTCGAATTAAAAATAATAGGATTGACTTTTCAAAGCCACATTAATTATTTTGTAATTATAAGCAAATCCATAATTTAATGACGATTACTTTAGCCATTTCTGCTATTTTAAGTCTTGCCTTGTGCATCGCCTGCCTGCGAATGGCAGGAGATTCAAGAACATGGCGTCTACTCTGGATGGATCTGCTGGGTGTCATGGAGATGGACTTGAACCGTAACTTACGGAAGGCTCAAGAACGCCAACTGTCTTGGATGCTAATGCTTCTCTTTGTCATGCTACTTGCAGTCTCTAGCAGCTGTTTCTATTGGACCGTGGTCGAGGTCCTTGAAGCTCGACGCGATAAAACCACGATCGAGCGCGAAATGGAAATGGGCCGAGCCGAGGTAGATCGCATGAGGGTGCGTTTCGGACGCTAGTCTGTCGTTGCTGAAATCTGGCTCGACGCTCTCTTGTTAACGTGTTAGCGATATAACTGGCCGTTCAAGACCTTCCAATCGAAACTTTTTGGGCCGTTTTTCCTTTCAATTATGGCCAAAGCCGACCCGCCTCCTACCCGCCAGACGCCCAATTCTCCTCAAGAAGATAGTCCACTGCTCTATCGGCGGATGCTGCCCTACTTGAAGCCTTTGAAAGGGCGTTTTATTTTGGGAATAGCACTGGGGGTGGCTGCAGCTGGGTTTAATGCGGTTTTGCTGATGTCTTTTCAGGTGATCTTTTCTCTCGTTTTGCGGGGACAGTCCACCACCTTGGGAAAAACCATCGATTTGCCTTTTGGGATTCATTTTAATCTGGCAGATAGTCTAGGTTTAGCTGCGGACACGCCGGTAGGGTTAACGGGGGTGATCATTGCTTGTGCATTTATTCCAGTTCTTCTGTTCACCAATGGCTTCCTAGAATACCTGAATAAATACTGCCTGGCATGGGTAGGTAATCGGATGCTGTTTGCGATCCGAAATGATGTTTTCCGCAGCATTCTTCGACAATCTCCGGGCTTCTTCGCCACTTCCCGCGCGGGAGAGTTGATGCAGACGGTCTTTAATCAATCGCGAGTAGCTCAGACCAATGCGGTGCAATTGGTTCAGTTGGTGACAAATCGTCCGCTGACGATCATTGTCATTCTGGCGACGCTATTTTCTCAATATCCCTTTTTTACAGGGATGAGTTTGTTTGTTTTCCCGCTGTGCATCTGGCCCATCATTGCTCTGGGGAGGCGGGTGAAAAAGTCAGGCAAAAATGAAGAACTGGAAACGGGTGCCATGATGACCTCCATGCATGAGTCTTTTACAGGCATCCGGCTGGTGAAAGCTTATGCGCGTGAAGATTACGAGGTGGCCCGCTTCGAACGGGCCAATGCGGCCATGAGCCACAACTCAATCCGCTGGCAGCGTGCCATGGAAATGGTGGGACCGATCGTCGAATCAGTGGCCTCGTTAGGCATCGCCGCAGGTCTCATCTACTGGTGGTATAAGGACTGGGAAGCAGACAAATTCATCACCGTCATTTTCACTCTGACGCGCATTTATCCACCGGCGAAGGAGCTGAGCAAAGTGAGTCTGCTCCTGCAAAAAACAACCTATGCCGTGAATAATGTTGTTGGACTGCTGGATCGTAAACCTGACATCCAAGACCCACCGAAGGCACCTAAACTTCCGAGGATTGAAGGATCTATCCTTTTTGATAACGTCAGCTTCAGTTACCGCAAGCCAGACGGTACCCTGCTAGAGACACCAGCTGTCAGCGATATTCAACTCGCTCTAGAACCAGGCCGATTTTATGCGTTTGTAGGACCAAGCGGTGCAGGAAAGAGCACCCTCTTCTCGATGCTATTGCGGTTTTATGATCCTGATCAGGGCCGCGTGCTCATGGACGGGATCGATATCCGAACAGTAACCCAAGACAGCTTGAGGGATAATATAGGCATCGTGAGCCAGGACACGTTTTTGTTTCACGACACGATCCGGGAAAATATCCGCTATGGACGGCTAAATGCCACAGAAGAGGAAATTGTCGCAGCAGCGAAGAAGTCTCATGCGCATGACTTCATCATGGCGCAGAGCAAGGGCTACGATACCGTGGTGGGTGATGCTGGCTGCAATCTCTCAGGCGGACAAAAGCAGCGTCTATCCATCGCCCGAGCGGTGCTTAGGAATGCTCCAATCCTATTGCTGGATGAGGCGACCTCGGCACTGGATACGGAGACAGAACGGATCATTCAGGATGCGATCCACCAACTATCTGAGGGTAAAACGGTCATCGCTATTGCTCACCGCCTCTCCACCATCATGGAGGCGGACCAGATCGTGGTGATGCGTGAGGGGCGAATTCAGGCGGTGGGCACTCACGCGGAGCTTTTGGCGACTAGTGAACTCTATCAGAATCTGAATGCCCTACAGTTCAAGGAAACGTGATGAATGATTATCCGTGACAATGACTGCTGTTCCTTGCTAAGGCTTAGCTTTGACTTATGTCCCGCTCGTTTTCACTCCGTGACTATTCCATCGCCCTAACGCTGTTAGGGATCTGCGTTTTTTTTGGCGTTGTTGAGCCGAAGTTTCTCGACTCACGGAATCTGTCTCTGTTGATGACGGAGCTTTCTATCACAGCAACACTGGCAGTGGGAATGCTACTGGTCATTTTGCCAGGCCACATTGATCTCTCTGTCGGCAGTGGGCTGGCTCTACTAAGCGGGATCGCAACAGTGCTGACGACCAAAGCTGGACTGCCTGCGCCACTAGCATTAAGCATCGGATTGATCGTGGGCTTGATTCTTTGGTGGTGCAAGGGGGTCCTCATTGTAAAAGAGCGTATCCCAGCCTTTATCGTGACACTGGCTGGCATGTTAATCTTTCGTGGATTGTTTTGGCTGGTCATTCAAAATCAAACGGTGCCTGTGGTAGCAGGCGGACAGACGAATCTTTACTCACAGATCAGCACTTGGTATCTACCGCCGATGGCTGGCTACGGACTAGCGGTAGCGATCATCACTGCGATGGCGCTATTTACTCTCTCAGCGCGTAAACAGAAAGCCAGCCATGGCCTCGAAGGCGAGGATGGAGAGCTGGCTTTTATGCGGGTTTTTGTGGCTTCACAGGCAGTCTTGCTGTTTGTGGTCGTGACGAACCAATTTCGTGGCATTCCGCTACCAGCACTGATTTTTTCCACCGTCGCGCTGGTGATTCATGTGCTGACTCAGCATACGCCTTTTGGCAGGTATTTATATGCTATCGGTGGAAATGCCGAGGCTGCCCTAGTCTCTGGCGTGCCAGTGAGCCGGGTAGTCATCGTAGCCTTTGCCATTATGGGCGGGCTGGTGGCAATCACGGGCTTTATGCTGACCTCTTACACAGGCAACAGCACCACGGACATTGGCGAGTGGATGGAACTGGACGCTGTCGCGGCTTGTGTCATCGGCGGAGTCAGCCTGCGCGGTGGCCGCGGAACGGTTCTAGGAGTATTGGCTGGAGCACTGATTATGGCCACTCTCCTCAATGGCATGACGCTGATGGCAGTGTCACCTGAATACAAGCTCATGGTCCGCGGCAGCGTGCTGCTGGCAGCGGTTTGGATGGATGTCCGCCTAGGCCGGGCGTAATTCGACATGCCTCTGCTAGAATCCGGTATGGGAAGAATGAACGATTTGAATTCAGATCAGCGTTGGTATCTTTGGGACTATCAACCATCCCTTCAACTCTATGTCTTACCCCCCACAAGAATACGACGAGTCTAAGTCAAACACCGTTGTCTGGACAGCAACGGTATTGCTGATCCTCAGCTTTGTGATCGGTCTACTTATTTTCCCGCCCTTGTATGAGGCACCGAAAGGTGAAGCCGCCAGCACGGTTCTTTTCATTGGGCGCTTTCACCCCATTTTGCTGCATCTACCAGTCGGAGCCCTGATTGTTCTGTCCATCATGGAATTGGCCTGCCTGACCAGCACTGGTGAATACAGATTTGGATCAGCTGCACTTTTGACCCTCTGGATCGGAGCAGCTGGCTCTGTGCTGGCGGTTTTAGCAGGCATCATGCTTTCGCGTGAAGGCGGCTACACGGGAGGTAACTTCACGCTGCATCAGACGTTGGCGTTAGTGGGCACTGCAGGTGTCCTCCTTGCCCTGTGCCTCCGTCTTTATGCCATGGGACAGCAGAATCGTGAACTGATGCATGCTTACCGAGCCGTGTTTTTTGGCAGTTTCGGTCTCATGAGCCTGGGTGCGCACTTTGGTGGCAATATGAGCCATGGCAGCAAGTTCCTGACCGAACACGCGCCAGAGCCGATGAAGAGTCAAATGATCACCCTGGAGAAATGGATGCTCAGCATGGTGGAACCACCCAAAGCGTCTGCCAATGAATCAAAAGCTCAGCCAGCCGTAGAGCCGGTCACTCCTGCACCGAAGCCAGCACCTGCGACCAGTGTCGAAGCCCCACCTTCTAAGACCCTGCCAGCGCCAAATCCGAACCTTCCACCAGCTTCTGTGCCAAGTGGGAAGGATAAACTCGTCTTCCAAGATGTGATCCTGCCGATCTTTGCCGCCAAGTGCAACAAGTGTCATGGCGAGGAAAAGCAAAAAGGCGATCTGCGCATGGACACCTTTGAAAGCCTCCTGATTGGCGGTGAAAACGCCGCAGAAAAGAAAAACAACATTGTCCCAGGCAAGCCTGACGAGAGCCTGACCATTCAGTCCATTGTCGCTCCGATCGACGACGATGTTCACATGCCACCAGAGGGTAAAGATCAGCTCACGCCAGCCGAAATCTCAGCCATCCGATACTGGGTTCAGGCCGGTGCTAGTGCTACCCAAAAGGTCAGCGACGCACAATTCCCCGCTGACGCGAAAGAAGCCCTGCCTCAGTAACGAACTTCCTTACCGACAAAACTACTCTTTTACACATGAAACACGCCATCCTCATCTCACTTCTAGCTTTGCCACTGATGGCTGCGGACCAGCCCGTGGCTGATCCGGCGCTCAAAGCCACTTTGGATCAAGTCAACGCAACGGGAGCCTCCCTGATGCCAGTCTCCGCCGATGGTCAAACCTATCGATTCACCGCCTTGAACGTAGCCAAAGAGTTCGTCGATGCAGGACTAGCCCCACTGGCCCCAATCGCAGCAAAAATATCCTCACTAGATCTGGCCAAAACAAAAGTCACGGATGCAGGCTTAAAAGCTTTGGCTGGATATAAAAACCTCAAAGAATTGCACCTCGAAGGCACCGGCATCAGCGATGCAGGGCTGGATCATCTCAAAGGGCTAACCTCGCTAGAATATTTGAATCTCTACAACACCAAGGTCACCGATGCAGGACTTTCAAAACTGACTGGGTTGACCAAAATGAAGTCCCTCTACCTCTGGCAGACAGGTGTGACCAAGGCAGGTGTCGCTGCATTAAAAGGCAAACTCAGCGGTGCTCACATCAACACTGGTTGGAGCGCTGAAGATGATGCCAAACCAGTAGCGACGGCCGCGGCAGCCCCCGCTCCTGCGGCAAAACCGGCGACTGCTCCTGCAACTGCTCCCGCTGCAGCGCCTACTGCAGGTGGAAAGCTGGACCCTGTCATCGCTGCAAAGGCGATCGTTTATAAAGACGTCATCGCCCCGATCATGCAGGCCAAATGTGTTTCCTGCCATGGAGCTGAGAAAAAGAAGGGGAAACTACAGTTGCATGAATTTGCGGCGATCATGAAAGGAGGCGGCGACGGAGCCACCACGGTCATCCCCAAAAATACCAAGGACAGCCTCATGCTTACCCGCATCAATCTGGCCAGTGATGACGACGAACACATGCCGCCGAGCGACGAACCTCAGGTTACTAAGGAAGAATTGGCGCTACTCAAATGGTGGATCGAAACGGGTGCCTCTGATAGCGCTACCGTCGCAGCCACTAAACCCACCCCAGAAGTCGAAGCAGCCCTTGCTGCCATGCTAGGCAAAGGATTAGCCAAAGCCGCTGACACTCATGCTGCCGCGCCTAAAGTAGAGAAGCCAAAAGCCAAGCCACTTTCGGACGCCGAGAAGAAACAAGTCGCTGAAATTTCAGCTAAAATGCAGGCTTTAAACGCCAGTCTGATGCCCCTGGCTCAGGATACAGAGCAACTGCGACTGAGCGTGATCAATGCAGCCGATAAATTTGGTGATAAGGAACTCGCCATGCTGGAACCAATTGCGACTCAAATCATCTGGGTCGATCTAGCCCGCAGTCAGATCACAGATGCGGCTAGCGCTACGCTAGCCAAGCTGGTAAACCTAGAACGTTTACACTTGGAAAACACCAAAATCACCGATGTCGCTCTTGCTGGGTTTAGCTCTCTCAAAGCGTTGGAATACATCAATCTCTACGGCACCAAAACCACTGATGCAGGCTTGACCAAACTTTCTGGTATCAAGTCCCTGAAAAAAGTCTTCGTCTGGCAGACCGGCGTCACAAGGGCCGCAGCCACCGCGCTTGAAGGACAAATCCCAGGTCTTAAGGTCAATGTCGGGCTCAGTGACGCCGAGATCGCCAAGCTCACCACACCACCGCCAGCGCCGCCACCTGCTCCAGCCAAAAAAGAAGCGCCCAAAAAAGCCGAGGCCACCCAAACCCCTGCGAAACCGGCCGCAAAGCCAGCCTCAACACCAGCTGCACCAGCCAAGCCTGAGGTCAAGCCTGCACCTGCAACTGCAGTAAAATAATTGAAGCTAGCCAAGCGCTTCATCGCGTTTCATATCTTGGAAGCCGCCTTACTTAAGTCCCTAGGTAAGACGGCATTCATTCGTTTCCCCCACTGACATGTCCACATCCGCTTCAAGACTCAAGGCAAGCCTCGCGCACCTTTGTTTCCTTTTATCCCTCGCATTTTCCAGTTGTGACCGCGTGTCAGAGCGGATGGAGATCAAGCAAACGCGCGACATTTCCACCTATGAGGCCAAACCCAAGCTGAATGCCTATCCGCAAGAGCGCTTTGGTGACGAGCGCCTGCGCTGGGAAACACCTGCAGGCTGGGCCCAGGCTGAGCGCAGCCAGATGCGCCCAGTGAACCTGACCTTTGGCCCCAATAAAGAGGGCGAGTGCTATCTAGCCATGTTGCCTGGAGGTGCTGGTGGTGTATTAGCCAATGTAAATCGTTGGAGGAAACAAATGGCTCAGCCTGAACTCACGGAGGAAGATTTGGCCAAGCTACCACAAAAAACACTTATGGGTATCCAAGGCGTCTATGTCACCGTCGATGGAGCATATACCAATGTTGGCGCAGCTGAATCCAAGCCCGATCAACGATTGCAAGGCATTGTGGCTTCACTTGGCGAGGCAGGATTGTTCGTGAAAATGGTTGGCCCAAAAGCTCTCGTTGAGGCAAACACGGCAGCTTTTGATCAATTCGTCGCCTCGCTGAAACTGCGCACCCAGCAGCAGTAACCGTTTTTCCCATTTACACCCATGTCTGCCAAGCCCACCAGCCTACCCGGTCAACTCTTTGCCATCCTGTCCTCCTATGGGCTAGCGATCACGGTCCTGAGCTTCTTGCTCATAGATACCTTCCTTGGCACCATCTCACAAAAAGACATCGGCCTGCTCGACAGTCAGCGCATTTACTTTGATTCATGGTGGTTGATCCATGACGTCAATCTTGGCGGCACCCTGATTCCTCTGCCTCTTCCTGGAGGTGGGCTACTCATGGTCATTCTCTTTTTTAACATGCTCTGTGGCGCAGTGATCCGCATGAGAAAAGGTTGGCGCACGATGGGTAACTTAATTTCTCATCTAGCCATCCTGTTCATGCTAGCCGCAGGCTTCGTGAGCTTTCTCTACAAGACGGAAGGTGCCATGCCACTCTTCGAAGGTCAAGCCAGTGACCAGTATCAGAGCTATCACGAACGGACTCTGGAAGTGCATCGCTATGATGCCACAGGTAAGGGCGACGACAAAGCGCTGATCATTCCCATGAAGCACTTTGCCGATCTTGATCCTGGGAAAGCGCGCACTTTCTTTGCCAAAGATCTGCCCTTTGAAATCCTCGTCACAGGTTACCAACGCAACGCCAACGTCATGCAGGCTGAAGAAGGTGACAAAACCGCTATCGATGGCTATCGCATACAGCCTGTCAAAAACGCCAAGGAAGATGAAGGCAACGTCTCTGCTGTCGAAATCGCCGTAAAATCTAAAGATGGAGCCGAGCAAAAGGCCATCCTCTGGGAGCGTGCTCAAGAACCCTTCACGGTCAAAGTGGGAGACATCTCCTATGCTATCTCTCTCAGTCGTATGAAGTGGAAACTGCCGTTTGCCATTCGTCTGAACGACTTCGTCCGCGAGCTTCATCCCGGAACCATGAAGGCCAAAAAATTCACCAGCCATGTCACCAAGATCAGCAGCGATGGCAAAGAAGAACCCAAAGTCGTGACCATGAACGTTCCCGTTCGTGATCAGGGTTACGTGGTCTATCAAGCCAGCTTTAGCGAAGGCAGCAGTGGCGAACAGTCCGTCTTCACCGTCGTCACCAACCCATCAGACCAATGGCCACTCTGGAGCTGCGTCGCCGTCGCCATTGGTCTTATCATCACGTTTCTCGGACATCTGATTCGGTTTTTGAAAAGGCCCCTCAAAACGAAGACCGCCTGAAATCTTACCCCACCTTTGCTTTCCTTTTTGTCCTCTGCCATGAAAACCTTCATTCTCGCGCTTAGCTTTCTGGCTAGCTCGCTATTCGCTCAGCTTCCTAATCCCGCTCTTTTGCGTGATAAGGACATCGTTACCAGCTTTCAATCGTTGCCTGTCCAGGAAGGTGGGCGCATCAAGCCGCTGGATACTTATGCGCGATTTTTGCTCCTACGTCTGCATGGCAAACAAAGCATCTCTGTCGATCATCCGCAGCTGCCAGACGTGAAGAAATTAAAGGCTATCGAGTGGCTACTGCTATCTTGGTTCCGCCCAGACATTGCGCGGGATCTACCACTTTTTGTGGTGGATAACTCTCAAGCTGTTGGCGAAATCGGTGTGGACCCGAAAAGTCTACGTGACCGCTACTCCTGGAATGAAATCGTCAAGGGCAAGGAAGAGCTGATCAAACGTGCTCAATCCTACGGCGAACTGGAAACCGACCAATTAACAGGCGTGCAGCGCAACGTCATCGATCTGGCGCGCAACTTTTTCGACTACGATGCAGTGAGCGATTTCATGACAGCGGCGCGCACTGATTGGCCCAAAGAAATTTCAGCCATTCTACCGCCTGAGTTGGCCAAAGAAATGTCAGGCTACAGGGAAGTCTGGGATTTGGCCGTGAAGCTCGGTGATCTGATCCGCAATCCAGAAAAGATGACCGCTCTGGGTGAGGAACCCCGAGCGAAGCTCTTGGAACTCTTCATCAACACCACCCTACGACCCGGCAAGACCCTCGCCTTCATCCCACCCGATGACGCTAAAAATGACACCTGGTTACAAGTCGAGCAGACAGTCACCAGCCTCATGAAAGAAGGTAAAATCCCAGAGGGTGAACTACGCATCTCCAAAGCCAAGGACGCTCTCTATACAGCCAGCCTGAAGGCAGATACCTTTGGTCCTGCCGTCAAAACGTTAGTCTCCGATGTTCGTGCAGCTGCTGAAAAGCGTGGCGAACTGAAACACGTGGACCGCGAAATCAGCTATCATAAGAACGACTACTTCACCTACGCGCTTGTTTGGTATCTGCTGGGCTTCCTGGTCGCCTTCATCAGCCTTATTGCACCCAAAACGTCTCTTGCCAAGTGGTCCGCGCGCATTGCCTGGATCAGCATCCTGCTCGCCGTGGGTTACAATGTTTGGGGGATCACTCAGCGTTGCATCATCAATGAACGCCCACCGATTGCCACACTCTATGAAACGATTCTTTTCATCACGGGAGTTGTCGCCATTGTCGGTCTATTCATCGAGCGCTTTACCCGTCAGGGCATCGGCCTAGTCGTTGCAGGCTTTGTGGGGGCCCTGGGCATGTTTGCCGCCAATCGCTTCATGGCTCTGGATGCCCGAGACACCATGCCCACCCTTGAAGCTGTCTTGATCACCAACTTCTGGCTCGCCACGCATGTGACCTGTATCAACATCGGCTATGCTGGGGCCATGCTTGGTTCTATCACCTCCATGGTTTATGTGATTTATCGCCTTTTCGCTCGTGGTGAGCTGGTGATCGAATCCAGAAAGCTGCTCACGCGGATTGTTTATGGCATCGTTTGTTTTGGTGTTCTCTTTGCGCTTGTTGGAACTGTCCTGGGTGGTATTTGGGCCAACGATAGCTGGGGACGCTTCTGGGGCTGGGACCCAAAAGAAAATGGAGCTCTCATGATTGTGCTCATGGGCCTCATTATCCTCCATGCCCGGCTGGGTGGCTACATTCGTGAGATCGGCTTGCACGCGCTTTCCTTGTTACTGGGAGCTATCACTCTGTTTAGCTGGTTCGGTGTCAATCAACTCGGTGTCGGCCTGCATAGTTACGGCTTCACCGCCGGCATCTCATTGGCCCTGAACACTGGTTACAGCATTAAATTCATCTTCATGTTTGTCTGCCTCTGCTTCTGGTGGAGTGAGCGTGCTGCGAAAAGGACCTTGGCTTAGAGACGAGAAGGATCAATAGTCATCCTTCTCGCATCAATCATGCCGCTCCTTCTTGCCACCGCTGAAAGCCTACCGCCGCTTTTCATATTACTGGCAGTCATGCTAATGGCGGTGGTGGTAGTTTCGCTGCTTTCGCTAAAGTTACAACAGTCGCTGCTTGCAGGCTATTTTCTTTGCGGTGTCATGATCGTCAATAGCGGCGTTCTGGAGCTTCTCGGTGGTGGTCACTCTCATACAGGGATCCGTCAGATGTCAGAGTTCGGGGTCATGTTGCTAATGTTCACCTTGGGATTGGAGTTTTCCCTCAGTGATCTCAAGTATGTTCGTCGGCTAGCCTTTGTCGGGGGCGGCTGGCAGATGGGACTTTGCATCACATTAGCAGGAGCAGGAGCACTCCTGATGCAGTTTCCATGGGCAGCCGCCGTGATCGTTGCAGTGGCTTTGGCGATGAGCTCCACGGCCGTGAGTTTAAAGTCATTTCAAGAACTCGGTCATGAGTCTAGTCCAGGCGCCCGCATGGCTTTGGCCGTAGCCATATTCCAGGATCTTTTCATCATCGTTTTTTTTCTGGTGTTACCGCTCTTATTGCCGATAGAGGCTGGTAATAAAGACAGCCTGCTAGCCCGCGTCGGCTCACTGCTTGGTCGCGGTGGGCTATTTGTCATCCTCGCAGGAGTCAGCGCACGCTGGATCATCCCAGCATTGCTGAATGCCGTAACCCGAACACGCAATCGGGAGCTATTCACCCTTTCCATCGTTGGCTGCTGCATCGGACTAGCTTTTGTCGGCGGCCTATTGCAATTGGGATTAGCGCTGGGAGCTTTCGTCGCTGGTTTGGCAGTCAGCGAGTCGATCTTTAAACCGCGTATTCTGGCAGATGTGATGCCCATTAAGGATCTGTTTTTGACACTGTTCTTTGTTTCTGTGGGCCTCATGGTGGATGTGCGCATGGCCATCGTTTACTGGCAGCCGATTATCGCACTCACAGCCGGCTTAATGCTCATCAAAGCAGGCCTCATTACAGTAATCGCACGTCGGCTGGGACTGGTGCATCGACAGGCTTTGATGGCCGGAATCGGCCTGTGCAGTGCGGGGGAGTTCTCTCTGGTGCTACTGCAAAAAGTTGGACCCCTTGGCTTATGGAGCACCGGGGCCCAGCAAATTCTTGTGGCCAGTTGTGCGCTGAGCATGGGACTTCTACCTGGACTGATGAAGATGGCAGAGCCTTTTGGTGCCTGGCTAGAGAAAACAGGCTGGGGCAGACGTAAGCCAAAGCTGCCAGAATCTGATGTCCTCCGACAGAAAATAAAGCAGATGACTGGCCATGCCATCATTGTTGGTCATGGCCCTGTGGGTGAGCGCCTTAATAAGGCATTGCTCGATCAAGGGATTCCCACCTTGGTTATTGATCTCAATGCCGAGACTGTTCGGCATTTAAAGCGCCAGGGTCAACCAGTGCTTTTCGCCGATGCCGCCCATCTGGAAACCTGGGAACTGACCCGACTGGATCAAGCACGCATGGTGGCCTTTACCTTTCCTGATGCGCCAATCACCGCAGAAGCTCTCTCCATCGTTCGCGAACTAAAACCTGAGATGCCAGTCCTAGCTAGAGCGCGCTTTGCCTCAGATGTCGAACGGCTAAAAAGGCTGGGGGCAGCAGTCGTCGTCAATGATGAGCTTGAGGCAGCGAAGTCCATCGTCGAAAGCGCCATTATCATGCAAGGGGACAGCTAAGCGCCTGCTAACTGACAAGAGCGTCACGAAAGAATATTCACAATCACCCAAGATTGTGAATAATTGGCTTGTAGCCTGCTTATGATTTCGACAGTGTTTAATCATCCATTGAGTACTTCACAAAAAACTGAACATGGAACGGCAATCTTGGCAGCAAACTTAAGCCAAGCAGGGATTACCACCCCTCAATGCCGAAACTCGGACTCACCCTAAACCCAACAACCCACAGCCATGGACCGCGACGACCACCCAGCTAGCCACGCCTCCACCCTGATCAGCCACCTCGACCTCGGACTGAAATCATCCACTAGGTCGGCTGTTACGCCCAAGAAGCGAAAATCTGCCACCAGTCACAGGGCTTCGACGGCCCCAGTTGGCACCAAAACGTTCATTCTGGATACCAATGTTCTTTTGCATGATCCGGCGTCGTTGCAAAAATTCGCCGAACATGAAGTTTGCATTCCTGTGGATGTTCTGAGCGAGCTAGATCGCTTTAAAAATGAGATGACCGAACGTGGTGCCAATGCGCGCGAAGCCCACCGCGCCCTGACCAAAATTTTCTCGGCACCTGATGCCTCCGTCTTAGATGGCGTCAAAACTCTAGGTGGAGGCAAAATACGCCTCCTGACCTACGATCCAGATGCAGCCAACCGCATCCCGAGCATTGCCGAGTTTCAGCGCATCTTCCCGGAGAGCGGGAAGATCGATCATCGCATCTTGGCGGCTGCGCTGCTGCTTCGTGATCAGGTTAGCCCACCGGTCATCCTCGTCAGCAAAGACCTCAACATGCAGCTCAAAGCCCGGGCTGTGGGGATCGAGTGCGAGGATTACCTGCATGATAAAGTCGAACAGCGTGAAGTTTCTAACTTCGACATCGCTAGAATCGATGTCAGTAGCCATGAACTTCAACGCTTCGCCAGCAGCGGACGTCTCAGCATTCCGGCGAACCGAGTCGGCGATGTCATGACCAATGATTACATTCTCCTCATGTCAGGTGATAAAACCTCCATGCCAGCCAAAATGAATGCTCAGGGAGATTTGGTCAGACTCATGCAGACGCCTGAATCTCTCAAAGTTGGGCAGGGCCGCAGCATCAAGCCTATGAACCTAGGCCAAACCTGCCTGCTCGATGCGCTACTCGATCCGGAGATCAGCCTTGTTACCTGTTATGGACAAGCTGGCACGGGTAAAACGTTGCTAGCCGTGGCAGCAGGCCTTTCGCAAGTGTTTGGCCGCACCTACAATGGCATGACGATTAGTCGTCCCATCGTCGCCATGGGTCAGACCGTGGGCTTTCTTCCCGGCACGCTTCAAGAAAAAATGCGCCCCTGGCTGCAGCCCGTCTATGACGCACTGGATCTGCTGATGCGCCCTGTAGAAAACATTCAGGGACCGCAGCGGAAAAAGAATCGCTTCCTCCCTGATCGCCCGGCAGCCAAACCAGAAGTCGCCGCCCCCTACGATCCACTCATCCAACAAGGAGTGATCGAGATCGAAGCGCTCTGCTACATCCGCGGACGCTCCATCCCCGATCGTTTCTTCGTGCTCGATGAGGCCCAACAGCTCACGCCGTTAGAAGCCAAAACCGTCGTCACTCGTATGTCACGCGGCTCCAAGCTTGTTCTCGTCGGCGATCCGGCTCAGATCGACAACCCTTATGTGGACAGCCGCAGCAATGGCCTCGTTTACACCCGCCAACGCATGAGAGGTCAACCCTTCGCCGCGCATGTGCCTCTGGCCAAAGGCGAGCGCAGCCCCTTGGCTGAAGCTGGTGCGCGTCTGCTTTAAACAGCGACCGAGGATGAACCGTTGGCCGAGCCTAGGCTTAGCCAACGGTTTTTCTGTTCTAAAGACAACTCTGCAGCATCAATGTCCTTACCGCTGTCTGCATGCGACCCAAAATGTAATAAATTGTCTGACTGCGCAGTCGCACCAAATCCGCACCAACAATTCGCGGCACAAAGTCAGCCGTCATCTCAAGGATTTCCAATGGCAGACTGCCATTGAGCCCACGACAAAGAATGGTCGTCATAGCTCTTGTCAGTGTCTGAATTTTGGGCCCGAGCTCAATAGCGAAATGCACACAACCTTCCCCATCCAGGTAAACAAAGACGCCAACCGTGTCTGAACACTCCTGATCCTTCCGCACTTCTTCCAGGTCATAAATCAACCCAGGCTTCCTGGCCTGAGCCGCCGAAGACTCGGCATAGTGGATCAAATTCTCACGACGCTCCGCTTCGGGCAAAGGCTCGAAGAAATCGATGATATCCTGAAGAGCTGCGGGGATCATGCAAAGAGGGCACTTTTATGTTATACATCCGATTGTTCATTGCCAGCTTAACCTCACGATGTCCCAGGATGCCTTAAACCAATCTTTCCTTTGCGACTCCGTGCCGCCTGAGATGATGGATCGGCTCTGGGAGGTAGGCTGGCGACATTTTGGTGAGACCTTTTTCCGTTACAGTTTAAGCATCGACGAACATGGCGTGAAGACCATTACGCCCCTGCGAGTGGATTTAGAAAAATTCAGCCTGAGCAAAAGCCAGCGGCGTGTGCTGAGGAGAAACGCTGATTTATGCTGCGAGTTCCAGCCAGCCAGCCTCTCACCCAAAGCGCGGGCGATGTTTCAGCGGCACAAAGAACGCTTTTCTGAAAATGTGCCCGATGATCTAGACACCTTTCTTTCTGCCAGTCCAGCCAAGCTCCCCTGCCCCGCCGAGGAGTGCCGCGTTTATCTCGGAGAGGAACTTGTTGCTCTGAGTTTCTTGGATTTAGGGCAAACCAGCACTTCCGCCGTGTATGGCATGTTTGAACCAGCTCATAGCGAACGCAGCTTGGGCATTTTCACCATGCTCAAGGAGATCGAATACACTCAATCGCGCGGTAGCCGCTATTATTACCCGGGTTATGCCACCCTGGAGCCCAGCGCTTACGATTATAAAAAACAACTCCAAGGGCTGGAGGTGCTGGACTGGCAGACCGGCCTGTGGGATGATTACATCAGAAAAATCAACCCAGACACCCCATGAACCCTTTCCAATTCGACATCCGCAACCTGCCTGATGAAGGCAAACAGGTCGCTGGAACACTGCCTGCCAGCTTTTTCCAACTACCTGAGAAGGACAGCGCAATCGCCACATCGCCATTGACTTACGACCTAAATATCCAGCGCGATGAGAAAGACATCATCGTCACTGGCAGCTTAGATGCCACGTTCAGTCTAGAGTGTGGCCGCTGTTTGGAGCACTTCGCGTTCCGTGTGGAAATGATCGAATACCAGACTGAGGCTCCCATTGAAAAGGAAACAACGATGGACTTGACAGATCTCATAAGAGAAGACATCCTGCTAACCCTTCCGAACTTCCCGCGCTGCGAAAATGGTAACGTTGATCTGCGCGATTGTCCTGCCGAAGGTCGTTTTGAGAGTCCTGAGTCATCAGAGCCTCTTAAAATGCCTGGTGCAGACCGCGGAGTTTGGAATGCACTCGATCAATTGAAATAGCGACCCCCTTCAGAACATGGCCAATCCAAAACGCAGACAATCCAAAAGCCGTCAACGCCTCCGTCAAGGAGCGAACCGCTGGCGCGCACCCGTCCTCAAGTCCTGCCCTGAGTGCGGCACATCCATCCCAGGCCACGTCGCCTGCCCATCCTGTGGCTACTACAAAGGCCGCCAGGTATTGACCGTGACCGCTGCTGAATAAGCTGCGCTAACTGTTTTATTTTCTACCAACCCCGCCGAGTTAGCTTGGCGGGGTTGGTTTTTTTATACCTTGAATTCACGTCAGTTGACCATTGAAAAAAGTCTGCACACTTGTTGCACAGCTTTCAAAATGCTCTACACTACCAGTTCTCACCGCATTACCTCGTGGTGTAATGGTAACACAGGAGATTTTGATTCTCTCGTTCAAGGTTCGAGTCCTTGCGAGGTAACCACTGTTCAGACAACTGAGCAGTTCCGCAGGAGGTGAGGCACAGACCTCCCTCCATGACACGTTTTCGTCCCTGCATCGATCTTCATTCAGGCCAAGTTAAGCAGATCGTCGGATCAACACTGAGCGATAATGGCGCAGGATTAAAAACCAACTTTGTCAGCGACCGTGATGCCGCTTGGTATGGCGAGCTTTATCGACGTGATGAACTCCCTGGCGGCCATGTCATCATGCTCGGGTCTAACAATGAATTAGCTGCCAAATCAGCTTTAGCTGCCTATCCAGGGGGACTGCAATTAGGTGGTGGTATCCGCCCCTGCAATGCTGAAGAGTATCTCACAGCAGGTGCCAGCCACGTGATCGTCACGAGTTATTTATTTGAAACAGATGGCAGCTTTTGTGAAACACGCCTGCAAAAAATGGTCGCTGCTGCTGGGAAAGACCGTCTCGTCATCGACCTCAGTTGCAAAGCCACCGCCGACGGATGGACCGTCGCCATGAATCGCTGGCAAACGCTAACCGACCTTCATGTCACCCCGGAAACACTGCGCCACCTAGCAAGTCACTGCGCAGAATTCCTCATCCATGCCGTCGATGTGGAAGGCAAGTGTGAAGGGATCGATGAAGCCCTCGTCAGCTTTCTCGGCCAGCATAGCCCCATCCCCATGACTTATGCCGGCGGTATTCACTGCATGGCCGACCTTCATCGAATGCAGGATCTCAGTTCTGGCCGTGTGGACGGCACCGTCGGCAGTGCGCTGGATTTATTTGGCGGAAAAGGCGTACTTTACACAGATTGCTTGGCCTTTAACCGTAGAACCCTCTCCCCATGAAAATTATCCGTTACTCCGACTCCTCCGGCCAAATCCATTACGCAGCACAGCAAGCCGACGGCTCTGCACTCGTCATTGATGGAGATCTTTTTGGCAACTACTCTGTGACTGATCGAAAAGCTGACGTGGCCAAACTACTGGCGCCCGTCGATCCAAGAGCAATCCTCTGCATCGGCCTGAACTACAAGTTCCATGCGGAAGAAAGCGGCATGGCTATTCCCGAAAATCCGGTACTTTTCATGAAAAGCCCAGGGGCCGTGCAGAACCCAGGCGATCCCATCCTGCTACCCACTCACCTGAAGAGCAACAGCGTGGACTATGAGTGTGAACTAGCAATCATCATCGGCAAAAAAGCCACCAATGTCAGCAAGGAAGACGCCTTTGATTACATCCTGGGTTACACCTGCGCCAATGACGTCAGCGCCCGTGATTGGCAAAGAAATGGCGGCGGCGGCCAATGGTGCCGAGGCAAGACCTTTGACACGTTTTGCCCTCTCGGTCCTGTGCTGGTGACCCCAGACGAACTGCCCAATCCAAATGCACTCAAGATCAAAACCATCCTCAATGGTGAGGCTGTGCAGGACTGGAACACCAACGACATGATTTTTGACGTGCCTACCCTGATCGCCTTCCTGAGCGCAGACACAACCTTACTTCCAGGAACAGTCATCTTAACCGGCACTCCACAAGGCGTTGGCATGGCGCGTAAGCCTCCTCTTTGGATGAAACCAGGCGACAGTGTCACCATCGAGATCGAGGGCATTGGCAGCCTGACGAATCCTGTTCAGTGAAAGATCAGTGAAATGCGTGGGCGCCTCCATGAGCACGATACTCTGATTCAATGCGCATACTGATCGCCAGTGATAAATACAAAGGCTCTCTCTCCGCTAGAGATGTGGCTGAGACTCTGAGTCAGGTTCTAATCACAGGTCTACCAGACTGTGAGATCGACCTTTGCCCCATAGCAGATGGGGGTGAGGGCACGACCGAAGCCATGATCACGGCCCTCAACGGCCAATGGATCGAAACACAAACCCTAGATGCCCAAGCACGCAGACTCAATGCACGCTATGGCTGGATAGCCCATCAACAGGAAGCTGTTCTGGAAATGAGTGCCGCTAGCGGACTGGCTCTAGTCAATGATCTGCCACTCAATCCGCAGCAAGCTAGCACTGAGGGGACGGGTTTGATGATCCTGGATGCCATGCATCGCGGGGCCAAAAAACTCATCATCGGCATCGGCGGCAGTGCCACCAATGATGGAGGATTAGGCATGGCTGCGGCCCTCGGATACCAGTTTTTAGATGCACAGCATCAGGCCATTCAGCCCATCATGGCTCATTTGCATCAATTAAACCGAATAGTCCCGCCTGCAGTCGTCTTCCCAGAAATCCTCGTCGCTTGTGATGTGGACAATCCATTGCTCGGCCCCCAAGGCGCAACCCGCATCTATGGGCCGCAAAAAGGCGTGACCGATTTTGCTTTTTTTGAAGATGGCCTCAAAAAGCTAGCCGACATCGCCGCGCGCGATCTTGGATGCGATCCACGCCTGATACCCGGCTCTGGGGCTGCCGGCGGGCTAGGGTATGGACTCATGACCTTCTGTGGAGCCCAACTCATCAGCGGATTTGATCTTATCTCACAGCAGATCGGTTTAGAGGAACGCGTCGCCAAAGCTGACCTCATCATCACAGGGGAAGGACGCTTGGATGCTCAGACCCTGCATGGCAAAGGCCCCATCGGCGTCGCTCTCATGGCACGCCGCCTTGGCAAAGCCGTTGTCGCATTTGCTGGCAGCATCGACGACTCACCAAACCTCCGCGCTCACTTTGACCTCGCTTACGCCATCAAACCCAGCAAGATGACTCTAGCCCAAGCCATCTTAGAAGCCCGCACCCTGCTCGCCACCGCCGCAGAGAGCGCGCTGCCCGAGATTAAGGCGCTGCTAGGACTTGCAGCCGTGCAGTGACTGTGCTCTGAAAAAGGCTGCCACTCGTCTCCTTCTAAAACTATGTCTCAATCTGTCGTCATCCTCTTCGCTGGTCAAGGTGCTCAAAAAGTCGGTATGGGAAAAGATCTCGCTGAGGCCTACCCTTCCGTGCGGGCACTGTTTGAAAAAGCCGATGCAGCGATCTCGGGTTACTCGCTGAGTCAGGTCATGTTTGAAGGCCCAATGGAAGATCTGACGAAAACCAGCCGCTGTCAGCCAGCATTGTATGCTCATGGATTGGCTTTGTTAGAGGTCCTTAAAGAACGCGTGCCTGGCTTGAAGATCGCGGCAACAGCGGGCCTCTCTCTCGGCGAATTCACCGCCCATGCAGCCGCAGGCAGCTTTGACTTTGCCACCGGACTGGATCTCGTTTTTCAGCGTGGCAGCTTCATGGAAGAGGCCTGTGAGCAGACGCGCGGTGCCATGGTCGCCATGCTCGGCGGTGAAGAAAGCGCTATCCGCGATCTGGCCGCAGAATGCGATGTCGATGTGGCCAATCTGAATGCTCCGGGCCAAATCGTTCTCAGTGGCAGTGTCGAAGGCATTGAGGCCGCCGCCGCCAAAGCCAAGGACAAAGGCATCAAGCGCGCCATCACCCTTCCCGTCGCAGGTGCCTATCATAGTCGCCTGATGAAAAGTGCTCAGGATAAACTAGCCACCGCTTTGGCTGCCGCCACCATCCAAGAACCGGCAGTGCCCGTTGTGTGTAACTTCGAAGCCCGAGTCGTTAACACCCCCGAAGAGATTCGCTCTACCCTCACCAGCCAAGTCACCGGCAGCGTCCGCTGGGTGGAGTCCATGCAAGCTCTGCGTGCCCAGGGGCATGTGCTTTTTATCGAACTCGGACCAGACGCCACCCTTGCCGGACTCATGGGCAAGATCGATAAAGCGGCCAAAGTCATCTCTATCAAAGACGTCGCCAGCCTCGAAGCCGCTGTGGCTGAATTGACTGCGTAACAGCTCTCACCGTAGAGAGCGCTGCAAGGAACGGCCCAAAAGCTGCGTATCATTTAGGTGGTGCACGTATAGCATCTCGACGTTGCTTCCCCCCGCACGATGATTCTACGACTTTTATTCTCCCTAGGCTTTCTCATGGGCGCATTAGCGCTGCCATCAGTGCCTGCACAGGCCGAGAGCACCTTCCCCCCAGAGCAGATCGAATTCTTCGAAAAAGAAGTGCGCCCTGTTTTAGCGGAACACTGCTACGACTGCCACAACGCGCACAAGCACGAAAACGGGCTGCGCTTGGACATCTACAGCGCAGTCTTGCGCGGCAGTGATTACGGCAAAGTCGTGGAAGCAGGCAAACCAGCCACGTCGAAGCTCATCAAGGCCATCAACCACACTGCGGGCGTAGAGGCCATGCCCAAAAAGGGCGACAAGCTAAAGCCTGCCCAAATCGCCGCTCTCGAAAAATGGGTCGCTTTAGGCATGCCTTGGCCTGCCGAAAAGGAGCCTGTAACAGCTCAGGTGAAAGCGGACC
>CAMBPS010000007.1 GCA_945869675.1 Prosthecobacter debontii | reverse complement strand
CACAAGGACGAGCTTAGCCAAATTGAATGACCGAGCAATGTCCTAATAGGAAACATCTTGGCGCAAATTCTCAGACTTGAACCAAACAGAGGTATAAATTCATGTCGTTTTTCTTGTCACCGAAGGGGCGCTGGCCTATGAAAGGCAGACGGATGGTTGTTCCCGCATGCTCAGTCATCTTCCAGCTTCTTGTTTCACCTTATTTTCGGACCCATGACTTTCCACAGACTGTCGGTAGCCTCAATTCTCCTCCTTCTATGCCTAGTTATGGATTTGAAGGGGCAGACCATCTTGGATTCACTGACCAGCGATCTTAACATTGAGGGTCTGGAGACCACGTATGATCCAGAGACTGGATTAGCAATGGCCAAAGGAGATGTGCACATTGATTACGCAGATGTTCAGATCCGCTGCGGTTCTGCCAGCTACAATGCTAAGACCGGTGATGTGATTGCCCGAGAAAACGTGGTCGTCTGGAAAGCTGGGATCACTTACCGTGGAGAAAACATCACCTACAACGCCAACACAGGTGATATTCGAGGTGAGTCCGTGCGTAGCTCCACCCCCAATGAACTTGGCAGCTTCTTCTTTGAGACTGATACCATTGATTCCGAAAGCAAAGTGGTCAAACGCATCGATGGCGGAGAATCCTATCTGACGACCCATGATTCGGAGGATCCCAACTTCCGTCTTAAGGCCCGCAGCATGACGATCTATCCGGAAGACCGGATTGAGATGAAGGGGGTCAAGTTGATCGTTGGCGATACACCGATCTTTTACCTTCCTTCACTCACCCAAGCGATCAAAGAGGACGTCGGCTATCGGTTTACCCCGGGTTATCAAAGTCGCTGGGGGGCCTTCCTTTTAAATCAGTGGGGAGCGATTCACGGGGATCACACTCTGGCTCGTTACCGCTTGGACCTGCGCTCGGCTCGTGGCGTAGGCGTGGGGGCTGATTTGATGTCGCTGAAGCAGCGTAAAAACTGGAATAACGTGACTGGGCTGAAGCTGTATTATCAGTATGATACCGATCCCGAGGCCACCAGCACTGCCGAACCGCGTGGTCGAGTGCCGACCAATCGTTATCGAGTGAATTTTCAGCATCGAATCTATGTGCCTGGGCCTGAGAAGAGCACTTGGTATGTGGACTTCGACATCAATAAGCTCAGTGATGCGCACTTTTACGAAGACTTCTTCTTCAATGAATTCCGCACCCAGCCAGAGCCGGACAACCAGGTTTCTTTAGTGCATACCGATCCACGTTATGTGGCCACTTTAATGACAAGGTTCCAAGCCAATGATTTTTACAGCGTCGGCTCCAAGTTGCCAGAACTCGCCATCGATTGGACTCGGAGATCACTTTTGAATACAGGCATATTTCATCAAGGAACTCTGAGCGCGGGGATTTATCGTGAGCAGTTTAGTGAGGATCAGAACCAATCTTTCGTCGATTTGAGGTCTGCCATTAATGCCGGTCCCAACGCTGCAACGGATTCATTGGTCGCCGATTTTCTCGGGATTCCCGATTCTGAAATTGGTGCAGGCGATTATGGCCTATCCAATGCATTGGCCGCCAACAACCTCAATGGACTGGGATTCGCTCGCTTTCACACTTATCAAGAGCTTCTCCTGCCGAAAACGTTTTTTGGTTGGTTGAATGTTGTTCCAAGAATTGGTGCAGGATTTACTCACTATGAGGGGATTGATGGAGGTATCAAAACCATCGATACAACTGCAGGAACAAGTTCTTCTTTTACTTCCTTCACTCGTGGTCTGCTCCACGCCGGTTTAGACATTTCCTTCAAGGTTTCAAAATCATGGGAAGACTATAAAATGGATCGTATAGGGATTGATGGTCTGCGCCACGTGACGCAGCCCTACATCAACCTTTCTTACCTCAACGCCAATCAACCAGAGGGAGATATGCCGGTCATTGATCGACTATCACGCACGACTCGTCCACGCTCACTGGACGTGCCTCTTTATTCAGCGGTGGATAGCTTGAGTTCTTGGAGCGTAGCCCGACTGGGTGTCCGTAACTATTTACAGACGCGCCGAGATTACACTTCTGAAAACAACAGCACCTTTTTAGCAGCAAATGATTCAGAGACGCAAACCTACACGTTTGCTGGATTGAATACGTATGTCGATCTCTTTGCCAAGGACCCAGAACGTGATCTCTCCATGTATTCTGGGCAGCCTTTTGACCGTAGCCTTTCCAATCTTTACAATGAGTTGTTCTTCCGCCCTGTGCCATGGATCAATTTCTGGTTGGATATGCAGCTTCCCCTGGGTAGTTCACGCGGTAATTTCACGGAAGCGAATCAAGGCATTACTTTCTTGCCGTCATCCAAAGTCTCACTGACTCTGGGGCATCAGTATGTGGCCGATAGTCCTTACATTCAGGACTCAAGCCTGATGTTCTCCAGAATCTATACTCGTTTCAATGAGAATTGGGGGTTTGCCATGAATCATGTGTATGAGCTCGACGATGGAACCTTGGAGTTCCAGAGCTACAGCTTCACCCGGGATTTGACCAGCTGGATAGCCTCCATTGGCGCCATGGTTCGTGATAATCGCGGGGGACAAATAGACTCGGGTATCATGCTTTCATTCACGTTGAAGGACTTCCCTCAGTTCACATTGCCTCTGGATATCGATCCCAATCCCTCCGGTCGTGGCGGAAATCAGAGTACTCAGGTCAATCAGTAATGCGCAAAGTGCATGACTGAGAGCATATTCGGTCTTAAAATGGTTTCTGTCATTTCCGCTCTCGAACTCTTCTGCGGCACATGGCTCGTATTGTTTCGTCAACCTTTTTAATTTTCTCCTCATGAAGCTTACCATTATCGGTTCAGGTTATGTCGGTTTAACTACAGGTGCCTGTTTTGCAGAAGTGGGTCACCACGTTTTGTGTGTGGACAATGATCCATTGAAAGTCGAGACGCTACTCGCTGGTCAGATCCCTATTTATGAGCCTGGTTTGGAGGCCATGGTCAAAAAGAATGTCGCGGCAAAGCGTTTGCGCTTTACCACAAGTTCCGAAGAGGGTGTGGACCATGGCGAGGTGCTTTTTATCGCTGTTCCCACACCTCCACAGCCTGACGGCAGTGTGGATCTTAGTTTTATCGAAAAAGTCGCTCGTGAGATCTCTCAATTTCTTGGAAGCTACCGGGTGATCGTGGATAAAAGCACGGTGCCTGTGAGAACAGGCGATCGCGTCGCCCAAACGATTCGTCGGTATGCGAAGCCTGGCGTCGAGTTTGATGTGGTGAGTAATCCTGAATTCCTGCGCGAAGGGAGTGCCGTGGCAGATTTAATGAAGCCAGATCGCATTGTAATTGGTGGTAACAGTGATCGGGCACTAGCGCTGATGCAAAAGGTCTATGAGCCCTTTGTTTCTCCCGTGCTGGTGACTGATATCAACAGTGCTGAGCTCATTAAACATGCAGCGAATAGCTTTCTCGCACTTAAAATCAGCTACATCAATGCCCTCTCAGAAATCTGCGAAGCTAGTGGAGCGGATGTTCTGAAGGTCGCTGAAGGTATCGGGGCTGACAAGCGTATCGGACGTGATTTCTTGCATGCAGGCCTAGGCTATGGCGGCTCATGTTTCCCCAAAGATATTGCGGCTTTTATCGCCATTAGTGAGCAGATGGGCATTCCATTTAACCTCCTGAAAGAGGTGCAGCACATCAACAAGCGCCAGCTTGATCGGTTTCTTGATTCGATACGTGAGGCGCTTTGGGTGTTGAAGGACAAAAAACTGGCTGTTTGGGGTATCGCCTTCAAGCCAAATACCGATGATGTGCGTTCTTCAGTGGCCGCAGATTTGGTTGAAAAGCTAGTGGCTGAAGGTGCTAGCGTTTCTGTTTACGATCCTAAAGCCATGGAGAAAGCTCAGGGACTTGCCTGCGCCGATAAAATCACTTTTGCGGCCAGCGCTTTGGAGGCTGCTCGCGGCGCTGAGGCACTCATCATCGCCACGGAGTGGGCTGAGTTTGCCAGTGTTGACCTCGCCGAGCTTCGTGAGGTCATGCATACGCCACTTATTTTTGATGGGCGCAACCTCATCGACCCTGTCGCTGCTGCTGATTTCGGATTCCAATATCGCGGTATCGGTCGCGGTGCAATCGAGGCACGCTCTTAGCCCATTTCCATGCTCGCCACTCGTTCTATCACTTCGGGCCCCAAAGCCACAAACGTCAGATCCGTAGCCTTGGAGGTTCTTACCGAATGGCAAAAAACACCTCGTTTCGCTGTTGAAATTCTCGATGATTGGACTCGCCGCACGACTCTTTCGGGGCCAAATGCAGCCTTTCTTCATGATATTGTTCTGACGACTATCAGAAATTTAAATTTATTGGATCACTGGGTGGGCCATTTGACGGATGGCAAGCATCTCGATCATCGCACGGGCTGGGTTCTTCGTGTGGGCTTGTGCCAGCTTTATTTGATGGGTGTTCCTTCTCATGCTGCGGTGAATGAAACCGTCTCCATTGCAGGCAGGGCAGGGGCGCTGGTGAATGCCGTATTACGCCGCGCTGGTCGGGAGCAATCCAAACTGCTTGAACAAGTCAAAGAACAGCCACTTGCCATTGTTTATTCCCATCCTGAATTTCTGGTGCGCCGATGGATTAAGATCATGGGTAAAACCAAAGCTGAAGCATTGTGTGAATGGAATCAAAATCCTGCTCCGGTCTTCATTCGCATGAATCGTCTGACCGAAGAATCGCATGAGCGCATGGCGCGAATCCCCGGTCTGGTTCCGCATACCGAAGAAGATTTTTTTGAGTGTGCGAGCCCGCCTCGGGAAGCCCTTAAACAGGGTCTTTGTTACGCGCAGGATCCAGGTACCTCGGTAGCCCCTAAAATGCTTGGTGCACTGCCCGGTGAGACCGTGCTGGATGCCTGCGCTGCTCCGGGGGGTAAGACTTCTTACATCGCGCAGATGATGTGCAATGAAGGTCGTATCATCGCCTGTGATGCATCGGCACCACGACTGAATCGTCTTCGTGAAAATCTCACGCGTTTGAAGGTGCGCATCGCTCAAGTCATGCAGCACGACTTCCTGTCTTCCGCGCCACCGCCGTTTGGGGATCTGCTCTTTGATCGTATCTTACTGGATGTTCCTTGTTCCAATACAGGAGTCATGCGCCGTCGTGTAGATGTCCGCTGGCGCCTGAAGGAAGAAGAATTTGCCCAGTTGGCTCAAACACAGCGTGCCATTGTTGAGTCTGCCCTTCGCTATCTGAAGGTGGGCGGCTCACTGGTTTACAGCACGTGCAGCATCGATCCTGAAGAGAACCAGCAATTGGTGAAAGCCGTTCAGGAAGCCCATCCTGAATTAGAACTTGTGGAGAGTCGTCTCGTCTTCCCGCCGAAAGATCAGATGGACGGGGCTTACGCGGCGCGTTTTCTCAGGAAGGCATGACTGCACTAGGACCGACTCAAAGAACTGACAAATGGCTACATCTCATACGTGTTTTCAAAAAACGCAGTCTCGCAACTCAGGCTTGTAGCAAAGGCAATGTCACACTCAATGGGCAGAGTTTAAAGCCTTCACGGGATCTTAAAGTCGGTGATGTGATCGAAGTGATTCGTGGCGACCTTCGATTGCGTTTGCAAGTCGTGGCCTTTCCTCAACAGCGACTGAGTGCTTCTCGTGTCGCGGAATTTTGTGAAAACCTAACGCCCGACGAGTGGGTCCAAAAAGCCTCTGAACTTAGGCGCCAACGTCAACTGGAGACTCTGCATCCACACGAAAATCTCACCAAACCCAACAAACAACAAATGCGGCAGTTGCGCGAGTGGATGGCTCAAGAGCAGGATGGCTAAATCATGGTCGATCAATTTCTGCCGTTACGTCCGCGTGGGTGGCTTTGGCGTTCGCGGATTCGGGAACGTAAGCGAGCAGCAGTTAGAGCTTGCTGGAGTTGTATATTCTTTTGCTGGAGTTGAAGCAACTCGGCTTCGATTCTAGGACTGCCTTCATGACTTTTTGTAGAATTGCTAGCAGAAAGAACGCTGGATGCTTCTGGCTCTGAGGCCGATAATGGGGATTCCTTTACGCCATTAAGATCAGGTATTTGTGACAGAACGAAGCCATGATGATCTCCAGCGGTTGCTGATAGAATGGTGGATAGGTGATCACCTGCGTCAAGGCCGACAATGGACTCTAATTGCATCAGGCGGGCCTTAGTTCCTGGCAATTCTAGGCACATTTGTTTGGCAATATCCAAAGATGTTTGGAGATGCTGCTCGCGCTCACGTGACTTCTGCAACAGGTCATCGAAGCGTTTTTCTTCAACCTTGAGCTGATCACTGGCCATATGACGGAAATGATCAAACTGACGCTGCATTTCGCCACGCCAGGCGTTTGCATCTTCGCGAAGAGAAAGGAGGTCTCTCTGCTGCTGGATTATTTGTTTCTCCAAAGCGTCTTTATTCTTCAGGAGCTTGGCCTCGGTTTTTCTCAGCACCCATAAGCTGATCAGGGCTGCTACAAACAAGACACCCATGATGGCTGTGATTAGGACATAGGGTAAGCACTCAGGAGGAATAGAATTCACAAGCCTTGATGGAAGCAGGTGGCGGTCCAATGTTCAAGAAGGCAAAATCGAAGATTTTCTTTTTTTTGATCCTGGGTTTAAAGCTTGGGTTTACCAAAAATCAACTTTCGTGAATCGTCTGCGTCACTCGATCTTTGCGGTCCTTGCAATCCCTTCTTGCCGGAGCGCTCATCCGAGACATTCTCATTCTCTCCATGCGCGTCCTTCTAACCACCACATCTTATCAAGACACCCCCGGCGATCACCATGCTTTGCTTGAATCGCAGAGCTTCGATATTCATCGGGAACGTGGGCCTTTGCCTGAGAGTCACATGCTGGAACTGGCTGGTGATTTTGATGCATTTCTTTGCGGTGATGACGAGATCACGAAAGCGGTTTTGGATAAGGCTCTGCCGCGGCTGAAAGTCATCAGCAAGTATGGGATCGGTTTGGATAAAATTGATGTCGCCGAGTGCAGTGCTCAGCAGCTTCCAGTTCTGTTCACTCCAGGTGTCAATCACACAACCGTGGCTGAGCACACGTTTTGTCTTCTGTTAGCACTGGTGCGTAATCTGGTCGATAGTGCGAACTCTGTTCGTGCGGGTCAGTGGAAGCGTGTGACGGGTCATGAGATCTGGAATAAAAAAATCGGTATCGTGGGTCTTGGCCGAATTGGTCAAGAGGTCGCCAAGCGCGCGATCGCTTTTGGAATGGAAGTGCACGGCATGGATATCTATTGGCCTGAAGTGTTTGCAAAAGAGAATGGTGTCACGCGGCATGAGACGATTGAAAGCTTGATCGCAAGCATCGACGTGCTCAGTCTGCATGCCAATCTCAGCGAAAGCACACGTCACCTTGTACGGGCTGACCGCATTGCTTTGGCCAAGCCGGGCCTGCTAGTGGTCAATACTTCCCGTGCGGAATTGGTGCATATGCCAGACATGATTGCGGCCTTGAATGCCGGCACCGTGGGTGGTTATGGCACCGATGTCTTGGATGAGGAACCACCTCCAGCCGATCACCCATTGCTCACTCATCCCAAGGCACTCATCACCCCGCACATTGGCAGTCGCACCTATGAAAGCGTGCCCCGTCAGGCCATGCGGGCAACGTTGAATCTCGTGAACTACCTGAAGGGTGAAAAGGACGTGATCCAAGCCAATAAGTGGTAAATGGCATGCTCGTGTAATCTTGTTATTTAAACGCCGGATTTTCAGCCTCATCTCATGTCCAAGCATCTTCATTTCATCGGTATCTGCGGCACTGCCATGGGATCCACCGCGGTAGCCTTGCGTCAGCTCGGTTACACGATTTCAGGTTCTGACGAAAAGGTCTATCCTCCCATGTCGGATGTCCTTCGTGAGGCTGGAATCACGTTGGTTGAGGGCTATCAAGCCGCGACTCTGCCACCTAACGCAGACCTTTACATCGTGGGCAATGCCATCTCCCGTGGCAATGAGGAGCTTGAAACTTTGCTGGAACGCAAACTCCCCTATGTCTCCATGGCCGAGCTTTTGAAGCAGGAAGTCATTCAGGGAAAGCGTAGCTTTGTGGTCAGCGGAACGCATGGCAAAACCACCACCACGACCATGCTGGCCTGGATCTTTGAAAACGCAGGTCGTGATCCAGGGTTCATGATTGGTGGTGTGCCTGAAAACTTCCCTACCGGGGCACGCTTTAATCACAGCGATCTGTTTGTGATCGAAGGGGATGAGTATGACACAGCCTACTTTGATAAGCGCAGCAAGTTCCTGCACTACTTGCCTGAGTGCGCCATTGTGAATAACATTGAGTTTGATCACGCCGACATCTTCAGGGATCTCAGCGACATCTTGCTGACCTTTCAGCGTTTGCTCAACAGTGTGCCCAGAAATGGGCTTGTGCTCATGAATGGAGATGATCCGAATTGCCTCTCCTTAAAGAGTTATGCTCCCGTCAAAACGGTCGGTACGGGCGCCGCCTGTTCTGAGCGCATCGTCATCACTGAAGTCACTCCAGAAAGCACCGCCTTTGAGATCAATGGCGTGGCTTTCAGTGTGCCGATGATCGGTGAGTTCAATGTGCGCAATGCCTCCATGTGCATCTGCGCTGCACGTCATGCGGGACTGAGCGATGAGGAAATCCGCGCTGGCTTGGCAAGCTTCAAAGGCATCCGTCGTCGGCAAACCGTGCGCGGGGAAGTGGGCGGAATCACGGTGATTGATGATTTTGGTCATCATCCTACGGCCATTCGCGAAACCCTGCGCGGTTTTCGCCAAAAGTATCCAGGTCGCCGTCTCTGGGCTGTCTTTGAGCCCCGCTCAAATACCAGTCGCCGGAACGTGCTGCAAGACCAGTTGATCGAAGCGCTCAAAAAAGCGGATGGCAGCATCGTCGCAGCCGTAGCCAATCCTGAGAAGGTGGCTGTCGCTGAGCGTCTGGATGTTTCTGTCGTTGCTGCTGCCGTTGCAGCGTCAGGTCATCCCTGCTTCCACGAGATCAGCCCTGATTCCATCATCACCCGCCTGAAAGCGGAAACGAAATCTGGCGACGTCATCATCATCTTCAGCAACGGTGGCTTCGACGGAATCCACGGCAAACTTCTCCAGGCTCTGGCTTGAGAGTTTGAGAGACTTCATCCGAAAAGAGGTGCAGCTTCTAACGGATCGAGTCTCGTGGATACTTCAATACGTCCGTGGCGCACCCTTTCATTGTCAGCAGCTTGGCTAACAGCAGGCTGATGACGGGCAGAGGTTGATCTCTGCACGCTGAATCGCAGGGGAGTTGCGGGTGCTGGATGAATCAATCTCCACCTTCGGCGTGCTCTTTGACACCCACGAAGGCTTCCTTCGCAGAGGCTAGAGCGTAGTCGCGATTCAGTTTGGTGATCCAGCGGACGCTGATTTCTTTCGGGCAGGCAGCCTCACATTCATACTGGTTGGTGCAGTTGCCGAAGCCTTCCTTGTCCATCTGACGGACCATGCCGAGGGTGCGGCGGTTTTTTTCAGGCTGGCCTTGGGGCAGGGAGTTAAGCTGGCCAGCTTTGGCAGAAACAAAGAGCATGGCACTGGCATTTTTACAGGAGGCGACACAGGCACCGCAACCAATGCAGGCAGCGGCATCCATGGCGGCATCAGCAACTTCTTTGCCAACCAGGATGCTGTTGGCGTCAGGAGCGGCACCTGTGCGAACGGTAACGAAACCACCTGCCTGCTGAATGCGATCAAAAGCACTACGATTGACCATGAGGTCTTTGACAACGGGGAAGGCTTTGGCGCGAAACGGCTCGACCCAAATGGTGTCGCCATCACGGAATTTACGCATGTGAAGCTGGCAGGTCGTGGTGGCTTTTTCAGGGCCGTGAGCGATGCCGTTGATTGTCATGGAGCACATGCCGCAGATGCCTTCACGGCAATCATGGTCAAAGGCCACGGGATCGCCGCCATCTTGAATCAGGCGTTCATTGACGATGTCCATCATCTCCAAGAAGGAGGCATGATCGGGGATCTCAAGTGCTTGAATGTCCTGGAAATGACCCGGCTGACCTTGATTCTGACGCCAGACTTTGAGTTGGAGGTTGAGGAGTGACATAAACCTATGTGGAATTGACGTTGGGTGCGTGGAGGAATGAATTACTTGTAACTGCGGACGCTGAGATGAACTTCCTCGAAGGTGAGCTGCTCTTTGTTCAGTTTCGGCTTGGAAAGATCGCCGGTGTGCTCCCAGGCGGCTGCGTAACAGTAGTTTTCATCGTCGCGCTTGGCCTCGCCATCGTCGTATTGATGTTCAGTGCGGAAGTGACCTCCGCAGCTTTCTTCGCGGTCCAGCGCGTCGTGGCAGAGCAGTTCGGCAAACTCCATGAAGTCGGCGACACGACCGGCTTTCTCGAGCTCAGGATTGGCAGCTGCGCCAGAACCTGGGATTTTGACGTTGCTCCAAAATTCTTCACGCAGTTCAGGGATGCGCTTGAGAGCTTCGGTGAGGCCTGCCTTGTCACGAGCCATGCCGCATTTATCCCAGACCAGTAGGCCGAGTTCGCGGTGGAAGCTGTCCACGCTGCGCTTGCCTTTGACGTTGAGGAATTTGTTGGTGCGGCCCTGAGCGTCTTCGAGAGCTTTGGTGAACTCGGGGTGGCTGGTAGTGACGCTTCCTGGCGTCTGAGTGACGAGGTAGGGAGCAATGGTGGTTGGAATGACGAAGTAACCATCTGCCAGTCCTTGCATGAGAGCACTGGCTCCGAGGCGGTTAGCGCCGTGGTCTGAGAAGTTGGCTTCGCCGAGGACGTGCAGGCCAGGGAGGCTGCTCATCAGATTGTAATCGACCCACAGGCCACCCATGGTGTAATGCACAGCGGGGTAGATACGCATCGGCTGTTTGTAGCCGCTTTCACCGGTGATCTTTTCATACATATCGAAAAGATTGCCGTAGCGTTCAGCAATGGTTTTTTGTCCGAACTGACCGATGGCTTCGGCAAAATCGAGATAGACGCCACGTCCGCCAGGGCCAACGCCTAGACCGGCATCACAGGCATCTTTGGCGGCACGGCTAGAGATGTCGCGTGGGGCCAAATTGCCAAAGCTGGGGTATTTCCGTTCCAGGAAGTAATCGCGATCGGATTCTGGGATCTGAGCGGCAGGCTTGCCGATGTCCGCTTTGTTTTTTGGCACCCAGATACGTCCATCATTGCGCAGAGATTCTGACATCAGGGTGAGCTTGCTTTGATAGTCACCACTGACCGGAATGCAAGTCGGGTGGATCTGCGTGTAGCATGGATTGGCAAAGTAGGCGCCCTTGCGGTGGGCTCGCCAGGTGGCCGTGACGTTGCAACCCATGGCATTGGTGGAAAGGTAAAACACATTGCCGTAACCACCGGTGCAGAGAAGCACCGTGTCAGCAGCATGAGCTTCGATCTTCCCAGTCATGAGGTTGCGGGTGATGATGCCTTTGGCATGTCCATCGACGACGACTACTTCCAGCATTTCTGAACGTGTGTGCATTTCGACACCGCCACGAGCGACCTCTTTATTCAGAGCCGAATAAGCGCCGAGTAGGAGCTGCTGGCCAGTTTGGCCACGGGCATAGAAAGTACGGCTGACTTGGGCTCCACCGAAGGATCGGTTGGCTAGGCCACCCCCGTATTCACGGGCAAAGGGCACGCCCTGAGCGGCGCATTGGTCGATGATGTTGACGCTTTCTTCGGCCAGACGATGGACATTGGATTCACGGGCGCGGAAGTCACCGCCTTTGACGGTGTCGTAAAACAGGCGATGAACGCTGTCACCGTCGTTCTGGTAGTTTTTTGCCGCATTGATGCCGCCCTGAGCCGCGATGGAGTGGGCGCGGCGTGGGCTGTCTTGGAAACAGAAGCATTTGACCTTATAGCCTAGCTCAGAAAGCGTGGCCGCAGCGGATGAACCTGCGAGACCGCTGCCGACGACAATTACGGTGTATTTGCGCTTGTTCTTCGGATTGATCAGTTTGGAGTCCTGCTTGTGCTTGGACCATCTGAGTGCCATGGGGCCGGAAGGAATTTTTGAGTCGAGTGACATAAGGCGGAAAGCGAGAGGGCTAAGGGCAGGGGAGAATTAGCGGCCGTAACCAAAGACAAGGATGGCGATTGGGATGGAGCAGTTGCCGACGAGAATCAGAAGGGCAAAAGCATGACCCAGCTTCTTGAACAAAGGCTCTGTGCGGTGAGTGGAGAGTCCCAGAGTTTGAAACAAGCTGGAAAAGCCATGGCTCAAATGGCTGCTCAGGAGAAGCATGGCGATGACATAAAAAATCGCTGCAGGAGCCCAGGAAAAGCCGTCGATGACCATTTTGTAAACATTGTGCACAGTGTGGCCGTGCAGGTCATAGCTGTAGAGTGCTTTATTGCCGTATTCATTGCCTACGCGCACCGTGAAATGCAGAAGATGATACACGATGAAGGCAAGAATCGTCAGGCCACTCCAGATCATGGTGCGGGATGATTTGCTAGAGACTTGAGAAGCGACCTTACCGTAGGCATCGACACGAGCTGCGCGGTTTTGCTTCGTTAGTTGAATGGTCGCCACCACATGAATGCCGACGGCTGCCAGCAGGCCGAGTCTTGCGATCCAGACACCTCCGCCGTGCAGGGCGGTTTGCAGCATGTGTCCGTATTCATTGATGGCTTCGGGTCCGACGAAGACCAGTAAATTGCCGATCATGTGGCCGAGGACAAAAATTAAAAGGGCCGCGCCGGTCAGGGCAACAAGGATCTTCTTGCCAATGGAGGAATGGTAAAAACGGGAAAGGGAATCAAAAACTGCGCTCATGAGTGGTAAAAGTTCACTTTGGCAATACGACGGCTACTCGCAAGCAGGAGCTGCATTTTTCATTCTTCTTTCTTCTTTTTTCGCGGACGAATCATAACTTCTTGGGGGACTCGGCAGTGACCTAAATTTGTATTTCTCGGGCATGGGAAATGTTCACTTGGTTTTTAACGTTGATCTGGAACTGACTTCCAACCACTCTAGAATCCATGTTCCGAACCCTTGCCTGCTTCTTTGTCGCTTCTACGCTTTCTTTGTCTGCTCAAACACAGCCGTCTGGGCACGATCACAGCCAAGAAATCCCAGGTTTAAAAAAGGAGCTTTTTACTGGAATCACGGCAGATGATCTGTTGCGACCAGGGGCCACGCCAAACAGCGTGAAGGTGGTGTTGGTGGCTACCTTCAATGCGGCCAACTATGGGATGAACTTTAATGGCTATTCTCACGGGAAAGCCGTTCTGACGGTGCCTGTGGGCTGGAAGGTGGATGTGACCTTTATCAATCCAAGTCCGATTCCCCATAGCGCGATTGTGTGTGAAAAGCCGGAGACGAAGAAGTTGCAAATTGCCGAGCCTTACTTTGAAGGTGGAGCCACCCGAAAGCACATCATGGGTCAAACGATGGGGAAATCGGAGTTCAGCTTCACGCCAAATGAGGCTGGGGAGTTTGCCTTAGCCTGCGGTTTCCCGTCTCACGCGGTGGCAGGGCACTGGGTTGCTCTGAATGTCAGCGCAGAGGCTAAAGTCGCATCGATTCAGTTCGGAGATCAGCCCGCCAAAGAAGTGAAATAGATTCCTGTTTCTAATGTTAGCTCACTGGATCGGACATCGCCAACTCCCGTAGCAGTGCCTTGTTCAGGCGGATCCCTGCTTCTAGGTTGGCAATGGGGAAGTTTTCATTCGGTGCGTGCGCTTGGCAGTCTGGAAGTGCCAGTCCGAGAAGCAGTGTATCTGCCTCGAGAACGTCTTTAAAGGCCTGAACAATGGGAATACTGCCGCCTTCACGAATCAGGGCGATTTGACCACCAAAGGTTGCCTGAAGCGCGCGTTGAGCCGCCAGACCGTAGGCTGAGTGTGGATCCATTAGATAAGAACTGCCGGTGTGGCCCCGCTTGATTTCTAGACGAACGGATTTTGGAGCCTGCGCGCGCAGATAGGCCTCTGCTAGATCGAGGATACGCTCTGGATTTTGGCCTGGGACAAGCCGGAATGACAACTTAAAGAAGGCTTCACGGGGAATGACGGTTTTTGAGCCTTCCCCCTGATAGCCACCGCCGATGCCATTGACCTCAGCCGTTGGGCGTGCCCAGCGGCATTCACGCTCGGTGTATCCAGCCTCACCAAAAAGGGCAGGGGCACCAGTCAGAGCAAGCGTTTCGGCCTCTCCGTCTCCTAAGTCTTTCCAAGAATTGCGTTCCCAATCCTGGAGATCCCCAACGCCATCGTAAAAACCAGGAATCAAAACACGCCCTTCCGAATCATGAAGTGTCGCGACGAGGCGTGCTGCCATCGTGGCTGGATTAGCCACAGCCCCACCAAAGATGCCCGAGTGAAGATCGATCGTCGGTCCATGGACTTTCACCTGCATGCAGGCAATGCCTCTCAATCCATAAGTAAAGGTGCCGACGCCCTCAGCCACCATGCCGGTATCTGAAATGGCTACGAGATCACAGGCCAGCTCTTCTCGATGCGCTTCCAAGAATGGCTTTAAATTGGGACTGCCGATTTCTTCTTCTCCTTCAAAGAGAAGGGTCAGATTGACCGGTAGATCTCCATGTTCCGCTAGTGTCTCGGCGATACCTGAAACGTGGGCGATGAGCTGGCCCTTGTTATCGGTAGCGCCACGGCAGTAAATGCGCCCATCACGGATCGTCGGCTCAAAAGGCGGAGACAGCCACTCGGCCAGAGGCTCTGCTGGCTGCACGTCGTAGTGACCATAGAGTAGAACGGTTCTGCGACCCTCTTGGTGCTTATTTTTAGCGACTATTACTGGATGTCCGGGCGTCTCATGCAGCGTTGTCGTCAGTCCCATTCCGGACAGTTTAGAAACAAGCCACTCTGCGCAGGCACGAGTATCGGCATTGAACTTCGAGTCGGTAGATACGCTGGCGAAGCGTAGGCAAGTGAGGAGATCGTCGAGTGCGGACATTGATGATGCAAAATGCAGCGGACTTGGGTTTGTGCAAGCTGAGCGGACTAGGGCTGTATTTTGCCGATAAAGCCATTGCCAATATCCGCCCGATCCGCCTGATGACTTGATCTTTGCAGCTGTGTTGGGATGGCCTTACTTAGCTGTTACCCAGGGCAGTTTGACTTTGGCGATGTAGATGCTGGCTTTGCCTTCGTGGGAGGAGTAGTAGCTGACCCAGAGATGATTTTCATGCCAAAGCAGGCCGGGGTAGCTGCAGTCGCCACCGCTCGGTAGTTCTAAGACAGGTTCAAGGGAGGTAGGAGTCATTTTATAAAGCACTGTGTGGGCACCCGGGGTCTTGCCTAAACCACGCGATGCGGCGATGAGTGAGCCGTCTGGGAGTTCAATAAAGTTCTGGCCCTGAACGACATTTGGGAGTGGGTTCCATTTCCATTCGCGGTAGGGCGCGGCGGCACTGCCGATATAGCCGTGTTTGTCAGCCCCTTCGCGTCTAACGAGAGCTAGGGCGCTGCCATCTTTGAGGAAGCGCATAGTGGTTTCATTCGGTTGATTGGGCACTTTCATGATGGAGGATAGCTGCCAAACTGAGCCATCAGTGCTGCTGTAGGATTTGAGGGACCATTCAGGCTCTGACTTGGGGCCTCCGGTTGACGGGTAGGTGTTGTAGGAGACGCCATAGAATTTTTTTTCTGCTTGATTGACGGTGGTGCGCCAGAGCCAATCACCTTCGGCAAGGAGTTTTTGCGGGGGTGTCCAGACTTTCCCATCGGTCGTCGTTGAGTAACGCGGGCGGCGACCTTTGAGCTCCTTGGTGCCGCCATAAATCGAGCCACCACAGATCAGGTAGAGTTGTTTGCCATCAGGGGTCATTTCTAGCTTCGGATCACGCAGGTCGGTGCCTTTCTCGCTGATGGTGGCGTAATCTACCCAATTGCTGCCTGTGGAGGAGATCATGATGCGGATGCTGCCATCACTGCCGACATGATCCTGCGCTTCTCGGAAGCAGCAAAAAAAGAGATTTTTAAATCGTATCAGGTCGGTGAAGGCTTGATGCCCGCCTTTGTCATAGATTTTCTGGATAGAGATCAATTCTGCCTGCGGGGCCTGTGCCATGGCGAAAAAGGGCAGGGTAAAAGAAGCGAGAGTGAGAAGGGCGATTTTTTTCATGCGCGTGTGAATTTAAAAGAACGTTCTTCGACAGGCAACCCTAGCCTGATTCGCCTGAAGAACATTCTTTGCATTATAAACATCTTGGCTATGTAAAGGTTGCCAGCTCCGTTGTCTGCTTTCCTATGAATTTATTAGAACTGAATGACACTGACCGCGCTCTGTATGAGTGGCAGATGTGGGTGCCCGGCATGGGGGAAGACGGACAGTTGAAGCTCAAAGGCGCCTCTGTGTTGATCTCTCGCGTCGGTGGTCTAGGTGGGCTTGTGGCGTTAGAGTTGGCAGCCGCCGGGATTGGCCGGCTGATTCTTGCGCACGGTGGCGAGCTTCAAATGTCGGACTTAAATCGCCAGCTTTTGCAGACTCGTGCACAGGTGGGGCGGCCGAGGGTGGAGTCGATTATCCAGAAATTAGCGGATTTGAATCCCGATTGTGAGGTCATCGCTGTGCCTGAAAATGTCTCTGAGTTGAATGCGGATGCTCTGGTGGCGCAGGCAGATATTGTCGTCGATGCGGCTCCGCTGTTTCAGGAAAGGCTGGCTTTAAACGCTGCTGCTGTTCGTGCGCGGAAGCCGATGGTCGAGTGTGCGATGCATTCTCTGGAGGCCAGCGTGACCACTTTTATTCCATCTCGTTCCGGTTGTCTGGCCTGTTATGTGCCAGAGATCCCCACGTCCTGGACGCGGCAATTTCCTGTTTTTGGCGCAGTCTCTGGCACAGCAGCCTGCCTAGGAGCTGTAGAAGTGATCAAACTCATCACGGGTCTGGGGAAGCCATTAGCTGGAGAAATGCTCTGCATGGATCTTGGGAAGATGCTTTTTCGTCGGGTGAAATTGCCACAACGTCCAGACTGTGCTGTGTGTGGAGCATTCACGGGGAGCTGATTTCTTTGAAACTACATCCACAGAATGTAGTCATGTCGTATTTGACGAGGAATTGAGGGTGCGCGATGTAGTGATCGCACAGAACTCTCCATCAGTGCCTTTTTTATTTTTCTCTTATGACAACTTTAACCGCCAGTGCTAACACGCCAGTTTTTCCTTTTGACTTGTTGCGTGGCGACCTTGAAATCGTGGACAAGGCGATTCGGGACCAAGCCCGCCATTTTGATCCTGCGGTAGAAGGCTACGTTGCCTACGTTTGTCAAGCATCTGGGAAACGTATCCGTCCCGCTCTAGCTCTGATGGCGGGTGGTGCCACGGGGGCAAAGACAGAGCATCACACGCGTCTTTCGGTCATTCTAGAAATGATTCATATCGCATCCCTAGTGCATGACGATATCATGGACGGTGCTGGAACTCGACGCGGCATCCCGACGGCTGCTGCAAAGTGGGGAAGTGCGCTCAGTGTGCTTCTTGGAGATGCACTCTTTGCTTATGCATTGGAACTTTCTACTGAGTTTGATGATTCTGTTGTTTGCCGTAGTATTGCCAAAGCTTCCCGCGATGTGTGCAGTGGAGAGATTTTTCAGACGCAGCGTCGCTTTGATTTGAATCTATCCGTGGCAGATTACCTGCGCATGATTGAAATGAAGACCGCGGCCCTCTTTGGGGTGGCCGCAGGCATGGGTGCTCGACTCAATAAAGTGCCGGAGCATGTCGAGTCGGCTTTGCATAGCTATGGGATAAAGTTAGGAACGGTCTATCAGATCTATGACGACTGCTTGGATCTCGTCGGAGATGAAGCAAAAGTCGGTAAAACTTTGCGCACTGATCTGGTCAAAGGAAAACTCACGCTGCCCATCTTATATCTCCTCATGGAGGCGACAGACTCGCAGAAGCAAAAGCTCAATAAAATGCTACTGCAAGGCGAGCCTATGGACACGACCATCTTAGCCAGCATAGCTGATTATGAGGGAGCTATTGAAAAGGCTGTCAACTTTGCCCAATCTATGCTTAAAGAGGCCGTGGGAGAATTGATTTGCCTGGATGATACTCCGTACAAAAAAGGTTTTGAAGATGTGGCGAGTTACGTCAGCGGCCTCCTTGACAATTGCCGTGCACTTTCCCGTTAAAGGTTTCGCTCTCTATTTACTGATCGTTCGGCCGTTGACCAATCTTAACGTTCAATTGAGCTAGTTGACCGTTTCGCAACAAGGTTAATTTAATCATCGTGCCTGGAGTGAAAGCGCGAATCTGATCCAGCAATTGTCTGGGTGAAATCAAGTTCGCATCATTCAGTGCGGTGATCACATCGCCAGGCTGAAGGCCACCGACTACCCCTGGGGATTGGGGGTCGAGCTCTGTCACATAGGCGCCTATAAGGGACGTTCCCAGTCCTGAATCAATAGCCACAACGTCAGGACTCAGAACCAATCCGAGATAGCCCATACCCGTTGCTGCGGTGGATGATTTGCCCGCTTTGTTTTGCGCTAATATGGCTTCGATGACGGATTTGGCATCGTTTGCTGGCACGGCTAATCCCACGCCTTGCCAAGCACGAACGTTTTCGTCGCCGCGATAGATGGCCACATTGATGCCGATCATCTCACCCCGAATATTGACGAGAGGTCCACCTGAGTTTCCTGGATTGATCACGGTATCGGTTTGCAAGTAGTCCAAATGGCTATCACTGAGATGGCGGTCTCGAGCGCTAATGATGCCCTGTGTTACCGTGCCACTGAGGCCAAAAGGATTACCCACGGCAAAGACGATCTGGCCGACCTTGGCAGCATCACTGTTGGCAAAGGCTAGTGCGGGGAAGTCTTTTTTGGCAGCTTCGATTTTGAGAAGTGCGATATCGCGCTCGCGACTGGCTCCTAGAATGCGGGCCGGAAATTGTTTGTTATCATTGGTCGTAACGAGGATTTCATTCACATCGGCGATGACGTGGTAATTCGTGATGACGTGACCTTCCTTTGAAATGATGGCTCCTGAGCCCAGACCAGGGATGACCTGAGCACGACCGCTGACTAGGCCAAAGAAGGGATGCCAGGCTGTCTGCCCTCGGCGCAGTGTCTTCGTATTCACGCTGACTACGCTAGGCAGAACAGTAGCGGAGAGCTTAGAAAACTCGTCATTCATCACGCTCAGAAACTTCACATCTTCCAAGTTCAGCTGTGATGTCTTGGAAGGTGAGAACTTTTCATCATTCGGCGACTGGGCACTGAGGAAATTTAGCAAGCCATAGCTTTCTTTACCTTGACGCCAGAAGGCGAAGGCAAGCGTCGCTAGAATAAAGACCAAGAGAGCAAAGGTGAGACGGCGTAGAGTTTCCATGAGACAGATTTCAAAGGCTGAAGTTCATACGATGACAATACCTGAGCGGTTGGCAAGACTGCGCGATGATTCTTGTGCTAGAGCACGTCAAGGCATCGGGCACTACTTTTTAGGCGGAGTATGGCTGCTTTGGATGTAATACTCTCTCAAAACGCGACCTTCCAGAAGCTGCAGTTGATCATGGGTGGGCACCGAGGCATACAGTAAAAACTCAGCTAGCCAGCCATTGAATTGTTCTTCGGGTGGGACCGCACCTTTGCTCGGGTCTTGCGCTTTACCGATGGTGATCCAGCTCAGCGGCATGCTGGGTGCTTTGAGTTCAGCCCCGCCAGTAAAGGTTTTTCCAGAGGCATCTTTAGCTCTTAGTTCTGCTTTACCGCTGGCGCTGTCCCAGGTGACAAGGAGTGTGGTTGGCAGGCTGGCATTAATGTCACGACTCGTGATTTTAACTTCGGATGTTCCATTGGAGAGCTGAACTAAGAGGTTTTTCTCAGAGCTAACACGCAGGGTCACGCTAAGGTTCCCATCCGCACTGACGCTGGCAACTAGGCAAGGGAGCGTTTTTTCATCGGCCTGAAAGACTAGGCCTAGCGTTAACCCTTTGGGACTGTGAGTGGAGTGTTTCCCAAATGGGAGCTTTCCTACGTCATCATGATTGTAAATATTTAAGCTTGTTGGTTTGCCATTGCGCGAGTGGAAGTCCAGCACAGTGCGTCCAGTTTTGATGAGTGGGTTTGTATCCCATAAGACTCGCTTGGGTGAGTAGTCTGTCGATCCATTCAGTGCGCGTAGGTAATTGTCATCACCGCGGGGGGCTATGTCATGCCATTCAGTGACCAGTTCATTGAGATTGGCATTCGTGCCATTTTTTTGACGAACGCCAACGCTGCTGATTAAATGCAGGCAAAGATCAGCATCTTGGGGTGGGTAGATGCGGTCACTGGGTAATTCATAGCTCATTCTTAACGACGTGCTCCCGGGTGCTGTCGAGCTATTGCTAGCGCCGCTTGCTTTATTTGTTCTAGAGTTCGGAGAACCACCCGAAAAAAGGACCCCGGCGACCACCGCCAGAAGCACCACAATACCTCCGATCATCATCTTTGGAGTGAGAGCAAAGCCCTTCTCTGGCGGCACAGCTGCTTTTTGAGTGGTAGCCATCTTCGCACCTTGAGGCTTGCGAGGGGCTGCGGCTTTGGGGGCGCTCTGTGGCTTGGTTTGTGTGCCTTGATTCGGCATGGGCACCGCAGCGGGGATCAATTGAGCACTGAGCGGAGCCTGAACCAAAGGCGGCGTAGCCTGCGGTGGCTGATAAACAGGCACATGCCCAGTCTGGTAAGCTGGAACTGGACCCGTTTGATAATACATTGGGTGAACCGGCACGCTACTCGTCGTCATCGTTCCTGGGTAGCCGGGCTGCGGATAACTTACAGGAATGGGCGCATAGTTCATCGGCATCCAGGGCATCATGGCTGGTGCGGTAGACATCTTTTCCCAAGAGCGGAATTCTTCGATAGCCTGTTGAGCATTGGCGGGTCGATCTTGTGGCTTTTGGGCCATGAGACGCAGGACCCAGGCTCCTAACCACGGTGGTACATGCGGAGCCACGACATGCAGCGGAATGATGTCGTGATTGATGTGTGCATCAATCACCTTATCCACGGTTTCACCGTCGAAGGCCTTCCGCCCAGATAGTGCTTCATAAAACACACAGCCCAAGGAGTAGAGGTCCGTCTTTTCATCCACTGGTTTTCGCGTCAACTGCTCTGGGGCCATGTAGAAAATGGATCCCATCACGGTGCCTGATTGATCTTCGGTCTGCTTGCGCGCCCTCATACCCGAACGTGCTAGGCCAAAGTCGATGATCTTGGACTGCATTCTTCCCCCAGGCAGGCGTTCGACTTTGATGTTCTCAGGCTTGATGTCCCTATGCAAAATGTGGCGCTGATGCGCGGCCAGCAGCCCCTCCAGTGTTTGGGATGCCAGCTCTTTAAAATCATCGTAGTGAAGAGGTCCACGAGCTACGACGTTGGCTAGATCTTCGCCTTCCAGCAACTCCATCACTATGAACAGGCCCATCGCATCACTTGCTACGTCAAAAATTGTCACGACGTTTGGGTTTCGCATCGCGGCTAGCGCATCGGCTTCCCGCCGAAGGTCGGTCGCTATCTTGTCATCTGTATCTAATTCTGCCGCAGCGATGATTCTCTTGATAGCCACCCAACGTTTTAATTCATTGTCATAAGCGCGATACACTGCCCCCACGCCTCCTGCGCCGAGCTGTTCATAAATTTTGTATCGTTCCGCCATGATGAGTCTCTGTTGGACTATCAGCTAGGAGAAACGATTTGCATCCACTTTGGCAAGGATGATGTGAATAAAATGATCGTATAGCTGAGAAGCATCCATCAAATTTGCGGTTCTAAACATGGAGGTTAGGTGTTCCTGCCTGATATGAATTCATTAGGTGGTCAAAAAGAAAACGGGCCGGATCTGGCAATCCGGCCCGTCGAGGAATGGGTTCTATCTTGAGAGAATTAGAGGCCTTTGCTGACGATGTATTTCACGAGATCGACGACGCGGTTGCTGTAACCCCATTCGTTGTCATACCAGCTGACGAGCTTGAAGAACTTGCTGTTCAGTTCAAGGCCTGAGCCGTGGTCGAAGATGGAGCTGTGTTGGTCGTGGATGAAATCGGTGCTGACCACTTCATCGGCAGTCCAGTTGAGGATGCCCTTCAGGTAGGTTTCGCTGGCCTTTTTCATGGCTGCGCTGATTTCTTTGTAGCTGGTCTCTTTCTCTGTTTTCACAGTGAGATCGACGACAGAAACGGTTGGTGTCGGAACGCGGAAGGACATGCCGGTAAGCTTGCCTTTCACTTCCGGGATGGCCAGACCGACGGCTTTGGCTGCGCCAGTTCCGCTTGGAATGATGTTGATGGCAGCACTGCGGCCACCTTTCCAGTCTTTGGCGCTTGGGCCGTCCACGGTCTTTTGTGTAGCGGTGTAGCTATGGATCGTGGTCATGAGACCTTCAGCGACGCCGAATCCCTCTTTGAGGAGCACGTGAACGACAGGTGCCAAGCAGTTCGTGGTGCAGGAGGCATTGGAGATGACGTGATGAGCGGATGAGTCATACTTCTCATGGTTCACGCCCATGACGATCGTGATGTCTTCTTCTTTGCCAGGAGCAGAAATAATGACCTTCTTAGCGCCGGCGTCAATGTGACCTTGGGCCTTGCTGCGCTCAGTGAAGAGACCTGTGGACTCAATGACGATGTCTACGCCGAGTTCTTTCCATGGCAGTGCGGAAGGACCCGCGCGAACGGCGAGGCATTTGATCTCGTGACCATCGACGACTAGGATGTCATCTTCGGCCAGATCAGGGCTGCTTTTCTTGGAAGAAACGCTTTCGCGGGCTTTGCCCTGCGTGGAGTCATATTTGACGAGGTAAGCGAGGTTGTCTGCGGACACGAGGTCGTTTACGGCGACGACGTCGATCTCTTTGCCAAGCAGGCCTTGATCACAGATTGCGCGAAACACGAGGCGACCGATGCGCCCGAAACCATTGATGCCGATTTTGACCATTGTAAGTGTGTGTGGGATTTTTTGGGGGATGTTCCCAGCAGAGCAGATGCCGTGCCGGGTCCCATGCATAAGCGCAGGGGGGGGACGCGTCAACCTTCGGTTCTGCTCAGTCTATTTCATGAAATGCGGCTACACCTTGCCGAAACGCGATTATGGGACGTATGCCTAATTTAACTTTGTTCTAATGCTGTTCTCTCGTCTCATTCTAAGGCCCATGCGGGTCAATCGACTACGCACTTTGCTGACGGCGCTGGGCGTTACTTTGGGGGTGGCGGTGATGTTGGCCATTCAGCTGGCCAATCAAGGGTCGCTGCGGAGCTTTAGCGCAGCTCTGGATGCTGTTTCGGGGAAGGCGTCGCTGGAAATCACCTGTCCGCCGGTGGGCATTGATGAGGCGTTGATTCCCGGCTTGGCTTGGCTCCGAGAGATCGGCATCGCCACACCCGTGATCGAGGCGGATGTGACGGCCGAGGTCGTTGGACAGGGCAGCGAGACCCTGCGCGTGATCGGGATCGATGCGCTGCGTGACCCGGCTCTACGTGATTATGCACTGACAGGTTCGTCGGCTAGCGGCATGGAGTTGATGAGTTTTTTGGCGAAGCCGAATAGTCTGATGGTCACTCATGGTTTTGCTCAAAGGCATGGGCTGGTAGTTGGCAGGAAGCTCATCCTTAGAATCGGGGACCGGCGTAGTGAGGTCATGGTGGCGGCAGTGATTGGCGACCCGAAGTCGTCCAAGCACGGAATCCCGCAGTCAGCCATGGCGTCTCAATCACTCGGGGTGATGGACATTGCCAATGCCCAGGTTGCACTGGATCGGTTGGGCCGAGTGGATCGGCTAGATCTGCGTCTGCATGATGGGGTGACTTTGGACAAAGCAGAGGCGATGTTAAAGCAACGCTTGCCGCTGAGCCTTACCGTTCAGCGACCTCAGCGACGGAGTGCTGCCGTGGAGAAGATGCTGGCGGCATTTCACTTTAATCTGACGATGTTGTCAGGTATCGCTCTCGTTGTGGGTTTATTTTTGATCTACAATACTATCTCAGTTGCGGTCATGTCACGCCGCCGTGAGATCGGTATGTTGCGGACACTGGGTGTGACGCAAATGCACGTGCTACAGTTGTTTTTAGGAGAGGCTTTGGTTCTGGGTTTAGCTGGCGCGCTCCTCGGTGTGCCGTTGGCCAAAGGCTTGGCCGAATTAGCCATCGCTTTGACATCGACGACGGTCGATACGCTTTACGTGGCGACTGCAGCAACGGTGCCTCCTTTGAATCTGTGGCACTGGCTTGCGGGTCTTGGTATTGCGGTGCCATTGTCCCTTGTGGCTGCGGCACTGCCTGCCATTGAGGCAGCGTGTGTGTCCCCTGTAGAAGCTGTTCGGGACGGTGGGCCTAGATGGGGGCAAGCACAGAAAAAATCTATCTTTCGGTTATTTTTACCTTTTGGTTTTCTTATAACTGGCTGGTTGGCTGCCATGCAAGAGCCTGTGATGGATTTGCCTCTTTGGGGCTATGGGGCAGCTTTTTGTGCGATTCTGGCGGCGACTTTTGCGGTGCCGATGATGCTGTATTGGGTTGCTAAAGGGATGCGTCCACTTTTAGCCCGAGCTTTTGGGATGGAGGGCCGATTGGCTGCGGCTCAGATTCAGGCTTCGACACAGCGCCTGTCGATCTCAGTAGCGGCTCTATCCGTCGCTTTGGCGCTGACGGTGGCCATCGCTGTGATGGTCGGTAGCTTCAGGCAGACGGTTCTGTACTGGGTAGATCAGACGATGGGGGCGGATCTTTATGTCAGGCCTGGAACCCCTCCGCGTAGTCAGAGTCCGCCGACCTTTTCTGCTGCTACTCTGGATGCGTTGAGGATGCATCCGGCAGTATTAGCGTATGATGGATATAGGGCCATGGATCTGCCCTTCCGAGATCGGGTGGTGAAGCTGGGAATAGGAAATTTTGGTGTGCAGATTGAACACGGTAGAATCGCTTTCAAGACCGCAGGTGACCCAAAGGCCATGCTCAAGTCAGCCAAAGAGCACGGTGGAATCTTTATCTCCGAGAGCTTCGCGATGCGCTTTCATCTGAGGGAAGGAGATTCGATCACGCTCACGACGCCGAAGGGGCCACATGAGTTTCGCATTTTGGCGCAGTTTTACGACTACTCAAATGACAGTGGAACGATCACGATGGATCAATCTGAGTTTCAGTGGTGGTTTGGTGAAAGCCGCCCGACTCATGTAGCCTTGTATTTGAAACCTGGATTTGAAGCTGATGCAGTACGTGATGATTTGATTCTACGGTTGGAGGGCAAGGGTTTTGTGGCGATCTTCACCAATGCCGGATTGCGTGCTGAGGTATTGCGCATATTTGATGCGACTTTTGCTATCACTTGGGCGCTTGAAATCATCGCTATTCTCGTTGCCATGGCGGGTGTGGCTGCCACAATGTTAACGATGGTTTTAGAGCGGAGCGATGAAATTCGATTGTTGCGCATTGCTGGTGCAGACGTTAGTCAGGTCCGGCGCACGATAGTTCTGGAGTCGGGACTTCTGGGCCTGGTGAGTCAGGTGCTGGGATTGATCGTGGGAATCCTGCTATCGCTGGTGCTGATTCATGTAATCAATCCGCAGAGCTTTGGCTGGAGTATCCAGTTTCATACACCTTGGCTGTTCTTAACCGGATCGACCGTGCTGACGGTCATTGGCACCATGCTGGCTGGCCTCTATCCTGCCAGGAGGGTGACTCGTGGCATAGGCTTGGCGATCTTGTTTTTGCTCACTAGCGGCCAAGCCGATGCTCAAGAGTGGAGGCCAGCATTGCCCGGATATTCGTATGCGTTTCCTCGTGATCATGGTCAGCACCCGGAGCATAAAATCGAGTGGTGGTATTACACAGGCAATGTAGCCTCCCCAGAGGGACGCCGCTTCGGTTACCAACTGACTTTTTTCCGAATAGGGGCAACATTGGTGCCAGCCAATGCTTCACCCTGGGCATTGCGTGATGCGTGGATGGCGCATTTCGCCATCAGTGATCTGACAGTCTCAGAATATCATCATGCAGATCGGTTGAATCGTTCAGGTCCAGGTTTGGCAGGAGCGACCGAACAAAGAGTGTGGAATGAAGACTGGCAAGTGCTGATCACCACCGATGGGCAGATGACCCTTCATGCTCAAGATCGTGACTTTGCTTTGAATCTAAAATTGCAGCCTGGAAAAAGGCCAGTGATTCATGGTCATGATGGCATCAGTCAAAAAGGCAGCATAGCTGGAAATGCCAGCCACTATTACTCACACTCACGAATGCCAACTCAAGGGAGCCTGATTTTAAAGGGTGAGGTCCATGAAGTGGCGGGTGACAGCTGGATGGATCATGAGTTTGGTTCTAGTTTTTTAGAGAAAGGCACTCTGGGTTGGGATTGGTTCAGCGCGCAACTCAGTGATGGCAGTGAGTTGATGATTTTCCAACTGCGTGGCGGCACAGCTGGCTCCAATGCAGGCACCTTGATCCTGCCAGATGGCCAGGCTATTCCGCTTGGCTCCAATCTTTTTACACTCACACCAGGAGAGGTTTGGAAATCGTCAACTGGAGCCAACTATCCGATTAGTTGGAAGATTGAAATACCCACGCAAGGAATTTCCTTGCGATGTCGTGCAGCCATGAAGAATCAGGAATTTCATTCTGAGGCCACTCCAGGACTGGGATACTGGGAGGGGGCTGTGGACTACACTGGAACCGCCAAAAGTAGGCAGATAACTGGCAGAGGCTATTTGGAGATGACTGGCTACAGTGGGCAGTCGATGAGCACTTGGTTTGGCTCAGGTCAGTGATAGACTAACAGTTTACTGAAACACAGGCGAAATCAGAAAGAGTCGACTTTCACGGCCACGGGAAGCAGCCTTGCATTGATTGATGCTAGCGACTTTAGCAGCCCTTACCGTGAAGTAGGAAGATGACTTGTGGTTGTGTGAGCCAGTGACTTTTTGGTCCAAGGCGCGAAGTCCGTAAACGAAGGCTACAAGGATACCAGATGTCAGGATACTGCTCAAAAACAGCGTGAAATAAGTGCTGATCGAACTCACAACCGAGGGAATGGCATGAACTATTTGTGAGGCGAAATTTAACACCATTGAATCTTGGCCTGAACTGCGAGCCGAGGCGAGATCTAAGATGAAGAGGCAGCCTCCACAAATAGCCACCAAGGCAGCCATCAAAATAGCGCAATCAATACTGCCGGTGGCAGACTTTGCGTCGCTGAATTGGAAGAGACTAGGTTTAGACAAATGAGAATCGGAGGTAAGGGAAAGGCTCATGGTAATTATCAGGGATACAATTCATGCTGTTAAACGCAAACTGATAATCAATATAACTGAATATTTTCTTAAGAGTGATCACCTGAACAGTTGTTTTGATGAACCGCGTTAGACTTACGCTGTCAGTCCAACCTCCATCGCACCGTTCGAAGGTGTTCCTCTTTGAAAAGATTCCCTTCTAGGGCTTAACTTATCTTGTTTTAGTTTGGAACGTCTGGCTCAGTCATTTGCAGGCGCGACGAGCCAGAAATTCCTCGGCCAGTTCCGTGTAGGCAGCGGCACCTTTTCCGTTTGGCTCATATTCAATGATGGATTTCCCAAAGCTTGGCGCTTCACCTAAACGAACAGTTCTAGGGATAATTGAGTTGTAAATAACTTCAGCAAAATAGTTCCTCACATCTCCGACGACCTGCTGAGAAAGGTTTGCGCGTGAATCGTACATGGTCATGACGATGCCTTCGAGCAATAAATTGGGATTGGCGCCGCAATCTCTAATTTGCTGAACAACGCCAACGATTTTAGAGAGTCCTTCAAGGCCAAAATATTCACATTGCAGAGGCACAAGTAACTCGTCAGCCGCAGCAAGGGCCGATGTCATTAGGACGCCCAGGGATGGTGGGCAATCAAGAAGGATATAGTCAAAGTGCCCGGATTGGCGCAGAGGGTTCAGCACTTCGCGGAGTCTCGCAAGATGATTGCCGTTTTGAGCAAGTTCAATCTCACAGCCTGCAAGCTCTTGGTGAGAGCGGATGATGGAAAGATTAGGTAGCCGCGTGCTTCGAATCGCAGTGTATGGGTCTGTTCCTAGCACGAGCGCTGAATACAGGCTGCCACCGTCCTCCTGAGCAAGCCCTAGGCCGCTTGTGGCGTTTGCCTGAGGATCAAGGTCGATGAGTAAGACGCGAACGCCGCGCTGAGCGAGGCATGCGGCCAGATTGATAGAAGTCGTGGTTTTGCCCACTCCACCTTTTTGATTCGTGATTGCGACGATCCTCATAAGAAACCTTGACGTCAGACTTTGAACTGGAACTCTGCATAGCGCCAGAAAGAAATGGAAATTACAGAGAAATGGCTTGGAGAAATAGGCGGTTGGCAGGTCATGAAAGCGGCCCGCGGCCTCTTGGATGCTGGGTTGGTGTCGCTAAACTCATCGGATGCAGGAAAAATCCGAGGTCTTGCCGGACACGGTAAATTGAAGTTTGCCTGCGGTTTGTCTATACGATCCCCCCGTGATGTGGATAACTTATGCACCTGTCCAAGTGCTCGGCGTGGGCTCATCTGTGAGCACTCGATTGCTACAGTGCTCCTTTTTCTAAAGCCACGAAAGCCAGAAGATGCTGAAGAAAAGCTATCCGGAGTTCCGTTAGGAGTAACTAATCAATCGTTACATTTAAAGCGTCTGCCGAAGCGTCTGCCTGGACGCTACACTGCTTATCTGCCGGAAATGCTCATGACGGGGATTCAAAAAGAGCCTGTAGGGGTGTATGTGAAATATAACTTGGATGGGGAAGGGGAAGAATCTGTTCTGGCTGCTTGGCTGGCAGAAAAAGGCGTTCTGGGGCAAAGCGCACCGCTATCGATGTCCGCGAAACTATTTGGTGAATTTCTAGAATGCGCAGCGGAACATCCGCGTCTCATTGCGGGTAAACCTTCAGGCGGCGGTCAATCCGTAGCAGTTGCTGCTGATCCAGTTCGTCTTCCACTCCTAGTCGAGTCCACTGGAGATTCGGGCGAAGTGAAGTTCAGTTTGGATGCACAAGGTCAGAAGCCATTGCTTAGTAGTAAGCGGTTGGCCTGGTGGGTATGCCGTGAGACAGTAACGCTTTTTAAGTTACCAGAACTCACTCGCGACCTATCGCAACTTATTGTTGATTTGCCTTGTTCTCGTCCCCTTCGCTGGTTTATTACCAATCGAGAGGCCGTTACGGAGGCGTTTCGTATTCAGTTGCTGGGGAATGCCTTGGAGAACTTCCACGTGGCGCCAGTCCCGTGCGAGTTTGAGCTCACTATTGAAGGGTCGCTTCAGTCGCTTGATGTTACTTTATTTGCGTTACATCAAGGGGAGCGCTGGCCGATTTCAGAAAAGTCTGTTTCTGAAATCAATAATAAATTTTATCCAATTCAGGACCAATTATCTAAAGGTGTTTATTACACACAGAACGTGGATGCTGAATTTCGGCTTTTTGCTTTTTTGAAAGGTCTTGGTTTTAAGATGATTTCGGGGATTAATTCTGTTACTAATGTAACACCCTATCGACTTCAGGGAGCAGATGCAGTCATGGGTTTTTATGCCTCTGAACTACCGCGTTTGAAGAAGCTCTTCAAGGTCATTGAGGGCGATCGCTGGCTGGCTGCCACTCGCGGTGTGGCGCGGATCATGCCGTTGGTCCGCCAGCGTCCAGCGGATAATGGCGGTTCGGGTTCAGGTAGCGATTGGCTGGCCATGGAATTTGGCTACGAGGCACCTGATGGCTTCAGGCTGCCACGGGCGGAAGTGTTACGCTTGGTTCGGTCAGGCCAGCGATCGGTGCAGGGAAAAAATGGCAAAAAGTACCTTCTGGATCTGCAAAGTGTGGAGGAATTTGAGGACACCCTCCGAGATGTTCCCCTTCAGCTCACGCCAGAGGGTGCGCGTATCAGCGCTCTGCATTCCAGCTATTTTCAAGCTGGTGATTCAGATGAGTATGCAGGCTTGCCCGCTGAGGCTTCAGTCTTGTCGCAATTGGGTGACCTTGGTTCTCGATTGCGCCCTTATCAACTTCTTGGGGTGCGCTGGATGGACTCATTGGTGCAAGCCAACCGCGGTGGTGTTTTGGGGGATGAGATGGGGTTGGGTAAGACTGTTCAGAGCATTGCTCTCGTTATGATGCTTCTAGCTCGCCGAAAATCAGCGGACAGAAATCCGGTGCTCATTGTTTGCCCAAAATCGCTTACAGGAAACTGGCGTGCCGAATTCGAGCGATTTGCTCCTCATTTAAAAGTGGTCATTTCACAGGGTAGCGGACGTGTAGCAACACTGAAATCCATTGAATCTTATGATGTCATCATTACCACCTATCAGTTGGTCGTGAGAGATCTGGAGGTTCTGAGAAAGCTGTCTTGGGCGCTTCTGCTTCTTGATGAGGCGAGTTACATTCGCAATCCTGATACAGATGCCTCAAAGGCTGTTAGATCCCTTCAATGTAACGCTCGTGTAGCGCTGACTGGCACACCTGTAGAGAATTCGACTCGGGATCTCTGGGCTATCTATCAGTTTGCCTTACCTGGTTATCTTGGCAGTCGCGAACATTTCAAAGAGCGCTTCGAGCAGCCCATTCAGGGAGGCATGGACACACCAGCGGGCCTTTCTGCTAGCGAGCGTTTGAAAAAACTACTAAGGCCTTATTTCCTGCGTCGAACCAAGCGCGAGGTGCTCAAGGATCTTCCTGAAAAAATCGAGCAAATTCTCTGGTGCGATCCTTCGCCTGCCCAGGCTGAGGTTTATCGGCGCTTGCTAGAAGAGGGTCGTGAGGAGATCAAAGCCGCAAGGAAGCGCTCAGGTCAAGGCGGGGCTAAGATGACCATGTTCACCGTCTTGTTAAGGTTGCGTCAGGTTTGTTGTGATCTTCGACTCACTGGATTGCAAAAGGAGACCCTTTCTGGTTTAGAGCCCGATGATCTGTCTGGCAAATGGCCCATGCTGCTCGAGCGTATCGATGCTATTCTGGAAGGCGGAGGAAAAGTGTTAATCTTCAGTCAATTTGTGCAGTATCTCAAACTGGTTCGCGAGGCTCTGGAAAGCCGTCAGATCACTTATGCTTACTTAGACGGCAGTAGCCAAGATCGTGAGGCACAAGTAAAATCTTTTCAAACTGAGAAGGAGCGTCGCGTCTTCCTTATCAGTTTAAAGGCCGGTGGTTATGGGCTAAATCTCACGGCTGCAGATCACGTCGTTCTTCTCGATCCTTGGTGGAATCCAGCTGTCGAGTCCCAGGCCATTGACCGCGCCCATCGTATCGGTCAGCAGCGCGTCGTTACTGCCTATCGTCTGGCCATGCGCGGCACCGTCGAAGAACGTATCTTGGCCCTACAAGCCAAGAAACGCGGACTTGTCGAGGCCGCGATTGATGATCACTCACCACTCATGAGTGGTCTGCTGGAAAGTGATCTAGAGTCGTTGATTGACGGCTAATCGGATCAATCTTCAGCTACCTCTTCTTCGCCGTGGCCTTCCTCGGCCATGCGTTGAATGATGCCGCTGAGGTATTCGATGTAGCCATGGACGTCCAATCTATCTGCTTCAGGCTCACCGTGAGCGGAGTAGAGCCAGCCGACTTCATAGGGATCGGTTCGGACGATACAGGCGTCTTGTTTTAAATAGGGATTACCTTCGGCAAAGGTGCCTTGCATCACGCCATAGACGTCGGAGGCGGCTTTGAAGCCTTCCACCCAACCGACGATTTTTCCAGGTTCCATAGCTTCACCTTGTTTGAGCTGCCATTCGCAATCGACAAGTTCACCAAGCATTCTCGTAGCGAACTTGGTGAAGCCAACACGCCAGAGATTCGGCTCGCCTTCTACCGATGCCATCCAGTAGTGTGACTTTGAGTAGCGATAAGTTTCTGGGAAGCGTGCGGAGAATCGGGCGTGCTTGAAGCGAACAGTCGGCAATGACATGAAATGAGGTAGGCTGGGTTTTTTTAGCCCGTTTTTCTATTTTTTATGGTGGCTTACTTGGTCGTGGCCTCTAGGCACACGATGTGCCCTGGCGTATTGCGGGCAAACAACTTACCATTGGCCAGCACGGGTGCACTCCAGCAGCGTCCACTGAGAATTTGGCTGCGATTGATCTCTTCAAACTTTTCAGTGCTGGCTTTGGCGATGACCAGTTCGCCTTTTTCAGTCAAAATGATCAGGCGTCCATCGGCTGCCATAAGTGAACCAAAACCGATGCTCTTCTCTGCCCAGACTTCTTTGCCGTCTTTCAAACTCACGCATTTGAGTGAGCAACGGCTGTTCTGATCTCCGTCAATGCCGTAAAGGTGACCATTTAGCAATACGCTGGAATTGAATTGATTTTTGAGGACCTTGTTCTCCCAGATTTTTTCTGGCTGACTGGCCGTCAGTTTAATCAGTGTGCAGCCCTTGTTGTAGCCGCTGGAGATGAAAAGAGTATCTCCATTTAGGATCGGATCGGCGGCATTGACCCCGTAGCGCGTGTTCCATTTGTAAGACCAAAGAGGAGTTCCGTTGGCTACCTCCACTGCAGTGTAGTTGTCGGCGGATCCAATAATAACCAGATCTTTACCATCACGAGTGATCGGATAGGGGGTCGAATAGCCAGCACTGTCTGTATCACTTTTCCAGACGATTTTGCCGTCGGCTTTGTCCACTGCCATACCGGCTTTGCCGACATTTAGAATCAGTAATTTTCCCTGGACTAGGGGAGCTCCTGCATAACCCCACTCGGGCACATTAGAGTCGGTTTCCTTCTGGACATTTTTCTCCCAGACGATTTTCCCCGTGGCCGCTTCAAAACAGAAGAGATCGCCCCAACGGCTCAAGTGATAAAGCTTTCCTTCATCCAAAGTTGGCGTCGCCGAGGTGCCACCTTCATAGTATTTATCGCCAAGATCGGCAGGGTAAGCGTGGGTCCAGATGACTTCACCTGTTGTGGCATTCAGACAAAAAACGCTATCCTTGTCATCATGATGGCCTGAGGTGAAAACCAGATTACCGGCAGTCACAAAAGAAGAAAACCCCAGTCCCACTTCGGCTTTCCAGAGCACTTTGGGTTCAACAGCGATCTTCCAGTCTTTCTCTGCTGAGATGCCATCCCGATTCGGTCCACGCCAAGTTGACCAATCGGCCGCTTGGATTAGCGGAAGACAGGAAAAGAGGCAAAAGGCTTGGGTTAGGAAACTTGGCGTTTTCATGGATCTCCAAATACGCCCCGTCATTCGAAGATCGCAACCTTGGTTTTTAGCTTAGCGCGCCTTTTGTCGGTTTTTGGCTCATTGGGCTGCGATGTAATGAATCAAGGCGTGTGATGGTCACTTTTGAGAAATTGGGGTCAATAACTTGAATGTCGGTGCCTGCTTACCTCATGCGGACAACTCTGGTGGAGTTCTTCTGCTTTTGATCAAGCGACTGTGAACGGGGCTGTAAGCTTGTATGGGGCGCGGGTGCGTCAAAGCCAGGGCTACGCGTTTACAACCCTTTGGAACAGGTCATCGCGCTAAGTGTGGTCTTGTTTTGAACTGCGCCGAAAACTAGCTAGGTATCCCCTTGCTTCTGGCTATTAGCTTAATGAGCGGCCCTTGGTTTCTGGGGCGAACCAGATGAGGATCATGCCGAGAATGTAGACGCAGGAAAGAATCGAGTAAGCATTGGCCTCGGTTCCGAAGAGCTTCACCAAATTGGCAAGCTGGAGGGAGCCGATCGCTGCTATCAGACGACCAAAGTTGAAGCAAAAACCTTGGCCCGTGGCGCGGACACTTGTGGGAAAAAGCTCAGGGAAATAAAGAGGGAAGAATCCATAAAAGGAGGCCGTCAGACCACCAAGAAGGAAAGCGCTGAGGTAGAACCACCCGGTGATGGCGTTTTCAGTAAAAGGTTGGTTGGTTTTGAAGAAACCTATAGCTGCTCCAAGACTCAGCACACAAAGCAAGGTGAAAGTAAAACGGCGACCAAGTTTGTCAGCAATCAGCGGAGTGATCAGAGAGATCAAGATGGCCCCAAGAGCGGTGGCGATGACTGTGTATTCAATGATCGGAAGAGTGCTACCTGCCGGTAAAAGTCCACTGGCCCATTTAGCGGCTTGTTGCGTCGATCCCCAGGTTCCGAGAAGCGCGACTGATGCGAGGCCAGCACCTACGATGAGATGTTTCAGAACTAAGCTGTGCTCAGTGGTCTTGATTTTTTGAGCCGCAGCAGAGCGGACCATGTATTGTCGCACAGGGTGAAGGTAGCCCCACATGGCGATAACTAGACCGATGAGGGTGATCGCTGTCGCCACAGGTGTGCCTATCGTGGTCATCGGCGACCAGACATAAATAATAACCAAAGCTGCACCTGCGGCTAGCAGAACGCCCATGAGGTCCCAAGTGGCCCAGTGAGACGTTTTACCAGAAGCCTTTTCTTCCTCCCACTTATGGGATTCAGGCACGAAGATCAGGATGAAGAAATTAATCAGTGCAGGCAAGGCGCCACTCACGGCAATAAAACGCCAAGCGCGATTATGCAGGAGATAATCGGCGGTGCTCTGGTTCAGGCCAAGACTACCTAGCATACCCGTCACTGATTCAATCGAAGCATTAAGTTTTAAACTAAGAATACCCGTGAGTAAGAAGCCAATATTTGAAGCAGCACCGATTAACCCAGCAATCCAAGCTCGGTTTTTACCAGCCCACAGTTCGTTCACTAATGCCACGCCGAGTGACCACTCGCCGCCCATGCCAAGTGAGGCGATAAAGCGCAGGCCAGCAAAATGCCAAGCCTCTGTCACAAATGCACACAGTCCCGTGAAAATCGCGAAGGTGAAAATGGCCAATGCCATGGCTTTAACTCGCCCGAGTTTGTCCCCTAACCAGCCGAACAGAACACCGCCTGTGGCCGCGCCGACAAGAAAAACGGCGATGATAACCGTGAACCACTGTCCCTGAACCAAGGGGGAAGCATTGGGCAGTAAATCTTGGAGAGCAGGTTTTCCAATCAGAGGAAATAGGCCCATCTCAAATCCATCAAAAAGCCAACCAAGAAAGGCAGCGACGAGTGCAGCGATGTAACCGCGTCTAGCGGCGGGAGAAATAGGAGTATCTGATGTAGACATGAGCGGAAAAAAACGCGGGCAGCGAATTGGATCATTCAAAGAGAGCCATAGATGAAAAGCTTTATTTTCATTTATGTGCCCAATTCATGATAAATTCACTGAAAGCCATTCGCCAACTCTACTGTCATGCTGGATAGTCATCGCTTAATCCCCCTTCGATCATGTCAATCAATCATCACCGTCAAGAAACCCAGGACTGGGGTAGAAAAAGCTCCCAAATGGTCATCACGCTGGCCTGCCTGATGGTCGTTCTTGCTGGCATGAAGGCAGCAGCTGGCATTTTGGTGCCGATGGCCTGCGCCTTCTTCCTAGCTGTTTTAAGCTTCCCTCTATTGGCATGGCAGGTGAAGCATCGCATTCCAAGGCCTATAGCTTTGATCATCACAATGCTGGTTAATCTGGGTTTTGTTGCTGTATTTGTGACTCTTGCTGTCCGGTTGCTCATCAGTTTCAATCGAGATCTGCCACGCTATCTGCGAGGCTTAGAGACTTACATGAACGAGTTTGCTGGGTGGTTAGAAACAAATGGGATTGAGGGGGCGGCTGGCATCATCGGCAGTCTATTCGACTGGAACAAACTGATCGGCTATGCCACCAGCCAAGATGTCATGAGTTCCATCGGATCTCTTGTTGGTAGCACCTTTGGCACGGTTGCCAGCGTATTCGCGGGCTTAATCATGGTTTTGATTTTAATGATGTTTGTCCTCATGGAAGCTCAAGGGACGACCAGTCGACTGCATTCGGTTCAAGTCGCAGGCGGACCCGATTTCAGCGGCCTGCTTAGAAGTGCGAGTGATATTCAGAAGTATCTCGGAGTGAAGACGCTTATCAGTGCACTGACTGGTATTTTGGCAGGTGTGTGGTGCTATTTTCTGGATCTTCAGTATCCGCTGCTATGGGCGATTTTAGCGTTCTTATTCAATTATATCCCAGCCGTCGGGTCAACCGCAGCAAGTATTCCGGCCATTGTCGAAGCTCTGGTGCAACACGGCACGGGTGGTGCTATCGGGGTAGCTATCGGCTACATTCTGGTCAATTTTTGCCTGGATAACTTTGTGCAACCGACGCTTCTTGGAAATCGATTTGGTATCTCCCCATTGGTAGTTGTGTTGTCCGTTATTTTCTGGGGTTGGCTCTGGGGGCCCCTTGGCATGTTCTTGGCAGTGCCTCTGACCATGGTCTTTAAAGTTCTACTGGACAATAATGAGGAATTTCGCTGGATCTCCGTGGCCATGGCTAAGAAAAAGATCCGCCGCGGCGAAGTGAAAATGGTCGGCTATGATCTCTCTGATGAAGATGTTGTGGGTGGCGGAGCCAGCACAGAGAGTCCGAGCCGAGATTAATCCGATCTTTCGGAGGTCTTACTCTTTGGCCGACTTTTCAACCGCCACTGCTTTCTTTGTGGCTTTCTTGACTCCGCCTAGGTCAAGTCGGGCTTGAACGTCCGTCACAGCAAGGCCCAGAAATTTGGCAGTCTTGGGTGCATTTTCCTCAAAATGACGGTAGGCAAGACGAACGATTTCTTTTTCCATCCACGGCATCAGTTCGATGTCTGGGGAGGTTTGTGCCACGTGAATGAGTGTTGTTAAAGCGTCTCTCATCCGTGTCACTGTGGTGGCTGGATTGGCATGACGACTCGCTCCGACACTCCCCAAAGGAATGTCCGACGGCAACAGAACGTCTGAGTTTGAAAGAGCGCATGCACGCTGAATGGTGTTTTCTAACTCTCGCACATTTCCTGGCCAATCGTAGGCCTCCAGCAAAGCCAATGCATCATCGGTAAAACGCATGGAAGGTCCACGCCGACGAGTCGATTGGCGATGCAAGAAAAATTCAGCCAGAAGACGCACATCTTCACGGCGTTCACGAAGCGGTGGAATATGAATACGCACCACATTGAGGCGATAAAATAAATCTTCGCGGAACGTGCCTTTGGCAACTTCAGCCTCAAGGTCCTTATTTGTAGCTGCAAGCACTCGCACGTCGCATTTTAGCGTCTGATTACCACCTACTCGACTGAATTCACCTTCCTGAAGCACTCGTAGAAGCTTGCTTTGCACAGCGAGCGGCATGTCCCCGATCTCATCGAGGAATAATGTCCCGCCGTCACACTGTTCGAAGCGTCCTATGCGCTGAGTCACCGCTCCCGTAAAACTACCTTTCTCGTGACCGAAAATCTCACTTTCCATGAGGTTGTCAGGGATGGAGGTGATGTTGATGGCGACAAATTCTTTCAGTGTGCGAGGGCTGAATTTGTGAATGGCTCCTGCTACCAATTCCTTTCCGCAACCACTCTCGCCTGTGACCATCACCGGCGCATCACTGCGGGAAACGCGGCCGATCATTTTAAACACATCCTGCATCGCACTGGAGCGACCAATGATGGTCTCCTGAATGGTCTCAGTCGGCACTTCAGAGACCTGAGCGCGTGTCAGTCGGCGAGACTCGTTGGATCGTAAGGCACTCTCGACAATGGTTCTTAACTCATACGGAAGCTTTTCTTTTCCGAGAACGTCATACGCCCCGAGACGCATGGCTTCAATGACATTGCTTGTGCTGGCAACGCCACTGAACAGGATAACCATGGCATTTGGATCGTTCATTCGAATGCGTTTCAAAAGCTCAATGCCAGAAATGCCTGGGAGGCGGACTTCTGCTAACACGATGTCTGCCCGATTTTTTTGATAGCTAGAGAGTGCTTCATCGGCTTTTTCAGCCGTCGCGACAGTCACACCAGGTGCTTTCAAGTGAGCGGCTGCCCAGCCAAGAAAGTCTGGATCAGCATCAACAATAAGAATTCGAGAATCGGGTGCAGCTGGCATTAGGGGTGTGATTTCACTTCGTGTAGGAGCAGAACAGCACAGTCAATCCTAGAAAACCGCTTTCAAACCTCTTTTGAAGGAGTTTTACCTTTTAATGGCACCGTTTTCCCAATCTTTTTTGCCATGGTGATAAAGGCTTCTTCGAGATAGATAGGCTCCAGTAGCGCTTTTGAGCTGCTGGTAGCCTTTTCCTCAGAGCAACGTCCGACGAGCCGCCCAAGCTGAACTGCATCAGGATGAAAGCATTCCACTTCAACAGAAATAGCTGGGGGCTTGCTATCAAGACTTAACCACTTGCCGCCTTTTGAAATTTCAGTCAGTGCCTGCTCGGCAGATTGAAGTGTCGGAGGAGTGATTAGGTGGCCCGCCATAACTGTGGCGGTATAAAAACGACCTCGTCGGGCATCGCCTAAAATGTGGTAATGAGGCAGATCAACAGTCGCAATAGATGGCCAGCCCAGAACGGGCCAGTCGCGAGATAAGGCGACCCCCTGAACGGCTGCGATAGCGATGCGAACGCCAGTGTAAGAACCTGGCCCAGTTCCAACAGCAATGACTGCTTTATGATTGCCAATGATCTCAAGGGCTTCTTTGAGCGGTGAAAAAACCTGGGCATTGTGTGAGCGCTCGGATTGAAAAGAGGTCTCGAATAGCACGACTTCACCTTTCGTCACAGCAATGACACCACGTGAGGAAGAAAGATCAAGTGCGAGGACGATGCGTTCAGTCATAGGCTAGCTTTCTCCATCACACGCCTTTCACCACTAGGCAAGGATTCGAAAAAAAACCACCTTGTTTGAGGTGGTAATAGGTCTGGGAAAAGATCGGCCCATTCCACAATGATCACGCCGGATTCATCCAGAAAATCGTCCCATCCTACGGTGAAAACCTGCGCGGGTTCATCCATCCGATAGAAGTCAAAGTGGAACACTGGAAGTTTGCCGTCTAAATACTCGTGAACGAGAGTGAAGGTGGGACTTGTGGCATCGATCATTGAGCCCAGCCCCGCGACGATGCCTTTCGTGGCTTGTGTTTTACCAGCTCCTAAATGGCCGCATAGAGCAATCACATCGCCCGCTCGCAGTTGGCTTGCAAGATTGTGACCCCATTTTTGAGTCGCTTCGGCAGTGGCTAGAGTTTGTTCCATTATAAATACTAAAGAATCGGAATGAAAAGACGGGCGATGCCATTGCGCAAGCGCTGAGACATAGGCGTCATCTCCAGCATATCAGTTGTCAACTCGTGGCATTCCGCCTTTTTCATCTCAAAAATGCTGCTAAGAGTTGCAGCTAAAGCTTCATCGTGACAGGCGAGATTAAACTCGAAATTCAAACGCAGACTGCGTGGGTCCCAGTTCGTTGATCCAACGCAAGACCAGGCATCGTCGATCAATAATATTTTTGAATGATCAAAGGGAGCGGGTGATTCATAGATGCGGCAGCCAGCTTCGAGAAGATCTGGATAGAGAGTGCGCGCAGCCCACGCCACCATGGGAATGTTATTCTTTGCTGGCGTTATAATAGAAACTTCGACTCCACGCGTCGCACATAAATTGAGCGAGGCTAGAAGCGTGGCAGGCGGCAAGAAATAGGGCGTTAGAATACATACACGGTTGCGCGCTGCATTGAGCGCAGCAAATAAGGCTACGGGCATTGCCTCAAAGTCTTCATCGGGGCCGTCGATGATGCCTAAAACATGAGCAGAACCTTTTGCCGCAATGGCTGGGAACCAAAGCTTTTCGTCCAGAGATTCACCATGGCAAAAACTCCAATCCTCGGCAAACACGCGCTGCATTTGGGTGACAACCGGACCTTCGATTCTGAAATGGAGATCGCGCACAGGATGGGCTGGCGAGCGTGAAATCATGTTTCCTTCTCGAATGTTCATTCCTCCTGTGAACCCGACTTTTCCATCTACGATCAGCAGTTTTTTATGATTGCGCAGATTCATGGTCAATAGCCGCAGAATGAAACGGTTTGGCATGAAGCGTCGCACTGGCACCCCTAGACGGCTGAGTTCACGAGTCACCGGAGGCCAAGAGTATCGAGTCCCTGCATCATCCACGATGACGCGCACCTCAACGCCTCTTTGATGTGCAGCGGCTAATTCACGCACAAACTCCGCCCCAATATGATGCGCCTCAAAAATGTATGTTGCTAAGGCGATACTTGAGTTGGCTGAACGGATCGCCTCCAGCATCGCAGGCATAGCTTCATCACCATTGATCAGAGTTTTAATCGCATTACCAGAACTAAAAGCAAAACGTGAGATGCGATCCAAAACCATGGCTAACGAACAATCACGCTCTGCGGCAGCCGAGTTCTGATTTGAAAACAGTGGGCAAGTTGGAAGTGGGTCGCGGTAGGCGGGGCCAATACTGCCGCGATAATGACGACCACGGCGCCGGACAAAGTTGATTCCCAGAACCCCATACAAGCATGCTCCGAAAAGAGGTGAAAAGATCACTAAAGCGACCCAAAAAGCGGCTGAACGATGATCCTTCTGACGCGTGAAAAGATGGAATAGAGCCATCAAGCTCAATCCAACAGCAAGAAATGATAACGCGCTTATGAATGAGCTAAGCGCTAAAACGAAAGCGAATGCCATCATGCTTGCTACCATTGGCCGAAGATTGGCCTTCAGCAAAAGAAAACGCCGCCGAGAATGAACTCGGCGGCGTCAGCAAAGGTATTCAGAATTGAACGATTACTGACCAGGAGCACCTGGAAGAGCAGGCAATCCGCCAGGAGCACCTGGAAGCGGTGGTAGGCCACCAGGAGCGCCCGGAAGGGCAGGTAGGCCACCTGGGGTGCCTGGAAGTGTTGGCAGACCACCTTGGCCTGCGCCTGGAACAACACCAGGCATGCTGGAGCCTCCCATTTGTCCGCCCCCAGACACAATGTTCAAAATCTGCTGTGGTTGGTTTTGGCTTGCCATCGTGAAGATGTCGAGGCCCCCAGCCAGAGATTTTGGACCGACTGCGCCGCCTTTTTTGCTAGCTAGTTGCTCCACATTCACTGAGTTGTCATTGCGGCCAATGATCACCTTACCACCACGCCATGTGCGGCCAGGCTTTAGCTGACCTGCGGCATCGCAATTCCATTGTGGTGGCCAGCTGGCAGCAGACGGGTTTTCAAAAACAAGTGGCATGATGCCGCTGCTAGAAGTCGTCTGTGCTTGAGTCAGTGCCCAGTGGTTTTCACCGGCACCCAGGGCTTTATCATAGCTCGGGGACGTGCCGATGTTTCCATCTGGTTGGAACATGGTAGCCTTGGCTCCGAAAATACGCTCATCTTGAATGACTTCTTCAGAGATCAACACGCGAAAGGCGTCATTGGCTGTGACGGCCTTGCCTCCCGTTTGTGGATTGTTGTAGGAGTCTGGATAGATGGAGTTTTGCTCTTGGGCAAAGATCTTCATAGCCATGATGATCTGACGGCAGTTATTGGACGTGGAGGTTTGGTTGGCCATGTCCTGAATGACGTTAAAAGTAGGGACCGCCAAACTCGCGAGAATCGCGATAATGGTGATTACCACCAAGAGTTCAATGAGGGTGAAACCTCTTTGGAGTGCTCGTTTCATAGTAGTGCGTTGTATTGTTTTATTATTATGTATAAGCGCTGAGAAGAAATCTCTGTGCCTTATGACATTAGACTCAGGTAGCTCCAAAATGGCGAGAAAAAACTTTCAAATGATTCACAAATAGCATGAAATAGGATTCAGAAGTTCCATTGAAATGCTGATTGATCCTGTTTAAGTCTGATTTGCTATGCTCCGTCCAATTTTGCTCTTTACCTCTATTATTGCTATTTCTTTGTGTTCTTGCACAACGACTAGTCAGATCAGTCTCGATTACGTTTCCGGATCTGGGCGGATGCTTCAAGGAAGTGCTGAGTTTGTGACTCAGCCCTTTATCGATCGCCGTGATGTCGGCCCGAATGTGCTTGGCACAGTGCGGACACAATTAGGCACGCCTATCGAAAATGTTCAAACACGTGTTCCTGTGGCTCAAATTGTCACCAATGCTTTTGGTCACGCCTTGCAGGCAAGGAAAATGCTTTCGGCCAAATCAGCTGCGCGATATATGATCACGGGCGAGGTGCTGGATCTTCAATGCAATCTTTTAGTCCGACCTTATGGCTACGCCAAGCTGCGCGTTAATGTCATCGAGGCAGGAACTGGACGTATTGTTCACAGCAGCATCTATGAAGGCGAACGTCAAAGTGGTGCGTATATTCCTGGAAGCGGAACACCTGTTCCAATGCTAGGTGATCTGACCTCAGGCGCTCTTCAAGATGCTGTTGATCAGGCTTTGGATGATCCCTCCATGCGTGCGCAGTTAGGTGTCGGACGCTCGATGGAGTCCAGTAATTGGCAGCCAGGCGTGATTTAATGATTCACCGTTATGACTCGCCAAAATTCCTTGGATGAGAGTGTTTGGACATTCACTTGAGATACTTCTGGCATGGTATGCGATCGCTCAATGACTGTCGAAGCCAGCTTACGGCTTTCTCAGGGTCTAGGTGATGTAGACCGCTTTATTCAAGAGTTCTAAATCGGAAAAGAAGCAGAAACTACAAGTTTTCATACTCTCCTAGGGCATCGACATGGTGAGACCTTCACGAAGCTGTCAGATTTTGAGCAGTGGAAAGGAAAGGTTCGCCCGATGCTGAAATTGGCTGAGAAAGCTACTCGAAAAATGGGAGTGCAAATCGCGATTGAACATCATCAAGATTTTCAGTTAGGTAGGTGTTCAGTTCACTGAGTGGCCTCTGTCTTGATACAAGCAGTAGCCTAGGTTTTTTGGAAGCGCTCCTTGAGGCGGTGCGTCAGGAAATGCTAGGGCTCTTATTTTCCGCGATGCTTGGCGAAAATGGCTAGGGTGCGATTACGTTCCGTCGTGTGATCTACCATCGGTAGCGGATACCCAGGAACCAATGCCCGCCCATCTTTAGGAGGTGACTGAAAAAGTTCAGGAGACACTGTCTTTAATTCAGGTACCCATTTGCGGATATACTCGCCTTTAGGATCATAATTTTTGGTTTGCGTCCAAGGATTCTGAATACGGAAATAGGGTGCGGCATCGGCACCTGTGCCAGCACTCCATTGCCATCCACCATTGTTACTAGCATTCTCACCATCGACCAGATGTTGCATGAAAAAGCTCTCACCAAGTTTCCAATGGCAGTGTAGGTCTTTTGTTAGAAACATGGAGACGATCATGCGAACACGATTGTGCATGAAGCCCGTATTCAGCAATTCCCTTATGCCGGCATCAATGATAGGAAAACCAGTCATGCCTCGGCTCCATAATTGAAAAGCCTCATCGGTTCCCGGCCAAGGTAGGCCTCGAAAATCCGTTGAAAACTCTTCGTCAAAGACGCTGGGATAGAACCACAGGATAGCCAAGTAAAATTCACGCCATGCCAGTTCTTTGATGTAGGTTTCTATCGATGTTCGGGCCTCTGCTGTTTCAGCTTGATTGACTGCTGCTACGCATCGTGCATACAGTTCACGAATGGAAATTAGGCCGAATCGTAAATCCTGTCCCAATCTCGAAGTGCTGGTTCCTGATGGGATGTTGCGTTTTTGTGCGTAGCTCATCAGTGTGCGGGTCTCGATGAAGCTCTTCATGCGCTCTCTTGCAGCTCTTTCACCTGGAGCCGGCAAATGAGCTGAGGTGGCTGAGAGCTCCCAATGAGCAAGCGTGGGCAGTTCCAAGCTGGTGATCGAAGAGGCTGGCACTGCTCCCAATGATTTGGGTCTGCCCAGAGCTGCCGTTTTATCCAGGGATAGCCAGTTTTTTGAGTAGGGTGTGTAAACTCGATAAGGTCCACCACTGCCTGTTTGTACCTCATCGGCCTCGTGTAAAACACGGTCTTTGAAACCGTGGAAGGTGACAGCATATTTCGCACATACGGTTCGAACTTTGCCTTCCATCTCGCGACCATAGGGATCGTAATCGCGATTGTAGTATATGGCGCTGGCTTTCGTCTCAATGATCAGTTTTTCGATCTCAATATCAGCCTGACCAGAGCGCAAAATGAGTTTGCTGCCGAGGGTCTCCAGATTCCTTGAAAGTGCTTCTAAACAACCACATAAAAATTGCTGTCTAATGCTGCCTGTCCAATGGTGAATTTTTTTCCAATCACTTAGAACATAAAGAGGTATCACCTGTGCACCTTCGTTCACTGCTGCGCTAAGGGCCGTGTTATCGGTGAGTCTTAGATCTCGACGAAACCAGTGGATGATAGTGTTGTGTTTAGGCATGAGCTCAACATACGTTACTCTGCGCTTTGCAGTTGAAGTTGTTTACAGCAATTGTGTCGTGACACTTTTGAGGATGCGTTCCTGCCTTTGTGTCATCTCTTTGGCCTCCGATTCCTCATCATCTTCCCAGCCTCCAAGGTGCATCAGACCATGAATGAGATATAATGCCAGTTCCTGATCTAATGTCTGACCATGTTCGGCACCTTGTCGGACGGCTGTATCGGCACTAACAAGGATTTCTCCATGATGAAAGGTGATGACGTCTGTCGGGGTCGGGTCCTCTAGGAATTCAGCATGCACACGGCTAATTTCAGGGTCGCTGATGATGGTGAATTCTATCTCATCAAGATTCAATAGGGGAGCTTTAGATGACTTGGCTTCAGCTTCACATAATGGTAATGCGGCTTTAATGACCCTTCTCAGCCATGGAAGACTCGGCTTATGTTGCCGCTGGCGGTTGTAGAGCTTTAGGGCAGGCATTAGGCAGCAGACGCAGGCGGTTTCCGCGTAGGCCGCTTCTTTTTCTCTTGGCCTTCAGGGTTCAATGTCGATGTGAAAGATGGCTTCATGGAGATTGAGCGACCATCTTGCAGCGCACTGGTGACCGCCCCATCCTTAGGGAGATTAAAACTAGTGGTAGCTGTCTCCGTAGCCTTTTGATATTTAATGCGGCTATGCATCATACTCAGAAGCGTCTTTACAAAACTTGCCTTCACCTTGGCAAGTTCTGCTATGGTGAGATCGCACTCATCGAGCTGACCATCCAGCATTCGATTCTGAACTAATTCGTCGACCAAGGTCTCTACACGGGAAGCGTTGGGCTTTTCCAGAACACGAGAAGCGCTCTCCACGGCATCTGCCAATGAAATGATGGCGGATTCTTTGAATTGGGGTCTTGGGCCTGGATAACGGAAGACTTCTTCGCTGACCTGTGGAACGTCATCTTCCTTAGATTTACCTTCTTCAACCAGCCGTAGCATTTGCGCTTTTTGATCGAGAGCGCGCTTGTAAAAATACCAAGCCAATGAAGTGCCGTGATGCTGCTCGATCACATCAATAATACTGCAGTTCAGCTTATGTTTGATGGCCAAATCGACACCATCTTTGACGTGAGCGATCAATATCAGCGCGCTCATACGGGCAGTCAGGTCCTCATGCGGATTGATCGCCGGGTCCATGTTTTCGATGAAGTACTCAGGTTTGGTCAGCTTTCCGATGTCATGAAAATAAGCGCAGACACGCGTCATTCCTGCGTTTGCCCCGATGGCTTCAGCGGCTGCTTCAGAGAGATTGGCAACGACTAAGCTGTGGTGATAGGTGCCAGGAGCTTCAATGCTCAAACGCTTCATCAACGGATGATTCAAATCTGCCTGCTCAAGCCAAGACACCTCGGTAGTTACCCCAAAGAGGCTTTCAATCACAGGCATTCCGCCACCGACGAATAATCCAGTCAGAACTCCAACCGCCAGGGGAATCCCAACAATACGAGTGATCGTAGCTGATTCGATGGCGCCAGAAGTTTCATGCAGTAATAGGGAAAATAAAGCCGCGAAGGTTCCTATGTAGAGACCTGCCATGAACAATCGATTCCTGCGACGGACTCGTTTGGTGAACAAAACCACGAGAAACCCTACCAGTGATGAGCAGGCCAGATAAGTCAGAGGATTGATGCCAGCAAAAACCATGGCACCCAAAAGTGTGGAGTAGATGGCTCCAAAAAGCCCAATGTTGCGCCCTAAGATGACTGACAAAACCATGGGACAAAGCGCGTGTGGTAACGCCAAAATCAGCAGTGCACCGCTCCAGCTATTTTGATAGCCAAAGTCTGTCATGGCCACGCTAGCAACTATTTGTAGCAAAAGGCTGCCTAAAACCAAAACGAGCTCTGTGTTGTCCGTGACCTCTTCATGCAGCGCCACTAGCAGATGAACCACTATGGCTCCAGCAATGACTGCTGCGCATAGATAGGCAGTGACCTGGGGCTGCACGGTTCCTGGCACTGCTGCTGCAGCTAGTTTCATGAGGAAACCGATTGCTAAAAAGAAAAGAACATAGACGCCAACGGTTGCTGCTGGATGTGTCCGCAACTCATCGACCAAATCGCCTTCCTGATGCTTGCGACGTTTTTTGCCACAAGAAAGACCTTCTCGTTGTAGTTTTGCCCGGCGAATGGATTCAAACATCGGTGTGGTGTGTGGGAAAATCTGGGTGAGCAAGCTAACACATGATGTCTCTCGGACAAGAAACGTTTTGCTTCATTTCTTGTTCGCTTGAGCAGTCTTCTCAAATTTGGCTTCTTCTAGGGCCCTGCGATGCCGATCATAAGCTTCAATAATCCGTTGAACCACTGGTAGTCGCACAATGTCCCTAGCTAAAAAGTTCACAAACTTAACTCCAGGAACACCTTGAAGGACCTCCACGGCCTCTCGAAGGCCTGATTTCACATGCCTGCGCAAGTCCACCTGAGATGGATCTCCCGTAATCACGCAGCGTGCGCCTTCTCCGAGGCGGGTTAAAAACATGAGCATCTGCTCTGTCGTCGTATTTTGAGCTTCGTCTAAAATGATAAAAGCATTTTTTAGAGTTCGTCCACGCATGTAGGCCAGTGGAGCGATTTCGATAGCCCCTTTCTCGATGAGCCGCTCAGCCTCCTCAAGCTCCATCATCTCATAGAGAGCATCGTATAAAGGGCGCAGATATGGAAAAATCTTCTCTTTCAAGTCGCCCGGAAGAAATCCCAAGGCTTCTCCCGCTTCCACGGCGGGGCGAGTTAGGATGAGCCGTTGTACTGACTTTTCGCGGAGCAAATGCAAGCCATGAGCCATAGCTAGATAAGTTTTACCTGTTCCTGCCGGTCCCACACCAAACACCACTTCATGATCCCGCATGGCTTGCACATAGCCAATCTGACTGCGGGTCTTTGCTAAAACAGGCGGCTTCTTGTTTGAGGTCGTCAGCTTTAGCATCATGATTGATGCTGCGGGCTGATCTCCTTGTTCAGTCTGCACACTTTCTGCGACTAGCCGAATCATGGCAGGTGAGATGTCGCCGCCTTGGCGGCCCACCTTTTCCAATTGAAGAAAAACATCCCGTGCCGCCAGGACGGAGGTTACTTCGCCATCGATTCGCACCCAGCTATCTCGTGACGTCAAATGAACCTCAAAGAGGTCGGCAATGACGCGCAACCCTGCTAGATCATGCCCTACCAGTTTTTGGAGAAACTGGGGAGATTCATAGGTAAGTGTTTCTATGGCCATGGGCCGATGACAAAAATGCTGAATCGTGTGTTTCTTATCGCCCGTTTAAAGTATCCGGTAGAGCTTGAAGAGCGCGGAATGAGCGTCTCGGATCAACGGTAACCGTAAGCTAAAGCCCAGAATAAACCGACTTCTTTTTTCGAAGTCACAGAGAAAACAATGCTGTAGGTTCCAGTCTTGGGTGGATTGACTCGAACACTGGCAAACATGCCGCTGGTTTTGGAATCGATCGTGATTTCTTTTCCTTTTTCATCCAAGACTTTAAGCTCAAATGTTACCCCGTCATTAGCCGTCCCCAGCCAAAAAGCGTATTCATTGCCTTTGAACATCTGGTGTTTGATCATCAGCTTCTGACCACTCTTGACCTCACCATTCCAGTAATCTTCACGCACGATGAAACCCTGCTCAACGAAAGGCATTGCAGCCTCCATAGCAAAACCATGGGCATCATCAACGGTGGCGTGGCTGCGTGTTGCCGTGAAGCACAGGGTCACCAGGATAAGCGTTGCTGAACAACGAAGAAGAAAACGAGTGTTGAATGACATGGAGGCAGATCTGAAAAGTTTCTTGAGCTTAGGCAGAGCGTTATTTGGCAGCTTTGATCTTGCTAAGAAGATCATCACAAGTCTTGCCTATGTCGCTCACAGACTCTTTGGTGAAGCCATCAACCGCGCCTTCCATCTTCGCTAAGATTCCAGTCAAACCTTTAGAGATGTCAGCTATGATGGCGTGCCCTTTCATGTTCGAGCCCATTTTATTGATGGTTGCTAGGAAGTGCTCGACTAGCATGGGTTGATTCAGCAACTCAGCTCGGTCAGCTGAGAAATTCTTACTTACGACAGAAGTCACACTTGCCGTGCCGCGTAACCAGCCACCCATGCTGACACATTGTGAAAGATCCACATCCTTCATCTGTTCCATAGAATCACGCACTGTCTTTTGAGTTTGGTCGAATTCTTTTCGGATCGCACTCCAATGTTCTTTGTCGGCTGCATCAAGGATTGCTTGTGCATGAGGACGAACCGCTTTGATTAAGCCCAGAGCCGTGGCTAGATCAATGACTTCACGTCCGATGTCTTTGACCTTTTCCTTGTCCTCAGCTTGCACGGATACAAAGCCCTCTGCTACCACCATGCCGAACATCAGAGCAAGCTTCGTGCGGTCAGAAGATTTTGGGAAGTCCACATCGCGCAATTCATGCCGCCAGTTGGGTTCACCCAATTTATCCAAGACACTGAAAACCTCACTCGGAACCGGCACGACCACATCATCCACAACTTGGCCAGGGAAAGCTTGCGGATCAAACTCCTGCACCGCAGCCTTAGCCGACTCAGCGCGTAGAACTGAAGTAGGATATAAAGCCGAAGCCAAAGCCAAGACCGTGAGATAGCGGAAAGAGGTTCGTGTCATAGTGAGGTCAACAAAGATGCGAATCTCCCCAGAGGCAACCCCTTTGAAGGACTGTCCGTCATTCCTTGCAACCTCTTAAAGACTCACCGATTTGGCTTTTAGGTGAATGATTCAATCAATCCGTGATATCTACCTCTCCACGCCAGGGGCAGATGCCACGCTTGGTGGGGGCTGAGGCAAAGTCGAGCAAGCGGGATGCTGGCTCGAGCCACTGACGCTGCTTGGCGGCGGCAAGTGCCTGAGTCATGTTTTTGCCAGAACAAAAAAGGATGTGGAAAAGCTCTTTAATGGAGGCGCGTTGCTCGCTGGTGTATCCCTGACGACGGAGACCGACAATGTTCAGGCCGGTGATGCGATTAGTGCGCATAGCCGAACTGAAATGGGGGATGTCTTTGCCAAAGCTACCGTTGCCCTGAATCACACAGGAATCACCGATACGAATGAATTGGTGAAACACTGCTCCACCCCCGATGAAGGTGTTATTCCCAAGATGAATGTGCCCGGCTAGCATGCAGCAATTGGCTAGGATGTTTTTATTCCCGAGTTGAACATCATGGGCGAGATGGACACCAACCATGAGGAAGTTTTCGTCGCCCAATGCAGTGGCGCTGCCAGGCTTACTGCCGCGATGGATGGTGACGTGCTCGCGAATGACGTTTTTAGCCCCCATGACGACTCTGCTGTCTGTTTGGGGAACAAAACCTAGATCTTGTGGGTCTGTGCCGATGATGGCAGCACGACCAATGACACAATCTGGGCCGATTTCGACTTGTCCGATAATCTGTGCGTGGGATTCAATCCGGCACCCTTCGGCTATTTTTGCAGGTCCGTCGATGATGACATAGGGCCCGATTTCGACGCTGGAATCGATCTGAGCGGTCGGGTGAACTACAGCAGTTGAATGAATCATTGGGTCTGGGACGAAGCGCTTTACCAGACGCTATTGAGGAAACGACCAAAGGGTCCTCTTGCTGAGGAGGGTTTACTATACTTTGGGCTGTCGCCGTCATTCTGAGTGGATACAAACAGCGGACCTTTGTGATCATTCATTTTGATGCTTTTGACATCGATCCGGGCGATGGGGCAGTCATTGCTATCCACGGGCATTTTGGAGATGCGCTCTAGCACTTCAATGCCTGAAACGACTTGGCCGAAGACGGTGTAATTGCTATCTAGAGAAGTGTGATTGCCGAGGGAAAAATAAAACTGATAGCCATTGGATTTTTTATCCGGATTGGTTTTGTCACTCTTGCGGCCCATGGCCACAGCGCCTTTTCGGTGCTGGCGTTTGATTTCGGCAGGCACGCTTTTGCCCTCGCCTCCTGTGCCCCAGCGTTCACGAGAGGCTTCATCTGCGGTTAGAGGATCACCCGTCTGAACAATGAACCCCTGAATCGCGCGGTGAAAGGCAAGGCCGTTGTAAGCGCCTGTTTCAACGTTATCCAGAAAGTTTGAAACGGTCATCGGAGCGTCCTGTGAGTAAAGTTCAAACATGACCTCTTCGACATTGCCGCCGAAGCTGACAGTCATGATTGCCAATTTATGATGGCTGTCTTTTTTCCAGGCTGATGGGTCTTCCAGTTTCGGCGCAGAGAAGGTGGCTTTACGCGCCGTGGTAGTGACTTGGCCACCATTAGGTGCCACGCTTGTTTTGGGTCCTGTCGCACGGTCTGCAGCACTGAAAAGCGCCTGCTGGGCCTCATTGGCAAGGCGTTGCAATGGTGGAAGTGCTGGAGTGCCACTAGGGGTTCGCGTTATTTCTTGTCCTGGGGCTGCGACTAAAGCTGCCAGAGCTAGCATGACAGAGAGGCGAGTTGTGCAGTGCTTCACGACTGTTTAGGACAAAATTAACGCAGGGTACTAGGAGCGACAACGGGAGCATTTGCGGCTGGCGGCTCAGGATTTAGGCTGATTGGGGGCAGACCTGAAACTGTCTCACGAGCCGGTATGGAAGCTGCTGGGGTGGGTGCTGAAGCTGATTGCGCCGCGCTGCCACCTGTTGGCTCGACATATTGAAAACTACGACGAGGGCCACCGCGTGATTTACGGGGCGCTAGGCCCCACTTCTGATCCAGCGTATCGAGCTGTTCGACTGTTGGATTTGTAGTTGCGATATCGTTCGTGCCGAGAAGCTCACAAGACGTCAAGAAAATGAAGGCCAGAAGACTGGTGAAAGTTAAGAGAATTCGAGTAAAGCTCATGGATTGAAGAGGGAAGTTATTTTGACAACAGCTTGGATACTAGACACTTCATCAGCGACAAGCAACTCTGAATCCACCGACACTAGCCCTTGGCGAACGAAGCCAAGTCCCACCGGACGTCCTGAAAGCGGGTCTCTTGTTTGACTTGTGACAGTGCCGATGACTTTTCCAGCTAAAGACAGAGAGGCTCCGGTCCCAATCGGTTGAGTGCCATTGGACTGCCAGGCTATCATTTCACGTGGCATTTTGCCTGTTGTCTTGATACGGGAAAGAATCTCCTGACCAATATAGCAGCCTTTGGTGTAGCTCATGGTTTGTTTTTCTAAACCAGCCTCTTGCGGAAACGTGTCTGGATTCAGCTCGTTCGGGCTATCAGGAATCTTCTGAAGAATACGGAAGCACTCGGCCTCCTCAGCCGTCAGTGGGCTTGTGGGCAGTGTTGGTGCTTTCGCCGAAATAGGATGCCACCAGTCACACCCCGGCAGGCCCAGACGCTGGCTGATAACGAGGCGACCGCCCGTGCCGATAAGTTCTGCCTGGATTGATTCCGGGGCGATTTTCCCAAAACAGTGCCAGATCTGCCACTCCTCCGTGATGTCCTCTAGCAATGCGTCATCAGCGATGATGTAGCGTTCCAGCCGTATGCCTAAACTTTCACGAAGTGCCTCTGGGGCATCGAGGATCAGGAAATCCTCCATGACATGAATGAAGATAGCACCCTCGATTTTACCTTTTAGATTGGTGACACAGGCATGCAAGGCTGAGGCTGCTTTTGCCTGTCGCACATCGTGAGTGACTTGTCCATTGAGGTAGCGGACTCGATCTGCGCCCGAGAGTCGCCATTTAGCTCTCGCGGAAAGATCTAGGCAACCACCTTCTGTTAACAAGTTTTGATACAGTTCAGGGCTCACGCGTGACGTCCTTTAAAGGTCAATTCGGCAATGCCTGATTTGTCTAGCCCACCCAAACCAAGAGTGGTCATCTTATCGTACTGGGCTTTCGTTGCATCATTCAGCGGCAGATTAAGATGTAACTCGCGGGCCACACCTTGGGCGATCCCGCTATCCTTCGCTGCATGTTCAGCTGAAAACCAGCAATCATGCTCGCGGGCGACCATGTCTCCACCATCCGTTTCCAAGACGCGGCTATTGGCACCTGTCTGAGAAAAGACCTCGCGGATCATATTTAAATCGTGGCCAAGAGCAGCTGCTAATCCCAGACCTTCAGCCAGACCTGCCGTATTGATGTTCATGACCATGTTCACGAGAGCCTTCACTTCGGCGGCACGACCCGGGCCACCGATGAAGCGGCGATTCACGCTCATTTGCTCGATGATGGGCAGCACGGTCTGATAGACGGCCTCATTTCCAGCAAGCATCAGGTAAAGTTTGCCTTCGCGGGCATGGCTGATGCTGGAAGCCATCGCTGCTTCTAGGCTATTCGCGCCGGCGGCCTCTGCAGCTGCATACACTTCCTTTTGTATGGTAGGTGAAAGGGTGGCGCAATTGATGAAGATCTTGCCACTGGCATTCTTCAACAAGCTGTCCTCTGGCTCAAAGAAGATGCCTCGCATGGAGGCATCATTGGTGACAACCGTAAAAATGACATCCGCTGAAGCAGTGACTTCCGCCAGCGTCTCCGGGGCTGCACAGCCTAATTCCGTTGCTAGGCTGATAGCCGTGGTCCGGTAGGAATCAAAGACTGCACTGATCGTGTATCCGCAATCCTTCAGCCTACGGGCCATATTGGCTCCCATGCGACCGACTCCGACAAAGGCAATTTTTTGATTCATAAAAGGATGAAGTTTTAAAACAAGACTGCCATTGTGGCAGGCCCCTTCATGAAGTGCAACGCGCTTGTCAGTAGATCCTGGCTGAATTCGAGCCTTTAGACATTCATCATCTCTTTGATCTGCTTTGTTGCTATGCCGATAGGGCGATCTAGAGAAACACCTGCGCAGGTGAGCAGTGTGCTGAGCAAGTCGCCTTGATTGCCTTTGATCTTGTCCAGGAAGCGTCCGGTGTTGATCGAACCGCCGCCTTTGCCAGCAATGATGAAGGGCAGGTTTTCGCGGGAGTGCTTGTTTCCATCTTCGAGTCCCGATCCCCACATCATGATGCAGTTATCCAGCAGTGTGCCGTCGCCTTCTCGCAGGCTGGCCATCTTTTTCACCATGTAGGCGAACTGGTCGATGTTGAATTTGGTGATCGCGGCGACTTTACCGACTTTGCCCGCTTCGTTGTTATGATGGGTTTGGGAGTGATGCGCGTCATTGAAGCCGAGTTCAGGATATGACACGCCGTTGGGCGTGGAGCCGATGTAGGTGCTGACACGTGTGGTGTCGGTCTGGAAAGCCAGCACATTGAGGTCGCACATGATTTGCATGTATTCGCTGCGTTTGTCGCCCACAGGGATTTTGATCTCGATGGGTGGGGAGTCGCTGGCCTTACGCTTGCTGGCAGCGACGCCTGCTTTCTCTAGCGCGGCCTCTTTCTGCCGATACTCAATCGAGGCGATGCGACGCTCCACGGCGCGCACACTGTCTAGATACTCATCAAGCTTCTGTTGATCATTCTGGGGTAATTTACGGCGCAGGTCCTTAGCGCCACCGATGACTAAGTCGAGCATTTGCCGGTCCAGCGGGTCCGTTTGTGTGGTCTGTCCAGGTCGGTCTGATTTGCCGAACAAACGATTCAGCACGCTGCGTGGATTGGTTTCAGCTGGCACCGCTTGGGTGGCCGAGCGGAAGCTGCAGTGCGAGTAGTAGCCCTCGTTCAGTCCTTCCTGATTTTCCTTATGTGTCTGCGGCATCGTGGCCAATTCCAAGGAGGGTAAAGACGTCAGTCCACCAATGTAATTGGCGGCGATCTGATCAGCGGAAATTCCGATATTGATCCGATTTCGTGTGTCCGAATCAGGCAGCATCGCCGTTAACCACGTCGAGAGTTCCAGCGCATGAGGTGCCCCATTAAAAGGGGAGATAGGCACTCCTGAAATGCCTTTCATAAGCAAGCACTGATTCAGAACAGGCCGCAAAGACTCCAAGGCAGGTGGCGGCGCTTTCAAGAAACTGTCCGCACTCGCAGGCCAAAATTGATCCATGATCACCCCATGCGGCATGTACATGAAGCCGATGCGCACAGGCGGTTTATTTACCTTACCTTTGATCACTTCTGCCCAGCCCATGCTTTCTAAAAAAGGAAGTGCTAGAGAGGCGCCGATGCCTCTCAGGCAGGTGCGGCGATCGATGAGATGATTCGAGGGCATAAGGTGTTAGTTGATCCGATGATTGAGGAAGGGATAGCTGGTCACGATTTCGGCGATGAGCGTTTGAATACGATAACCGTCCTTAGTGATGGTTTCCATGAGGTGATCGACCACGATTTCATCGTAGCCTTCGAGTTGACGGCATAAAGCGTAGGCCAGCAGTTTTTCGGTCAGGTTCCGCGCCAGTTCATCTTTTCGTGTGGCAATGATGGCCTTTAATTCCTTGGGAGTGGTGAAGTGTTTGCCGCCGGGGAGTTCACCTGCGGCGTCGATCATTCCTCCTGTATCGTCCTGATCACGCCAGCGACCAATGGCATCAAAGTTTTCTAGGCCGAAGCCGATAGGATCCAGGATCTTGTGGCAGTTGGCGCAGACTGCGTTTGTGCGATGCAGTTCGGTGCGTTGACGTAGCGTGAGATTGGCGATCTTCCGTTTGTCCTGCTTTTCTAGGGTGGGAACATTCGGTGGGGCAGGGGGGACGTGGTCGCCGAGCACTTGTTCCAGAACCCAGACGCCGCGTTTGACGGGACTCGTGCGATTCGGGAATGAGGTTGTGGCTAAAATACCGGGCATTCCCAAGATGCCGCCGCGATTGGCGTTCGTGAGCTTTACCTGGCGCATCTCAGGGCCTGTGACGGATTTTTCCATGCCGTAAAGCTTGGCCAAGGTCTCGTTAAGGAACGTGTAGTCGCTATCCACAAAGCTGACGACGCTCTTGTTCTCGCGCACAAGGCTCTCAAAAAACAGTCGTGCTTCATCATACATGGCTGTGCGCATGGCGCTGTCCATTTCGGGGAATTTGGCGGTGTCGAAGGTCTTGTCCTGAATGTCTCCAAGTCCCAGCCATTGCGCGCCAAAGCCGTCAAATAATGCCCGCGAGCGAGGATCTGCGAGCAAGCGCTTCACCTGTGATCGTAGCACGGCTGGTTCGTGGAGCGTGCCATCATCGGCTAAGGCTGAAAGAGTGCTGTCTGGGAGTGTGGCCCAGAGCAGATAGGAGAGACGGGATGCCAGTTGATAGTCGTCAAGCGGAACGATGGTTTTGCCTGCTTCGGGTTCTTTGGCGGGAGTGATGAACAGGAACTGCGGGGAAACGAGAATCGCTTTGAGCATCAGGCGCAAGGCTGCTGCGTAAGTCTCTTTGTTGTTCGTTGCCAGATCAAAGACCTTCATCAACACCTCTAATTCTGAGTTGGTGACAGGTCGTCGATACGCGCTGCGAGCCAATGCCTGTGCGACACTTCTTGCGGCGACTCGGGGATCTATTCCTGGTTCTGGCGCTTTTCCGAACAGGCGCTTTTGCAGCTCGGTTGGTTGGGCATTCTCGGGAGCTAAAACACGATTCAGCACCTCATTCGCGATATCGAGATACTGTTCAGATTGCAGCGGCGAAAGCGTATTGAGGTAGCCTTCGCCAAAGACTTCATCGGGCAACTCATGGGCTACAGACGGATCGACACCCAAAAGATCACGAAGGGTGTTGCCATACTCGATCTTCGTCAGGCGACGTATGATGAATGGGCCTGGATCTTTCGGGCTGAAAAGCTTCAGCTTGCCGATCTGGTCCAGGAACTTTTGCCGTTCCTCATCCGTCGGCTGATTATCCGCATCTTCAGGTGGCATGTCATGGGCCTTCACATTCGCTAAAGCTTGCTTCCATTTGCGACTGTTGGCAGAGTTACCGGGATTTTTGAGCGCGCTGAGGTAATCCAGCCCGCCTTTCCTGCGCTTCGTTCCATGACACTCCGCGCAGTAATTTTTGACAAAGGGCGCGACACCATCGTTGAAGGCCTTCTTGGCTTGAGCCATCTGCTCGGCAGTTGCTTGCTCATCGGATACCTCTGCGTGGCATGGCCAGTCTAGCGTATAGATTAGTATGGCCAAGGCCATTAAGCCTCTGCGAATCGTCACAAATTTTGTCATTCCTTTTTTCAACGGGGCAGAAGGCTACGGACGAATCCAGCGGCCTCTATCGGAATTCAAGTTTGCTTGGGCGATGATAAAGAGCTGCCTGAAGCCGCTGCTCATCTATCTTATTGGCCGCCAATAATCTGAAGCAGTTCAACTTCGAAGATGAGATCACTGTTGGGTGGAATCTTGCCACCGACGGCTTGGCTGCCATAAGCCAGTCTGGAGGGAATGTAGAGCATCCATTTGTCACCGGATTTCATGAGCTTTAGAGCCTCTGTCCAGCCCGCAATGACCTGCCCCACGCCAAACGTCGCTGGCACACCACGGTCGATGGAGCTGTCAAAGACCGTGCCATCGGTGAGCGTGCCACGATAATGGACCATCACGGAGTCAAAGTAGGTCGGTGAGCGTCCGCCTGTTGGCCCCGAGGATAGCACGCGATATTGCAAGCCGCTGGCTGTGGTGATTTTCCCTGAAGCATCAGGACTGGCACTGATGGGCGCAAAAGTAGGCGTCGTCGAGGTGATCGGCTGCTGCGTTGGCAGTGGAATGGCAGAGATTTTAGGTTCTGTTTGGCAGCTTGTGAGACAGACCATCAGAGCATATGAAAAAGAGAGGAGAATAGACTTCATGGCTAAGATCATAGATATCTCACGCTTTTGTGTATACTTCTGAGCCACTCTCCACGAACTCTTTTGACTTCTCTTCCATGCCTTTTTGGAGAGCTTCTTCCTCGGAGATGGCTTGTTCAGCGGCGTATTTTCTCACGTCTTCGGTGATCTTCATGGAGCAGAAGTGGGGGCCGCACATGGAGCAGAAATGGGCACTTTTTGCTCCGTCTTGAGGGAGAGTTTCGTCGTGGTATTCGCGGGCGGTGACGGGGTCGAGGGAGAGATTGAACTGGTCTTCCCAGCGGAACTCAAAGCGTGCTTTGGAGAGGGCGTTGTCGCGGTATTGGGCACCTGGGTGGCCTTTGGCGAGGTCGGCGGCGTGGGCGGCGAGTTTGTAGGTAATGACGCCAACTTTGACGTCCTCTTTGTTGGGGAGGCCGAGGTGTTCCTTCGGTGTGACGTAGCAGAGCATGGCGCAGCCATACCAGCCGATCATGGCGGCTCCGATGCCGCTGGTGATGTGGTCGTAGCCAGGGGCGATGTCGGTGGTGAGGGGCCCTAGGGTGTAGAAGGGGGCCTCGTGGCACCATTCGAGTTGCTTGGCCATGTTTTCCTCGATCATGTGCATGGGAACGTGGCCGGGGCCTTCATTCATGACCTGAACGCCTTTGGCCCAGGCGCGTTTGGTGAGCTCGCCTTGGACTTCAAGTTCGCCAAACTGCGCTTTGTCGTTTGCGTCGGCGATGCTGCCGGGTCGGAGGCCGTCGCCGATGGAGAAACTCACATCATACGCGGCCATGATGTCGCAGATGTCATCCCAGTGGGTGTAGAGGAAATTTTCTTTGTGATGAGCAAGGCACCACTTGGCCATGATGCTGCCGCCGCGGCTAACGATGCCTGTCATGCGGGAGGCGGTCATGGGAACGAAGCGGAGGAGGACGCCGGCGTGGATGGTGAAGTAATCTACGCCTTGCTCAGCCTGCTCGATGAGGGTGTCGCGGAAGAGTTCCCAGGTGAGGTCTTCGGCTTTGCCGTTCACCTTTTCGAGCGCCTGATAAATTGGGACGGTGCCGATAGGCACGGGGCTGTTGCGCAGGATCCATTCACGGGTGGCGTGGATGTTCTTGCCAGTAGAGAGGTCCATGACGGTGTCTGCACCCCACTTGGTGGCCCAGCGCATTTTTTCGACCTCTTCCTCGATGCTGGAAGCGACGGCGCTGTTGCCGATGTTGGCGTTGATTTTGACGAGGAAGTTCCGGCCGATGATCATCGGCTCGAGCTCGGGGTGGTTAATGTTCGCGGGGATGATAGCGCGTCCGGCAGCGATTTCAGAGCGGACGAACTCGGCGGTGATTTCTTTTGGGATGCGCTGGGGAAAACGCTTGAAGATACCGGGCGTGTAATCGGTTTGGACCTGGGACGAGCCAACGTGCTGCTTTTCGAGATCGTTACGGACAATATCTTGGGTGAAGTCGGCGATTTGAGCGCGCTTCATGTTCTCGCGGATGGCAATGAACTCCATCTCTGGGGTGATGATGCCTTGTTTGGCATACCAAAGCTGGGTGACTGGATGACCAGTAGCTTTGAGCGGGCGGCGGCGTTCGCCATTGAGGCCGGGGAATTCGACGAGGCGATTGCGCTCGGCGGTGCTGGCAAATTCGGCGTGCTTGCCGCTGAGGTAGCCGTTGTCCTGCGGCTTCACTTCACGTCCATCGTAAGCGATGACGTCGTTGCGGGCAGCGATCCATTTTTCACGCAGGGCAGGAAGGCCTTCGGAGGAGTCGCCTTTGAAAGAGGGATCACCCCAAGGGCCAGAGCAGTCATAGACGTGGACAGGGTCGTTTTGTTCGATGCGGCCATTGAAGGCTTTTGTCGGCGAAAGCGTGATCTCGCGCATCGGAACTTTGATTTCTGGATGAATCACGCCGGGAAGATAGACGCGGCTGGAGGCGGGAAGTTGCTCGCTGGAGTGGGCTTCAAAGGAGGATTTGGGGTCGGCAATCATGGGGAAAATTCCTTGTTCTTAGTTCGTTGTTCTTGGTCGGGGCGGCCTTGCCGTGAACTGAGATGGAACCTCCGAGCGAACTCCCTTCGGCAGCATGACCCGCATCAGGTTCGGAGGGTTCAGATCAGCAATGATCCGTCTCAGTCCCTAGCGGGGACGCCCCTGTCGTAACAACTACGAGTGTGGTGACGACAGGGGGGATCGTCAAAGCGTATTTCTTTCTGAAAGCAGAATCCTTGATGGAGATTTAAGGCTCAGGCTTGACGCGGGAGATGACGAAGTTGCGCAACATGAGCGTGCTGGTTTCTGTCGTGCCTGCGCTGAGGCGGAGTGTTTCGCCAGAAAATTCTTCGGTTAGGCGGATTTGACCTATTTTAAATAGACGGAAGCTTTTAATATCCTTGGTAGCCCGATTCTTTTCCATCACTTGGGTGATTTTTTGCCCAGCAAACTCCGTGGTGAGAGTGAGGTCGCTATTAAGAGGGCGGGTGGCATATTGGATTAGCAGTTCGTAGTTGCCCGGAGGCAAAAAGTCGATTCTCCATTCGATCTGTCCGATGGCTGCGGCCTCAGGGCTGGCGCTTCCTTCAGGGATAGGCAGGATGCGTTGGGCAAATGCAGGCGTTAGAGTAGTAACAGCACGGCGCGGTTTCAGAGGTGAGACTGCAGGTTGCAGACCGGGTGGCCCTGATGGGCGCGGACGCATCTCGGCTGGCTTTTCAGGAATTGGATTTAGCTCCTCGGCGACTTCGGAAAGATCAATAACAGACCCAGCGCTAAGAATGCTCTGAACACGCTGGATCTCAGCTTTAATGGGGGCTGGGTCCTCCTCGGTGAGAGCCAGATTTTGAAGATCAATTAGATACTTTCCGAGGACCGGGATATGACGCGTGCGTAATTGCTGCTGATAGATAGCTTCTGTTTGGCGCAATCGGGATTCTGGTGCACTGGCTTCGACTGCCGAAAGCGGCTTGGGGTCCAGTGGTGGCGGTGTGAGAATCTGCGAGTGACTGTGGATAACCCATAGGATCGTGATTGCGAGGCAAAATCGAAAGATGGAAAAAGGGGAGCTCATGGTTTCTCCTCGTTCAGGGCCCAGGCTCCGCTTTTTCTCTTTTTTGCATCGGCCTCACGATCCAGCAGATTGCTGATCAAGCCTTTTTCTACGGTGCCACGAAGGTCATCTTTCATCGGGGCACGAACTGCGGCGAGTCCATGATCGACAAGGATATTTTGATAGAGGCCGACGTCGGATAAAAAGACCAATGCAGGCCGACTGCCGTCTTTGTCCACGTTCGGACGCAGCAGTAGGCGCAGTGGTTTGCCATCGAGATAACCGAGGGTGAAATCGCGCGCTGAGCGGCCCATGGCAGGTGCATCATCGGGGTCAATGGAGAAATGTTTGGCGAAGGGGTTATCCTGCTTTGGTTTTGATTCTAGCGGAGCGCACTGGACCCAGAGAAGCCGGATGAGGAGCTTTTCCCCCTGGTGTTCGACCCTAAAGTGGTCACCCGTGAGCTGATCATCCGAGATGAGTCGGGCATTTTCTAAGTCCTCAAATCCAGCTGTATTCCCTAGGCGATCCAGCATTCGATACAAAAGATTCTCGTTGGGTTTGCTGGGGTCTTTTTGTTGGAGATTTTGCAGCCTTTTTGTTTCCATGACGGAAACTTCTTTGAGCTCTGGAGAGGCTGCAGCGATTTCGCTCAGTTTGGCCACATAGCTGGCTAGTGCGCTTTTTTGAGCACGCGCTAGTTCGGTGGCGAGTCTGGATTTGGCTTGGTCCAAAGTGTCTCTATCTTCTGGTAGTGACGCTGCCTGGATGGAGCTTTCTTTGGCAGCGATGAGCTGAATGTTGCGAAGTTGGAGCTGATTGGCTGGATAGCCTGTCGCGGGCACAAGCCTCAGGGTGACTGGACTGCGGGTGAAGCTGATGGGGCCGATGCGGACGGGGCTAAAGCTGTTTTCATCGGCATTCATCGGAATGTCGAAGCTGCGTCGATTCTCCTGAGCGCCAGGGAGCAGTGACAACTCATAAAAGGAAAAGGATGCTTTCTCTTGAGGGGGGAAGCGTGACGCGGTTGTCGTCGTCGATGCGAGCAGGCTGAGATTGGCTTCGAGCTCCAGAAAATAACTGCCAGGTGTGATTCGCAGGCTCTGCCACTCGGCCAAACTATTGGCGCTGCGCCAGCCAATGAGGGTGTTATCCCTGACTTCAGCTGTGCCACTGAGTTTTGCTTTGTCGGGAGACAGGAGGATGCCCTGAATGGGCGCACTGCCGGACTGTGAGAAGATAGCTTTTAACTCCTCTCGACGCTGTTGGACGAGCTGAGCTTCTTCGTAATCAGATGAGGCAGCTAGCTCTAACTCTAGCTTGGTCAAAGCGCGAACGTATTGATCTGTGAGGACTTGTGACTCTGTGAGCAGTGTTTTTAGAAACTGGGTTTTCGTCGCTTTCAGGGCTGGGCTTTCAGCCGCTGCCACTGCGTAGCTGGCCAGCAACAGACCTATGGAGCAGCTTAGGACAAAGAAAATCCGATTAGCCGTGATCAAAGATAAACTGTAAAGCGAAAGGGACATGTAACACTCTTATTGAACCCCATGTCGCAAGACAGTGCAAAGAGATCATTCAACATCTTGTAGATCCAAAAAAGCATGGGCCGAAATGAATCGACCCATGCTCTCAAAAGTGTTTTTTAAAAGTCAGCCTCCGGTAAAGGAGGGTAGAGACTAGTAACGACCACCACCGCCACCACCACCGTAGCCGCCGCCGCCACCACCACCACCACCACCGCCGTAGCCACCACGGCCACCGCCACCGCCGCCGCTTTTGCCACGACCACCGCCACCACCGTAGCCACCGCCGCCGCCACCACCACCGTAGCCGCCGCCACCGCCTGCTGGGCGATCTTCTTTCGGACGTGCTTCGTTGATGCTGAGATTGCGACCCATAAAGTCTTTGTTATTGAGACCTGTGATGGCTTCAGTCATGGCCATAGGGGTATCCATGGTCACGAAGGCAAAGCCACGTGGGCGTCCAGATTCGCGATCCATTGGGAGGAAGAGATCCGTCACTGTGCCGTAGTCAGAGAAAAGCTGACGTAGGTCTGTTTCAGTGGCGCTAAAGGGCAGGTTGCCCACATACATTTTGGTATTCATATCGTTAACTTGGGTTCAGTCTTTCTGGGAGAGAGACAATACAAAGCTCCGATTTCGGATTTCAGAACACCACCGAATCCGTAGAATCACCTGATGAGCAGCTTAGTTTGGCCTTCACCAGATCGACTTGCGATTTGATAATGATGGCAATTAAGAGAATAGCAAACGATCTTTTGGATTGCGTTTTTAGAGTTGCGCGGAATTTTCCTTTGCGGCCGTCTTTGTCGACAGCCTCTTTTTCTGATGTTCATTCAAGATTTCTGGACTGCGCCGAGTTGCCATTTGGCCCTGAGTCCGCATTGTCCGCACGATGCGGATGGATTGCTGGAATTTGCTCGCAGACAAGGCTGGTCATCCAGATGTTTTTTTCAAACGTCCGGCAGTGAGGGGATGCCTAAATGGGTATCGCTCACTAAAGAAGCCTTTTTGATTTCTGCGCGCGCTGTGAATGCTCAGTTTAGAGTGAGCGCAGCGGACCGTTGGCTGATCGCGCTTCCTCTGCATCATGTGGGCGGCTTTTCCATTATTGCAAGGGCTCATTTATCAGGTTCTAGTTATGTGCAATACTCTGGTAAGTGGCATCCACAGCAGTTCGTGGCTCTTTGTCGGAATGAGGAGGTTACGCTGGTCTCTTTAGTGCCGACGCAAGTCCATGATTTGGTAATTCAACAGTTGTCTTGTCCAGAAAAATTGCGGGCAGTGATCATCGGTGGTGGCGCTATTTCAACGTGTTTGGTGAAATCTGCCCAGGCTTTAGGATGGCCAGTTTTTCAGAGCTATGGAATGACCGAAGCAGCATCTCAAATCGCCACCCAATCGCTTGAACTGCCAGGTGAGTATGGGTTGGAAATTCTTCCACATTGGCAACTCAGCACTGATCCCACGGGTCATCTTGTTTTGTCAGGTCCCGCCTTGGCCAACGGCTATCTAAAGCGAAGTTCTGAGGGAGAATGGTCTTGGTCAGAAATCGGAAATACTCTGAAAACGCGTGATCTGGTGCGGCTGAGCCAGCAGGGTTCAAGGCGTCTCTTGCACTTCGTTGGCAGGGAGAGTGGGGTGATTAAAATTTTGGGGGAATTGATTTATTTGGGCCCGCTCCAAGAGAAGCTCGATCAGATCCTTCTGGAGCAAGGTAGCTCTTCTTGTCCTGTCATCCTGGCTTTGCCTGATGCTCGGCGTGAAATGAAGCTTGTCCTAATTTATGATTCGGGGGACCCAGAGCCATGGCTGAGCGTCTATAATAGAAGCGTCAATTCGCTTTGTCAGATCACTGAAACTAGGCGTGTGCCTGTTATTCCGCGCACTGAATTGGGCAAGGTCGATTCTTTGGCGTTGCAAGGTGAGCTGAGTCGATGATGTGGGAAGTGACAAAAACACTTAAATTGAGGTCATCAAAAACACTTGCGTTCTTTGGCCTCAGATGTCAGAAATGCCGAAGTGACCACCTGTGAAAGGGTTAGGATCGTTGGCATGTCTGGTGCGTCTTCGGAAATTCCGTTGGAGCGGCTTGATTTGGCGGCACCTAATTCATGGAGCAGCGTCCGAATCCAGACCCAGATTAGATAAGATCAGATATGAATACCAAGATGTACGTGGGGAATCTCCCCTTCAAAGCTAGCGATGTCGATATCCGCGAGCTTTTCTCCCAGTTCGGCGTTGTCACAGACGTCTTTCTCCCAATTGACCGTGAAAGCGGACGCCCTCGTGGTTTCGCTTTCGTTAGCATGGATACTCCTGAGGCCATGACGGCTGCAATTGAGGGTCTTAATGGCAAGGATTTCGGTGGTCGCAATCTCGCAATCAATGAAGCTCGCCCTAAAGAGGATCGTCCAGCTGGTGGCGGCGGTGGTGGTGGTCGTGGTG
>CAMBPS010000006.1 GCA_945869675.1 Prosthecobacter debontii | reverse complement strand
CTTGATCTTCAGCGCCCCATGGATCCGCGACTTGCGAAGATCGAATCCGGCGACTTTGGCAGTGGTCAGGTGCATGTGGCTCGTGCGGCGGTCGAAGTGAGGGCTTTGTCCGGCAAGCTCGCCTTACCGGGCCTTCAAATCCTCGCTCTACGAAGGCGGCATCCGCTCACCCGCGCTTGCAGCGTGGCCCGGTCATATCCAGCCCGGCACCGTCGTCACCGAACCACTGCACATCGTTGATCTCTTCCCCACCTTCGTGAAGGCCGCAGGCGGGAGCCTGGAGCAAAAACTCCCGCTCGATGGTCGCGACATCATGCCCGTGCTCGCCGAGGGCAAACCCTCGCCGCATGAGGACATCCTGCTCAATGCCATCACCACCAACGACGGAGCTATCCGCATGGGCGACTGGAAACTCATCCTCAACGGCAACGACGGCGTGACACCGAGCGTCGATCTCGAAACCGGCGAACGAAAGCCAGGCAGCAAGAAGTCGAAGAAAGAGAAACCCACCGCGCCCAAGGCCGAACTCTTCAACCTCCGCAATGACCCCAGCGAAGTCCAAGACCTCGCGGCAACTCAACCCGAAAAAGTCAAAGAACTCCGCCTGCGCTACGACGCCTACCTCAAGGTTGCCGTTCAGCCTTTGCAGTTTCAGCATCGGTGATTCGCCCTTCATGAAACTCGCACGCCTTCTACCCAGTCAATATGATGAGCAAGCCAAACTGCTGCATGCTTCGCTAGATGTTTGGCATCGGACTCGATTAAATGTAGCTCGATTTGGCAGCGAATGGGAGCCTTTTCGTTTAACCCTAGATGTCTATGAAGCACTGGATCCTGGTTGCTGCGTGGTGGCAATGGATGAATCCGGCACGCTGATCGGTTCTGCGTTTTTTCATCCACGAGAGACCCATGTCGGCGTCGGTGTCGTTACGGTGCATCCCTCAGCGTTTGGCCGTGGTATTGGCCGTGCCATGATGGAGGAAATCATTCGAATTGCCGAAGGCAAACCTTTACGCCTTGTCTCCAGCGCAATGAATCTCGATTCCTTTTCGCTCTACACACGGCTGGGTTTTGTGCCGCAGATGCTGCTGCAATCCATGACGATGCAGGTTCCCACGAAAGGTCTGCCGAGCGCTGCAAAGCGCATGAGGGCAGCTACCAGCGCCGACATTTCAATCATTGCCGACTTTGAATTTCGGCAAAATGGCATCCGCAGAGAGAAGGATTACCGTTTCTTCATCGAGAACCAATCAAGCTGCTGGCGGCTCTCCGTGATCGAGAAAGATGACGGAACTCTCGCAGGCTTTCTAGCGGCCTCCGCATTCCCGACGGACAATCTCCTGGGGCAAGGTGTGGCCGAAAATGAAGCGACGATGCTAGAACTGATGCAAGGCATGCTGGATCAGCATTTTCGCGGAAAAACGGTCGCTTTTATTCTTCCCTCAATGTGTACAGCGCTTGTTCGACAAGCCTATGCCTGGGGTGCGCGCAATCGTGAAACGAATCTACTGAGTGTTCTCGGTGAAGCACCAAGGATGCACGGCATTACCCTTCCAACCTTTTTACCAGAAAGCAGCTAAGCCGAGCTGCACGCGACCTTATTAAAATTCATGGATCTCTTCCCGCCTGACCCTCATGCTAATCTATTGCCTTGCGATGGCACCGTGAATTATCATGGGCCGATCTTTTCATCGACAGAATCAGATCGCCATGCTGCGGCATTGCTCAAAGAGGTGTCTTGGCAACATGATGAAGCCATTATCTTCGGAAAACACATCATCACGGCACGCAAAGTAGCCTGGTATGGTGACTCTGACTTTGCCTATGCTTACTCAGGCATCGCACGCCCAGCTTTACCATGGAACGAGCAGCTACTGCAATTAAAAGCCATCATAGAGGAACATTGTCAGACACGTTTTAACTCCTGCCTCCTCAATCTCTACGATCATGGTGACCAGGGCATGTCATGGCATAGCGATGATGAAAAGTCATTAGCCATGCACGCCGCCATCGCCTCGGTCAGCTTCGGTGCAGAGCGTCGATTCTGCTTCAAACACAAACGCACAACACAAACGGCCGAGATCGTTTTGGAGCATGGTTCACTGCTTGTGATGAGAGACAAAACCCAAACGCATTGGCTGCACAGCATCCCCAAAGCCAAAAGAATCACCGAGCCAAGAATCAATCTTACCTTTCGCACTTTCGTCCGATAAGTAGAGCAGGCCTAAATCCAATTCAGAAACAGCAAATGAACCAACTGTCTGCTTGCTGAATCACTCTACCTTGGTCATTCGTCTATGATGTCCGCCTTCTCAGATCCCTTTCAACAAGCCCGCCAAGAAGCGGGTGTGATGCAGTGCCCTTTTCATGGCGAAACCATCACCATGATCCTACGCCATGAGGACGTGCGCAAAGCGGCCAAAGATTGGCAAACCTTTAGTTCGGATGCGCCCTTCCGTGTTCCCATTCCATCGGAAGAAGAGGTGCGCTCCATGCGCCAGCTTCCCATCGAGACAAACCCACCCGATCATGGTGAGTACCGCGAGATCGTGGAACCTTTTTTTCAACGCGCCAAAGCTCCCGCCATGATCGCACAGGTCGAATCTCTCATCAGCGGCATGATCACACAGGCCATGGAGCGCGAGTCCATCGAGATCGTCAACGATTTCGCGCTACCCGTGCAGTCACGGGCTCTGACCTACCTACTCAATGTGCCCGAATCTGAAGGCGAAACCTGGATCGGCTGGGGCATCCATGTTTTTAAAGTCACTGGTGGTGAATTCAAAACAGGCACGGTTCTTGAAGACTACCTACACGCTAAGTTCGACCAAGCTGAAGCCAATCCTGGAGCAGACTTTTTCAGTGCTTTGACTCAAGCCACTTTCCAAGGTCGCAAGCTCACACGAGATGAATGCATGGGCTTCGCCAACCTTGCCTTCGCGGGTGGTCGCGATACCATCATCCACACCATTTCTTGTGCTCTAGGCTATCTTGCCGAACATCCCGAGGCATTGGAAATCCTCCGTGCTGATCCGAAACGTATCACATTGGCCAGCGAAGAATTTTTTCGGGTTTTTATGCCACTCACCCACATCGGTCGCGTCTGCCCTGTCGATACCCATGTCAACGGTGTGACCGTCAAAGCAGGCGAGCGTATCTCTCTGGCTTGGGCTTCCGCCAACTTTGATGAAGCCGCCTTTCCGACCCCCTTGGAAATCCGTCTCGACCGCAAGCCCAATCCGCACCTCGCCTTTGGTTTCGGCACGCATCTTTGCCTCGGGGCACCTCATGCACGCCTGATTCTGCGCACACTTCTCAAACTCTGCTGTGAACGGGTGAAAAGCATCACCATCCTCAAGGCCGATAAGCGTGTGGAACATGAAGCCAAGTTCGATCGCACACTTGGTTATGATAAACTTGAAGTAAAGCTGACCCCCCTTTGATGCAGAGTCTCAATGAGACGCCGCTTTTGCAGATCTCTTCGGCGCAATCTCCATCCTCACAGTTAATCAGCTAGATTTCGGCTACGTCGGAGCGTCTGCCAAGAGCTATCCTGAAAACTACCGCGCCATGCAGGCTCCGAACCGTGAGGTTTAAAATAGAACAACTCCTTTCGTTACCAAGGAGGTTAAGTCTCCGTTAAGGAGAACGAGCTCTCTAATCTGAACCTCTTATTTTAAATCGCCTTGAATGAAACCTGATAAAACTTTCTTCAGCGTTCTCGTTACGCTCATCATTCTATCAGCCATCTTTTTTGTGATTGAGCGCATCGCGGGGCGTGGGCGCAATCGCGTGCAGCCGATTTTTCGAAAGGGCTGGTTCACGGATGTGGTCTATTGGTTCACGACGATTTTGCTAACAAAGCCGCTTGTTCGTCTGATGCTGATCATGCCACTGGGCGTCTTGATTTTAGCCAAGGTGACATCCATCGATATCATCAAAATGGGCACTTACTCAGGCCACGGCCCGCTCAGCCAACAGCCTCTCTGGTTACAGGCAATTCAAATTTACGTGCTCGTCGATTTCACGGCTTACTGGACGCATAGACTATTTCATCGCGGTCAATGGTGGCCTTTTCATGCCGTGCATCACAGTTCGGAAGAACTCGATTGGCTTGGCAGTCTTCGGGTGCATCCAGTGAATGATCTCGTGAACAAACTGGCTCAGGTAACGCCGGTGCTGCTCTTGGGTTACAATCCCACCGTCACACTCAGCAGTGCGCCGATCCTCACCTTCTATGCCATCTTCATCCATGCAAACGTGAACTGGGACTTTGGTCCGCTGCGCAGTGTCATCGCCACGCCGGTGTTCCATCGCTGGCATCACTCCAAGGACCGAGAAGCATGGGACAAAAACTTCGCCGGACTACTACCCCTGTGGGACATTTTGTTTGGTACCTACTACATGCCCAAGGGCCGCTATCCCGAGAACTTCGGCATCTGCGAGCCCATGCCGAAAGGTTACTTCGGCCAACTTTGGGAACCGTTCGCGTGGATTTTGCGTCGCGGAAAAAAAGTGGACCCTCAGTAAACAACACCCATGCGAGCTCCCATCTCATTTTACCTTTTGGGTCTCACTCTGGCTCTCATCTGCACGACTTATGCGGAGGAGCAGCAAGGCTATACACCACCCACACCGTCAATGGAGGTTGCTGTCCTCAAGCTTAACTGGCATGATGCCGCGCGGGACCGTGAGGTTCCATCCAAGATCTATTTTCCCAAAGAAGGCGAGGGCCCGTTTCCTGTGGTAATCTTTTTGCATGGACTCGGCGGATCACGGGAGAACTACGAGTATCTCGGCTGGCACTGGGCTGGCTGTGGTTACGTCAGCGTCCATCTTCAGCACATCGGCAGTGACGATCGCGTATGGAAAGACCTGCCGCTAGCAGAGCGAGGTAAGTCACTGCAAAAAGCGGCTTCGAGCATCTCCAATGCGCTCAACCGACCGTTCGACGGTCAATTTGCGCTTAATCAAATCGAGAAGCTCAATGCCGACGAAAGCTCACCGCTGAGAGGACGCCTCGATTTAAAAGCCATGGCCGTCGCTGGTCATTCCTTCGGCGGCTACACGTCTCTCGCGCTCGCAGGCCAGACCTTTATGTTGCCGTTTTTCCAATCGAAGCGATTCGACGAGCCACGACTCAAAGCCGCCATCCAAATGAGCGCTCCAGCGCCCGCAAATCGCCGCGACATGGACCAGTCGTTCAGCACGATCACCATTCCGGTCATGCACTTGACTGGAACGAAAGATTTCCTTGAACTCCTGCCTCAAACCACAGCCGCTGACCGCCGTATCCCTTATGATCACATGTGCAATTCAGAGACCTGCCTCATCATCTTCAATGACGGCGATCACATGGTCTTCTCGGGTCGCGAGCGCATGGCTGCAACGCCCGAGAAGTTAGCCCAAGATGCCGTCTTTCAAAAACTCATCTGCACCAGCACCACCACCTTCTGGGACGCCTATCTCAAAGGCAACCTTGGAGCTAAGAATTGGTTGATTGAAGGCGGTTGTGAGAAGCTTCTCGGCAAAGAAGCTAGCTTTGAGCACAAGGCACCAATGAAGTGAGTTTTCGGTTCCTACGCCCTGCTGAATTCGACACAGGATTTGTTGAGATGTTAACGAAATAGAGACGTTTCAGAAGATGTTATGCTTCGACTCATCATTCTCCTATTGGCTTTCTGTTCGACCCTTCACGCAGCAAAGAAGCCGAATATCCTCTTCATTTACGTCGAGGACCTTGGCTACTACACCAGTGAACGGGCTGCTCGTGAACCAAACACTGGCATCACCGGTCTGAAGACGCCCAATCTAGACAAATTGGCCGCGGAGAGTGTCAACTTCACCCGCGCTTTTTGTGGGCAAAGCGTCTGTTCCCCAAGCAAGTCGGCGATTTATAGCGGGCTGTTACCACATACGAACGGCATCTGGCGTAACTGCCACAACAATCATCCGAAACTCGGCAATCCAGACCAATGGATCCCGCTGCCCAATCCGATCACCAAGGCAAACGATCCGACAAATCTTGCCGCTGGCGGCATGCATGAAAACATTCCAAACCTCATTCAAACGCTCACGTCTCATGGCGTCTATTGCGCACTCTCAGGCAAACTGCATCAACAGCCAGCTCGGAACTTCCCCTATGATGCCTTTGTCAAAACAAACGACCTTGCCACCGTGATCCAAGCCGCTGGAGACAAACCCTGGCTCTTTTGGTGCAATCCGGGAGATACCCATGCGCCGTGGTGGCGACATGTTCAGAGCAAGTTATTGAACCCAAAGGATCGAAACTCTGCGCCAAAAGACGTGGACCCGTCTATGGTGAAAATGCTACCTTGGCTGCCGAACACACCCGCCGCCCGCATCGACATCGCCCAGTATTATTCCTGCATCCTGAACATGGACGCTTTTGTCGGTGACCTGATGAAGAAGCTTGAAGCCAGTGGTCAGTCCAATAACACCATTGTCGTCTTCACGGGTGATCATGGCATCCCCGTAGCGCGTGGAAAAACCAGTGTGTATCCCGCTGGAACCCATGTGCCCTGCTACATCAAAGGCCCCGGCATCAGGACAGGCCGTACGTTGAGCACGCCCATCTCACAGATGGATTTCAACCCGACCTTTCTTGAAGCCTTTGGCATCTCTCCACAGCCTGTGTGCCATGGCAAATCTCTGTGGCCCATGCTTTCAGGCAAGACCGATGCATTACTGGACCGCCACACAATCATGACCGAAACCAATCACGGTTCCTCGTCAGCTCCCAAAGAGCTAAAGCCCACTAAAGGTCGTGCTGTGTGCGATGGACGATTTTACTACATCGGCAACGTTTATCAGGACACCTTCAAAGGCCCAGTCAAGCAAGCGATCTCTATCGGTAGCGGCAGCGGTGAATACGGTGATCCCGGTCCACAATACGGCATCGATCTTCACGATGACGCCATTCGACACAAAGGTGATCAACCCCTTCCATACGAGCTGCTGCGCCAGCTCTGCATGGCCGATGCACCAAAAGAAGAACTTTACGACTTAGACTCCGATCCCTGGGCCGTGAAAAACCTCGTCAATGATCCTGCTCACGCTGAAACGCTCACTCAACTCCGCCAAGAGTTCACCACTTGGCGAACGATCACCCAAGACAATGATCTGCCTTTCAATGCACGGATTGGCAAGGTGACTCCATAAATTTCACGACGAAAAAGACAGCCCCCCGATGTGCCTCCTCAATGGATCCCAAAATCTTTTTGCAATACAGAAGTTTAGGCGATTGGAGGCGCGTTTCGCTCGCGAAACAAGGCCCTGAACGAACTCAAGGAGCCGTCATTCCCGCTTCACGATCCTATGTATCGTTTGACTCAAAAAAAGCGGTGACCTACCCATGGGAGAGTCACCGCTAATCGATTACTTTCGGGCTAACCCTACTTCACGAACATCGCGTGGTCTTTGTTGCCACCGCTTAGGACGTAGGCGAGGAGGTCGAGAACTTCTTCCTTCTTAAGCATGGCTAGAAGCATCGGTGGCATGAGAGAGACGGTGCTCGGCTCGATGCTTTTCACTTCTTTGCGGTCCACATTGACGCGCTGGTTCGGATCACTGAGATCGGTATTCAAAGTCACGCTGTCACCACTGAGGTTCACGACAACTCCGCTGAGGATCTCACCGTTGTTCTTGGTCACAATGATCGGCGCAAACTGTTCATTGATGACTTTGCTTGGATTGATGATCTGATCCAGCAAATCATGTGGACTGTAGCGGCCGCCAGCACCGGTCAAATCAGGACCTGTCATGCCGCCTGCATTGCCAAAGCGATGGCAGGTGTAGCAGGCAGCACCCGAGAACATTTGACGCCCCTTGTCAAAGTCGCGTCCTTTCATACCCGTTTCGGCGGCTTTACTCAGCTCTTCGAGCGTCCACATCGTCGGCGTGCGACCGACAAACATGGCTCCAACGTTTTCGATGGCTGATTTGATGACTGGCTTCTTAGCGATGAGTTCGGCGAATTGCGCCGTCTCAGCAGGGGTAAAGGTTTCCAGGGTATCCTTGCGGATAAACTCAATGAAGATATTGAAACTGCTACCACCCTTGTAGTTAGCGGCTTTGAGGAACCACTCGAGCTGTTGTTTGCGCAGTTCAGCCGTCCAACCAGTTTTTAAAAAGCGCATGCTGCGAGCGTATTCGACCTGAGGCTCTTGGCTCTCAGCGGCGGCGATCAGAGCCATGCCTTTAGCAGCCACGCTAGGTGCTTGGAGGTAGGCAAGTGTCTCGATGAGCAACCAATTCAGTTCAAAGTTATCTGCGGGGAAACCTGAATCAAGTTTGGCGATGATCGCAGCCACCGTGGCATCATCAGGATTGCCAAAGCGGTGCAACACAATCTCCGTGAGACGAACATAAGCGAGGCGTTGCTCTGGTTTGAGCTTGGCAAAGTCGTGCTTGAGCAACGCCGCCAGGATAGAGTCACGCGGGGCCGTATTCACAACATGATCCGCCGCGCGATGCGTGGGGCAGACACCCGTGGTCCGCGTTAGCGAAAGCAGTGCTTCCAGCTGTGCGGTAACATTGGTTTCAGCCAAAGCCTTGGCTTGCCATTCGGCTAACGGCTGATGCTCCAGCACCGTGCGTGCAGCAGCGCGGATGTAGCGATCTTCACTGCTGAGGTGCGGCCAAGCAGTTTCGACGGCTTTCAGGTCTTGTTTACCTTGGAAGGCTTCAAGAGAGCGGCGGAGGTCACGCTGCGAATCAATCACAGCCGTTCGCCTCAAAGGTGAGGTATCTTCTTTTCCCTTGTAACTCACCCGATACAATCCGCTCTGCACTCTGCGTCCACCAATGGTGAAATACATCGCACCATCTTTGCCGATGATAGCATCAGAGACAGGAAGCGGGCCACCGGTCACAAATTCTTCCTTGGTTGCTGTGTAGGTGCTGCCGCTGGGCTTCAGATGCACCGCGTAAATTTTACCCCAACTCCAGTCGAGCACATAAAAGGCCTCTTGGTATTTTCCCGGAAACTTGGCTCCATATCCAAAAGTGGTTCCTGTCGGTGAACCAGGTCCGATATTCAGCGTGGCAGGAAGATTGTCATAATAGAACTCTGGATACTTCCCTGCTCCGTTGCGCCAGCCGTATTCGCCGCCGCTGACGACGTGATTCACGCGTGTAGGACGATACCATGAGGTATTGAAGTCATACTCCATGTCGGCGTCGTAAGTGAAGAGTTCGCCATCGCGATTCACACCGGCATCGAAGATGTTACGGAAGCCACTGGCAAAGATCTCCATGTTCTTACCATCAGGATCAAGGCGGTAAATGATGCCTCCTGGAGCCATGACGTGGCGATTATGGCCACGACCATCAGGCATGCGAGTCAGCAGGTGGTCATCCCCCCAAAGCTTCGCCACCGGTGAGCTGTCGGGAGCTCCAGCCTTTGGCCCGTCTTTAAGCGCAGCGTTGTTTCCGGTGATAAGATAAAGTGATTTACCGTCAGGCGTCGGGACGATGGCGTGCACGCCGTGATCGCCACTGCTATCGAATTCACGAAGCATTTCGACCTTGTCAGGCATGTCATCGTTATTGCTGTCCGTGATGCGGTAAAGACCGCTGGGGATCTTTTTCTCGTAATCGTTCACCCCCACATAAAGGGCACCAAAGGCAAAGAGCATGCCATTCACTGCACGAATCTCAGCCGGCACTTTCTGCACATCTTCAGGTTTCAGGACTTGGCCTGCGACAGGAGCTTTGAAGCGAAAAAGACCACCATATTGATCACTGGCATAAATACGGCCTTTGTCATCGCTACAAAGATTCACCCAGGAACCCTGATCACCCCCAGGGACAGAGTAAAGAAGCTCCACTTGAAAATCAGGCAGCGTCTTGATGTTGCTGATCGGCGTCGCGACATTAGCCCCAATGGCAGGTCCAACTGCATCTGGGCGTTTTGGCTTGACCTCTCCCTTACCTTTGGCTTTGCCTTTACCTTTCGGACCACCCTTAGCGGGGACAGCTGCAGCAGGAGGCTGTGCCTTGCCCTTGGCTTTGCCCCTAGGCCCCTTAGCCTCGATGATCTGGGCATCACTTGGGATGGCTGACTTTTCAAAGGGAAGTCCTTCGCCATCCGGCAGCTCTTTAAGCATCACATCTTTAATTTGCACCTGCATCGCAGGCCCGCGATGAATCTGAAAGGCGACAAGCCCTTCCATCGAACGCTTCGCGAGTTCAAAGTCCAGAAGGTCGATGGTGACTTGGCCGTCGATCTTATGGATCAAATGATTGCCTTTGGCGATGACGGTGTATTCATGCCAATCGGCAATGTCCACATTCACCGGCTCATGCTCAGAGGCCAACCAGCGTTTGCCCTCCGGGTCAATGACCACGCCCTGACCATTCTGCACAATGATTCCACGTCCGCCTTCTTCATACATCATTGCACGGTAAGGTGCGTTCGGATGGATATCGCACTGATAACCTCGGATGGACCATTTTTTATCGGTATTTTCACTACTGCGGTATTGGATGCCGGTGTTGTTGCCCTTCTGGCGGATTTTTGCCTTCAGCTCAAAGTTCTTTACCTTTCCACCGCGCCAGATGAGGAATTGATTGTAAGCGAGCTGCTCCGGCCCGGTCGTGTTCCCGACGATTTCGCCGTTCTCGACCTTCCAGAGTGCAGGATCGCCATCCCAGCCGGTGAGATCTTTGCCATTGAAAATGGGTTTAAAACCATCCTGAGCAGCAGCCGAGGACAGCAGGAAGAGAGATAGAAGGTAAAGACGTTTCATGATCATGCGCGCCAATAGAACGCCGTTTTCTATCCAAACATACCAGCAAAATGTGTGTCGGATCCGGCAAGGGATGGCTCAAGCCATGACCGCGTGCAGTTCCTGCACCAGACCTAGAAACATTTACGCCGGATCGCGGAAGAGGTCGAGCCGCACACGATCCCGGTTCGCCGCGTAGAATTACCGGCTGGCGGGCAGTTCCATGCCGCTGCGCCGCAGGATGCCGGAGCATTCACGCACGCCTGTCATCCCAAGCAGCACAGAGGTGTCCGGGAAGTTGCGACCAGCAATGCAGAGTCCCACCTCACTTCCGAAACAACTTCCCGCGCTTATCTCCGCCCGACAAAATGTAGGCGAGCAGATCGGCGACTTCGTCGGGATTCATGGCATTGATCAAACCGGGCGGCATGAGCGAGGTGGGCGAGACTTGGCGGCTCTTGAGGGTGTCGTGGCGGACGTCGGTGGTTTGGCCGGGGGCGGCGGGGTTGGTGGCGACTTGGAGGATGCCGCCTTCGTCGGCGGTGATGCGGCCGATGACGGTGCTGCCGTTTTTCAGCGTGAGGATGCTGCTCTCGTATTGGTCGGAGATGACCTTGCTGGGATCGACGATGTTCTCGACGAGGTCGCGCAGCGTGTAGCGATTGCCGGCGGCGGTGAGATCGGGACCGACTCCGCCGCCTTCGTTGCCGAGTCGATGGCAGGCCTGGCACGCGGCGGCAATAAAGAGCTCGCGCCCGCGGTCGAAGTTGCGGCCGCTTTGCACCTGCTTAGCCAAAGTGGTGACTTCATCGACGGTGTAGGCCTTGCCGGGGCCTTTTGGCGGTTTGATCGCCTCGGGCTTGATGGCGATGAAGGTCGGCGTGGCGAGCACGGCGAGCTTCTTGCGCTCCTCCGCGTCCGGCACGGAGGCGAGCGCGTCATTGCGGATGGTGTCGATGAAGCCGCGGAACTGGTTCCCACCGAGCCACGGGCCCGTTTTGGCAAACCACGCGAAGAACTCGCGACGCAGCTCGGGCGTCCAGCCGTTCTTCGCAAAGCGCAGGCTATAGGCGTAGGCGATCTGTTGTTGGTTGGGCCGTGCATCACCAGCGCGGAGGAAATTGGGGCCGTAGCGGTCGTTGCGGGCCATGCGCTCGACGGAGAGCCACGACACGGGATCGTCCTTCGCCGTGCGCATGAGCTGGATCGTCTCCGCGATGACTTCGGAGGAACCGAGCGCCGCGAGCGTGCGCGAGAGCTCGCGATTCAAGTCGTTCGTCTTTGCGGGAAACACCGCGTCGAGCCGTGCGAGTGTCTTCGCGAGCGAATCACCTCCCGGCAGTCCATTGCGAGCGAGGCTGATTTGATACACACGCACGAGCGCGAGTTGCTGAGCGGCATCGAGCTGCGCAAAGTCGAGCGCATTCAGCATCGAGAGCAATGCGGCCTGATTTTCTTTTCCACCCATGCGAGCGAGCGCGATACCGCTCTCGATCAAAGCCCAGGGCTCGCTTTGCTTCAACGCACGCGCGGCCCATAACTTCGAGGGTTGGCGCTCGATGGCCACGCGGGCGGCGTAGCGCACGAGACGATCCGCATGCCCGAGATGCGGCCACGCCTTGTCGATGGCCTCGGGGCCGGCGCCTTCCTCATGCAGGCACTCCAGCTCGACGCGCAGCTTGTGCTCCGGCGTCTCGACAGGTGCGGCGGCCGGCGCGGTGCTCTCCTTGCCTTCATAAGTGACACGATACAGCGCCGACTGCGTGCGACGTCCGCCGATGGCGAAATACATCGCGCCGTCCTTGCCGATCACGGCATCGGTGAGCGGCAGCGGCTTGCCATAGACGAACTCCTCCAGCTTCGCGTCGTAGCCCGCACCCTTTGGTGTGAGCACGACGGCGTAAAGCGTGCCGTAGGTCCAATCGCAGGCGTAGATGGCGTGTTGATACTTCGCGGGAAATGCCGCGCCAAGTCCGCTGACCACACCCGTCGGACAACCGGGCCCCACATCGACGAGCGGCGGAATGATGTCCGGGCAGTAGCCGAGCAGTTTTCCCGATGACTCGCGGAAGCCGTAATCACCACCGCTGACGAGGTGATAGATGCGAGTCGGCCGATACCACGGCGTGCCCGCGTCCCACTCCATGTCACTGTCATAGGTGAAGAGATCGCCGAGGGCGTTGAAGGCCGTATCAAAATGATTGCGCAGACCGTCGGCGATCATCTCAAAGCGTTTTCCATCCGGCGAAACCTTGCACGTGAAGGCCTGCGGCTCCGTGTCGGAGAATTCAGCGCCTTTGCTCGTGCGCGGCACGACTTGATCATCCGCAAAGGGCCGCGAGCCACGTGTGTGCTCGATCGTCGGCTGCGCGGTGCCGTTGCCACACGCGATGTAGAGGCTCTTGCCGTCCGGCGAGAGCGTGATGCTATGATTGCCATGCTCGCCCTGGCCTTTGATCTCGCGCAGCAGCGTCTTCTCATCAAACTGGCCCGTGCCCTTCGTGTCGCGCAGTCGATACAGGCCTGCGACATTCGGCTTCTCATTCACCAGCGCGTAAAGACTATCGAAGGCATACAGCAACCCATGCGCGCCATTGATCTCGGCGCTGAGTTTCTCCACCTGCGCCTTATCACCACTGCCCACCGGCGGCGGCGTGACGCGGAAGAGACCGCCGTATTGATCCGTGGCGAGTAACCGGCCGTGATCATCGACCGTGAGGCCCACCCACGAGCCTTCGCTCTCTTTCGACACCTTGTGCAGCATCTCCACCTTGAAGCCTGGCAACGTCTTGATGTCCTTTGGCGCGATGACTTCATCCGAGGTCGGCTTCGTCTCCTTCTGCCGCGAGCGATCAAAGATCTCGCCATACGGTTTGTTGCCATACGTGTTCACGATCTTCGCCGGCTTCCAATCCTCCGTCGCCGGTGCCGCCGCGGACCACGATGCATCGGTGAATATCACGCGCTCGCTGCCATCCGCGAGCTTCAGCGTCAGCACCGCGAGAAAACCGGCCGCGCTGCCTTTGTTCGTCGCCACGGCTCGCAGCTCGTTTTTGCCGCTGCGCAGCGTTTTGGTCACATTCGCCTGCGTCGGCCGCTGCCAGTCGGAATTCGTCAAAACGCGTTCGCCATTGAGAAAAACCTCCGCGCCATTGTCGCAACTCACGCGCAGCAGCGCCTCATTCACCTTCGCCTCGCCGAGATCGAATTCCTTCTTCAGCCTCGCCGCACTTTTCGAGTCCGGCGAATCGCTCCAGAGCCATTTCCACTCGGATGAGGCCTTGATCGGTGCCGCGGCCGCTTCGGCCTTAGGTTTCGCTTTGGACTCGTTTTTCGCCTTTTCGACCGGTTTGGCGTTGACGATCATTTTTGGGTCAAAAGCCGCCACCGGAGTCTCCGGCAACTCTTTGAGTAGCACTTCCTTCACTTGCAAAACCATCTCCGGACCGCGATGAAGCTGAAACGCGAGGATGCCCTCCAGCAACTGCGTCTTCGCGCCGTAGTCCAAGAGGTCGATCGCCACCTTGCCGTCGATTTGATGCACGAGATGATTCCCCTGCGCGATGATCGTGTAGTCATGCCATTGCGCGATGTCCACGCTCACCGGCTCGCGTTCGTCCACGAGCCATTTTTTGCCCTCCGGGTCGATCACCACGCTCTGGCCGTTCTGCACCAAGATGCCGCCCCATTTCTCGCCATAGACCATCGCGTTGTTCGGCGCGGCCGAGTGGATGTCACACTGATACCCGCCCACCGACCACTTCCCCGCCTCCGGAAACTCGCGACTGCGATACTGAATGCCCGAATTGCTCGCCGACACCCGCACCTTCGCCCGCAGCTCAAAATTCTTCACCACCCCACCACGCCAGATGAGAAACTGATTGTACTTCAGCTGCTCCGGCCCCGTCGTCGTGCCGATGATCTCGCCATTCTCCACCTTCCACAGCTCTGGATTCCCGTCCCAGCCGCTGAGATCTTTGCCATTGAAAATGGGTTTAAAACCATCCTGAGCAGCAGCCGAGGACAACAAGAAGAAAGATAAAAGGTAAAGACGTTTCATGACCATGAGAGGCAGTAGAACGCCCTTTTTTATCCAAACATACCAACAAAATATGTGTCTTATCTAGCAACTCATGATTTGGGCATGATTCATTGCCGACAGTGAATGCCCCGCATCTCTAAAACCTGCAAACGCGTAAAGTAAGTATCATGCATCTCAGCCAAACGTACAGATTTCCAAACTCACCTACTGGCTTGAGGCAGCTCGGTTTAAACGTTGATCAGACAGCCTAACAAGCCATGAAAGATGCGCCGTTGACCCGCACTGATGCCTTAGCTGCGTGGCAAGATTTTCTGCCGCGAACTGGCGATTACGCGACCAAGCGAAACCACGTTGTGATCGGTCACCCCCATGTTTCCCGCCTCAGTGCGGCCATGCGTTACCGACTCATCACCGAGGATGAGGTCATCAAAGATACGCTGATGACTCATCGTTTTCTCAAAGTCGAAAAGTGGCTACAAGAGGTTTGTTGGCGCCGCTATTGGAAAGGTTGGTTAGAATTGCGGCCAGATGTATGGACTAGCTGGCGGCGACGCGTTGCCGAACTCAGAAGAAATCTACCTCCTGAAGTTTTGAGCAAGGCCGACGCCGTCGCAGCGGGTCAAAGTGGCGTGGCTTGCATGGACGCCTTTGCTCACGAACTCATCCACACGGGCTACCTCCACAACCATGCACGCATGTGGTGGGCCAGCTTCTGGATTCATGCGGAAAAGCTTCCTTGGGAACTGGGGGCAGACTTTTTCTTCCGCCATCTTTTGGACGCAGATCCGGCGAGTAATACCCTCTCCTGGCGATGGGTCGCTGGCCTACAAACGCCTGGAAAGACGTATTTGGTGCGACTCTCGAACCTGGAAAAATATCTCTCAGCGGATCAGCTCAAACAAACAGCGGGTAGCGAACGAATCGCCGATGGTGTCGTGACGCCCTTTCTACAAACAGATTATGCAGACCGCAGCAAAAAGTCTTTGCCAGCCTATCCTGTATCATACACCCAGAAGAATCAGCGCTGTGGACTATGGCTTCATGCCGATGACTCATCTCCAGAGATCGGTCCACTGCAAACTCTGCAACCTGTAGCAGTGGCTGCGTTCAACAATCCGTCTGTGTATCAAAACCAATACCGACTCAGTGATCAGCGCATCGCCTGCCTGCGCAAGGTTTTAACAGATGGCATCACCCGCTCAGCAAGTCACTATGCCTGCCCAGCAACATTGATCGAGTCCTCGGATACCGTTGTCAGCTTGAGTGACTGGGCTCAAGCGCAGCAACTCCAGGAAGTGGTGGCGATGGCACCGACGGTCGGTCCGATCCATGATTTGCTTCCTAAAATCAGGCAACATCTTAACCAGCTTGGCATTCAGTTGACCTTAATTCGGCGTGAGTCAGACACCCATGCCTTTGCACTAGCTGGGGCTGGCTTCTTTCCATTTTGGGAAAAGATGAACCGACATCTGCAAGCCACAGCCAACGACCAAGCGCATTTTCCATTCTTTGAAACGTCCCATGCCCTCTAATGAAACCATGATTGATGTTCTGATCATCGGCACAGGTATCTCTGGCCTGATCGCTGCGCGTGAACTTCAGCGGGCTGGTCGTCGTGTGCTCCTGCTGGACAAAGGCAAGGGTCTGGGTGGCAGGCTAGCAAGTCGCCGCATAGGCGCCGCTACGTTTGATCATGGGGCACAATTTATCACCACTCGGGATGCCCGATTTGCTGAGAGTCTCAAGGAAGCAGCCAAGACTGGCAACATGACCGAATGGTGCCAAGGCTTTAATGCGGCAGCTGACGGACACACACGCTGGCGTGGACAACCAACCATGACAGCCTTCGCCAAGCATTTAGCCAAAAACCTCACCATCCAGATGGAAACGCAAGTGACAACGGTGAAGCAAGTCGATGACAGCTACACAATAGAGACCAGCACAGGAACCATCTACTCAGCTGCAGCCGTGCTCCTCACGCCACCAGTGCCGCAGTCACTTGCGCTTCTAGAGACAGGGGGAATCGAGCTTGAAAGCGCTATGCACGCACGGCTTGCTGCCATTCAATACGAGCGCTGCATCGCAGTCATGGCTGTGCTAAAACAGCCCTCCTTGATTCCGCCACCAGGAGCAGTTTTACCGACCAGCGGCCCAGTTTCCTGGATTGCTGACAACCAACTGAAGGGCATTTCTGCCGAAGCTGCGATCACCATTCATGCCAACCCTGAGTTCAGTCTTGCACATTGGGATGAGGATAGAATGCTCAGTGGGCAAAAATTGATCGATGCCTGTCAAAAATGGATAGGCACCGAAGTGCTCAGCTACCAGGTCCATGGCTGGCGCTACAGCAAGCCCATGCAAGTGGATGAGCATCCATGCGCTCTTTTGCGATCCACTCCCCCACTCGTCATGGCTGGCGACGCCTTTGCTGGACCACGAGTTGAAGGCGCTGCCTTATCAGGATTTGCTGCCGCCGAAACAATTCTAACTCACCTATCTCAATCATGAAGTCCCAGTCCCCTACCCCGCGCTGGATGCGGCACACTTTATTAGCCGCCGGTATCTACAATGTTCTCTGGGGAGCTTTTGCGGTTCTCTTCCCATCCGCGATCTTTCAGTGGTTGGATATGCCTCAGCCAAACTACCCACAATTTTGGCAATGCATCGGCATGATCGTCGGTGTCTATGGCCTTGGTTATGCCATCGCTGCCTTTGATCCGGCAAGACATTGGCCCATCGTGCTGGTTGGTTTTCTTGGCAAGGTGTTCGGGCCTCTTGGCATGGTGAAGGCGCTGTGGACAGGTGAACTTCCCTGGGGCTTTGCACTGAACTGTGTGACGAACGATCTCATCTGGTGGATCCCCTTTGCGCTGATTCTGAAGTATGCCTGGGATCAATTCCAGCAAGACACCGGAGCCGCGCCACTGCCTGATCTGGCCACGCTTTTAAAGGAAGCCCAAACGGCTCAGGGCAGCAGCCTGAACCAACTCTCCATGCAGCAGCCTATGCTGGTTGTCTTCTTACGCCATGCAGGCTGCACTTTTTGTCGTGAGGCCTTGGCTGACCTCTCCGCACGCCGGACCGACATTGAAAAAAACGGCACACGACTCGCCCTCGTTCACATGGGCACTGCCAGCGACTTCGCCAAGTTTGCCGGAAGCTATGGTCTAGCAGATGTAGCGGCCATCTCAGATCCCGAGCGCCGACTTTATCGTGGCATCGGCCTTCAACGTGGCAAGCTTCTCCAACTGCTCGGCTGGGAAGTCTGGCTGCGCGGAGCAAAGGCATTCTTTTCTGGCCATCGAGTCGGCACGCTAGTAGGCGATGGTACTCAAATGCCAGGCACCTTTTTACTCCATCAAGGGCATGTCGTGCGTAGCTACATTCACAAAACAGCCGCCGATCGGCCTGATTACGTCGATCTATGCCAACTCCCTTCTGCCTCATGAAACAAGCACACTTCCTTTGGATCTTACCGATTGGCCTGCTCAGCTCCTGTGCCTCGACACAGATCTGTACTCGTCCGCTCACTCAATCTGAGCCTGAAGCAAAGGTGCTTGTTGCCGCTTCGCAAAAAGCTCATGGCAGCGCAGATTTCGCCAAAATCAACGATCTGAGTGTTCATTATGAAGGAAAGTGGGCAGCCATCGGTCCGCGCTTCCAGCCGGTGCTGGTGGATTCAAAGTTCCGCGGCAGCTCCGAGGAAAAACTGATCCTCGGACCACGAATCATCGCCCAATCACACCAAGGACGCGGAGGCATCAAACAGGTGCTGCGCGAGCCTGATCAAATCGCCGTCACCTACAACGGAACTCTCTCCAAGGATGCCGAAACCAATGCAGCAGCAGCTCTCGTGGCAGATGCCTATGCCCTATTTCTGCTCGGTCCCTTCTATTTCCAGCACAGCGACACCGTGTTCGCCATCAATGGGGTGTCCGTTGTCGATCATGCCCTTTGCGATGACGTTCTTGCCGTCCTGCGCCCGGGTTTAGGGATGGCGAAAGAAGATCGCGTCGTTCTCTCCATCGACCGCAGCTGTAAACTGCTACGCCGAGTTCGCCTGACTCTCAATGGCCTGGAAAGCACCCGTGGAGCCGAGGTCGACGTGACCTTTCGTGACTTCAAAAAAATAAGCGGCGTGCTCTGGCCCACTGACTTCGATGAACGAGTGCGTAGCCCTTTCAAACTGCACGCCCATCATTGGAATCTGCGCAGCCTGGAGATCAATCGCGGGCTAAGCATTCGTGATTTAAAACTCAGTCAGTGGAGCGCCAAGGCAGCTCAACCAACATCCGCACTGATACCTTGATCCTCATGGAGACCAAACAGGACAAGCTTACAGGACTCGCCTTTGGCAGCTTTATTGGAGATGCCCTCGCCATGCCCGCCCATTGGTATTACGATCGCTCAGCGTTGCATCAGGACTATGGCGTCATTCGGGACTATCTGCCACCCAAGTCACCTCATACGGGCAGCATCCTCTGGCGTTCCGAATACACCGCGTTGAACGAAAAGGGCGACATCCTGCATGATCAGGCCCGCTACTGGGGACAGCGTGGCATTCACTACCACCAATTCCTGCGTGCAGGAGAAAACACCCTGAATCTACAGCTTGCCAAGGTCCTGATTGATTCCCTGATTGCCTGCGGCAGTTACGATGCCGATGACTACCTCACACGTTACATCGACTTCATGCTCACGCCCGGGAAGCACCGAGACACCTACGTCGAAGAATGCCATCGTAAATTTTTCACGGCCTATGCCCGTGGCACAGCTCCACGCAAATGCGCAGGCACGGACATCCACATCGGTGGCCTGGCCCACGTCGGCGTGCTAGGAGCCTATTTTGGCGGCGACCTCAGCGCCACGCGAGAAACCGTGCGCCAGCACATCAGTCTGACCCATCGCTCACCTGAAGTTCTCAATGCAGCCGATGCCATGGCCAGAATCCTTTGCGACCTCATGCAAGACGTGCCCTTGCGTGAGGCCATCCTCGTCAACAGTAGCGACTGGTTCTCCAAACGCAAAGCACTGGAATGGTCCAAAGATCCCGACGAAGTCGTCATCGGCAGACGCGTCAGCCCGGCTTGTTACATTGCTGAGGCCTTTCCTGCTTCTCTTTATCTTGCCTGGAAGTATGCCGATGATTTTGAAAGCGCCGTCATCTCCAATACCAACGTCGGTGGTGACAACTGTCATCGCGGAGCCGTCATCGGGGCCCTCGTTGGAGGTGCCGTCGGCCTTTCCACCATTCCACCAAGATACGTCGATCAAATCGACGACGCCACCCGCCTCAGAAGTCAGATCGACTCCATCGTCACGCATACATGAAGACCACCCTCACCCGCGAACAAACCTCCCACATCGTCCGACTCGCCTGGGAAGACCGCACCAGCTTTGAAGAGATCAAAGAGCGAACAGGATTCGTCGAAAGCCAAGTCATCGACATCATGCGCCGCGAATTAAAACCCAGCAGCTTTCGCTGCTGGCGCAAGCGTGTCAGCGGTCGAGTCACCAAACACCGCAAGCTGCTTGAATTAAGACTCAAAGGTGAAGCTTACCCTAGACCGAGCAAGGCATTGGCTTTCTGACTCACCTCATGAAATCTCGCCATGTTGGCTGGCAGCTTGATATCCTCATCATAGGTCGGGATCATCTCTTTCATGCGGGCATGGCCTTCAGCCGTGCTCAGCAGATGAGGAAAACACTTTTTGATAACCTCTAGGATGATATTCACCGAGACCGATGCTCCGGGCGAGGCACCTAGCAGGGCCGAGATGCTGCGCTCAGCATCGGTGATGATTTCAGTGCCATAATGAACAATGCCCGCCTGACCATCTGTTTTCTTGATGGCCTGAACGCGAATGCCAGCGTCGATCAGACGCCAGTCTTTGGCTTCTGCCGCTGGATAAAAAACATGCAGCACCTTCATCCGATCCGCCATGCTTTGCAGCCCCTGTTGAATGAGATAGCGAACCAATTCCAGATTGCTGATGCCGATGTTGATCAGCGTCGTTAGATTGTCTGGGCGGATTGAAAAAGGAAGATCCGTGTAGCTGCCTTTTTGATGCAGAAACTTCGTGGTCCAGGCAGCGAAGGGACCAAAGAGCAGCGTCTTTTTACCGTCCAACATCCGTGTATCAAGGTGTGGCACAGCCATGGTCGGAGCAGCATCGAGAGCTTGACCATAAACTTTTGCCTCATGCTTCGCCACGATATCTGGGTTATCACAGATCAACCACTGGCCGCCAATTGGAAAGCCTCCCAAGCCCTTCGCTTCGGGAATGCCTGACTTTTGCAGCAGTCCCAGACTGCCACCACCTGCACCGACAAACACAAACTTGGCAGTATGGGTTTGCTCTTCGTTCGTCGTTAGATCACGCACCTGCACTTCCCAGCGCCCTGCTTTTTTAGTTAGGCCTAGCACCCGATGCCCTGAGGCCACGGCACAGCCTTGCTGCTTACTCAGCCATTCCAGCAGCTTGCGTGAGATCGCTCCAAAGTTCACGTCCGTGCCGCCATCCATTTTGGTGGCAGCGATGGGCCCGTCGCCCCGCCCCTCAACCAGCAGCGGCGCCCAACTGGCGATCTTATCGCGATCCGTCGTGTATTCCATCGAGCTGAAAAAAGGATGTGCCGCCATGCCTTCATAGCGAGCTTTGAGAAAATCCACCTGCTCCTGCCCATGGACAAAACTGATGTGTTTCAGCGGATTGATGAACTCCGAAGGCCGCTGCACCATACCACTGCCGACCGCGTAGCTCCAGAACTGCTTCGAGTGCTCGAACTGCTCAAAAATCTCGATCACCTTACTCACATTCACACTGCCATTAGCCTCACGTTTCGGCGTGTAGCTCAGTTCACAAATTCCCGCATGACCGGTGCCTGCATTGTTCCATCCGTCCGAGCTTTCCTGCGCCAGTCCATCCGTCACTTCAAAAAGCTGAATCGTCAGAGTCGGGTCCAACCGCTTCAGCATCGCGCCAAGATTCGACGACATGATGCCGCTGCCGATAAGAATGACGTCTGGATTTTCGATATGCTTCATGGTTTTAGAAACCTTGGATTAGGCCACACCCACCCACGAATCAAGCATCACTCTCCCACACAACGATTACTGAGATGCACTCGATGATTCCAGGCTAGGCTGCTGAACTTGACCGCGCCCAAAGAGAAAGCCAACGATCGCACCCACGCTAATCAAGGCAACAGGAAGAGTCGGAGGGCACCAGAGGAAGTTGGCTTGGAAAACGAGGAAGCTAATCACTAAGGCGGCGAAGATCAGAGCAATGCCGGCGTAAAGGGAACGGGATCGACGAACGCGGAGCACGATCCATGCAGCGGCAAGCGCGGCGAGCCCCCAGGCGATCCATTGCTGGATCTGAGTCAACCTTTGTAACCTTGGCAAAGAAAGCAGGTGGTTGAGCGCTGCTGCATGAAGCCTTGCAGTGGACGGTGCCTGCCCAGCTATCTGGTGATCAGAGCCAATCACGATGATCTTGCCCTTTCCCAACGTGGCCCGATCCGCCACACTGACCCCATCGGCCAATCCGCCGGTCATGAGATCAAGAGCGTTCACGGTAGCCACTTGGGTCGAAGGCTGACCTTTCACGGTGCCGTCTATTTCTAAGGGCACAAAAAGACCCTGCCCCAAATAAGCACCTGCCCCAGGTCCGAGGCGCAAACGATGAAAGGCATACGGACTGCCGCTGTATCGGGCTAAAGCCTGTGCTAAGACGCTAGGCATGAGTTGGTCCTCTGCTCTAAAGGCATAAGGCAGTCCGCCCTCCATCGTGACGGCCGAAATACCCAGTTCACTCTGTGCGCGCAATTTAGGATCTGGAGCAGTGACAAGGGCTGAGAAGCTCGGAGCTGAGGCCAATGGCCCGTCTAGGCGCTGGAATCGGGGTAAATGATCTTCGATTCCTCCCATGAATGGACTCGTCGTTTGAGTCCCCTGCGACAATTGCGCCTCTACACCCAAAACGACACTGGTAAATGGCAGCAGGGCCTGACTCACTGCAGGCACAAATTCAGGCGAGGGATTCCCCCAAAAGAGTGGCTCTGGGATGACCACAACGCTGGGTTCAAAGGGATGCAAACCTTTTAAAATGGTCTGCCAATCGAGTGGAGGAACTGGCCAGGCGGCGTATTCAGCCTTTTGCTCGGCACGTAGGCTGATCAAAACCACCGAGTTTTCCTGGCCGGCTTCTGGCTGAATCAGCCGATCCCGAGCATTAGCCACGAGGAAGTCGAGAAAGAAATCGTCCACCCGCTGGAAGCTGGCGGCACGCTGCTCCTGCTCCAAATACCAGCCAGTCGCGCCCAGGCAGACACTGAGAATGAACAAACGAACCCAAATCATGCCCCGATATTGCCGCTACCTCAGCGAGGATGCCAGAAGAAAACCCATCTTGTCATTTTCTTTCTCTGAGAAAACTCTGTGCTAGACGCTGATGGCAGTTTATTTGTATTCTCACCCATTACTCCGCTCATGCGCCTGTTATCTAAAATCCTCTGGTCCCTTGCCTTCATCGCCGCCACCTTCATTTGGATGGTGCTCTTTGAGCATGGCTTCAGTGTCGATGCCTTCAATAAAGGGATGCGTGAAGAATGGCATGCCCTGACTACAATGACCTCAAGTAAAGCCAGCCAATAAGCAAAGCCCTAGGTTTTCCTCAATAACTCCCCCCAATACAACCAGACCATGATCATCAAAGAAACTGAACTCGACCCCAAGAATATGAACCTTTGGAAAAAGGGCATGTTGGCTATCGAACAGAAAAACTGGGAATACGCTGTGAGCCTGATCCTCCCAGTCGTCATCGACAAACCAACCTTTCTCGATGGGCGCATGGTTCTGCGCCGCGCCGAAGGAGAAATGTCAGGCACCGCGAAGAAGTTCAGCTTTGGGTTTAAGGGCAGCTCCAAAAAAGACCCTTGGGAAGCCATTGCCGAGCTAGAAGAGAACACCTTCCAAAAAGATCCCTTCAGCGCTAACGGTAACCAGCAGCTCTATGACCTGGCCATTAAGGCTGGATTCCCAGAACTCGCCGCCTTTGCTCTGGAGACAATCCGCATGGGCCAGCCTGAGAATACCAAGAACATGCATGCTCTGGCCCAGCACTACATCACCTATGAGCAGCCAGACAAAGCTAGTGCCGTTTACAATGCCGTCTTAAAGATCGACCCGCGTGACATGATCGCCGCCAAAGGTGAAAAAGACTGCGCTGCACGCTCATCCATCACTCGCCAAGGCTTCGGTGATGGTGACTTCCGCAAGAACCTCAAAAATGCGGACGAAGCCAATGACCTTGAATTGATGAATAAGCAAGGCATGACCCAGGAGCAGATGGAAAGCCTGCTGGCTAAGGTCATCGACAAATACAATCAAGATCAGACGAACCTGCATACGGTCAAAACCATGGCCGACATCTATGAGCGTTTAGATCAATTTCAAAGTGCCCTGATGTTTTATGAGTATGCACTGACTCTGAATCCGAGCGATGTGGCCCTGAAGCGCAAGACTGAAAGCATCAAGGATAAAGTTCAAGAAGCACAGATTCAGCAGATGCAGACCGACATCGAGAACGATCCGAACGCTCCCGACGTGGAAGATAAGCGTGCCATGCTTGCCCAAATCCGCCTTGATCGTGCCACGGTTGTCATCGACGAGTGCAAGACCCGCGTGGACCGCAACCCAACCGATAAGACCCTTCGTTACGAGCTCGGCCAAGCTTACTTCGGAGCAGGACTCTTCACGGAGGCAATCCCTGAGCTTCAACAGGCCAAAGGCAACCCCCACATTCGCATCAAAGCCATGCTCCTTTTGGGGCGCTGTTTTGAGCGGAAAAACATGAATGACTTGGCCAAAGGCTCCTTCATTGAAGCCAACAAAGAACTGGCCATCATGGACAATACCAAAAAGGAATTGCTCTACGATCTAGCCCTTGTTTGCGAAAAAATGAGCGATAAAGAAGGCTACCTCGAAGCTCTCAAAGAAATCTACAACAACGACTACGGCTTTAAAGACGTGGCCAAGCGTGTCGAATCCTCCTACGCTTAAGTTTTCAGATTCATCAGCCTCCTACCAGCAGCAGTCTTCACGGGCTCTGCTGGTTTTTTGCATTCAGAGGCATCCCCAAACTCTCTAAGCGGAAAGGGGAACTGTCATTTGGGCATGGCGTTTGAACCAAGCCCTACGATGCTGCACATGGCGAAACCAAGATCAAAGGCGATTTCTATAAAGGGTGTATCTTCGGTGGATTACCGCTGGCGCGCCGCTCATCACCACGTTTAACTCAAGCTTGTGCAAACAAAACTCAGCCGGCGACTGGCAACAAAAGCGTCTTGCCACGGAATGAAAATTTGTGCTTTCATCAAGCTATGAATCGAATCTTTGCCAGTCTTCTCACTGCCACAACCCTGCTTCATGCTGAAGCACCCCGCCAAATCAGTGGCATCTATCCGCATTTAGCCATGTTTAACAAGGAAGGTGAATGCGGCACGGGTGCAGTCGTGCCTTGGGCAGACCGGCTTTGGGTCATCACCTATGGGCCACATCTACCTTTTGGGTCCAGTGACAAGCTGTATGAAATCACGCCAAGCCTGGAGCAGATCGTCCGGCCTGAAAGCGTGGGTGGCACACCTGCCAACCGGATGATCCATGCAGAAACGCAGCAACTGCTCATTGGTCCTTATGTGATCGATGCTGACAGAAAGGTGCGCGTCATTCCTCCGAACAAGATGCCGGGCCGACTCACTGGCAATGCGCGTCATTTATCTGATCCAGCCAATAAGGCCTACTATGCCACGATGGAGGAAGGACTCTACGAAGTGGATCTCAAAACACTGCAGGTCACCGGTCTGATCAAGGATGGCAACACGCCGAAAAAGGGCTTCTCTCAGGAAACCCATCCTGCCACACTTGATTCAAAACTACCTGGCTATCATGGCAAAGGTGTCTACAGTGGCCAAGATCGTCTGGTTTATGCGAATAATGGCGACCGCGACAACCGTGTGCTCACGGATCCGACGACACCCAGCGGCGCTCTCGGCGAATGGACTGGCAGTGGCGACTGGCAGCTCGTGCGGCGCAATCAATTCACCGAAGTTACCGGCCCCGACGGCATCCATGGTAGCGATCCGAAAGCACCCGTATGGAGCATCGGTTGGGACGCGAAGTCGCTCATCCTCATGCTGCTGGATGGTGGGAAGTGGCAGTCCTTCCGCCTACCGAAAGTCAGCCACAGCTACGACGGCGCGCACGGCTGGAACACCGAGTGGCCGCGAATCCGCGACATCGGCGAGGAGAACCTGCTCATGACCATGCACGGTGCTTTTTGGAACTTTCCGAAGACGTTTTCAGCCGCGAACACCAGTGGCATCCGCGCCCGCAGCGCTTACATGAAGGTCATAGGCGACTTCGCACGCTGGAACGACCGCCTCATCTTCGGCTGCGACGACTCGGCGAAATCCGAATTCCTCAACAAACGCAAAGTGAAGGGCAAAATCGACAGTGTCGGCCAGTCACAGAGCAACCTGTGGTTCACCAGCCCTGACACGCCCAGCAAACTTGGCCCTGCACACGCTAGCGGTGCCATCTGGCTGCATGAAAGCGTCAAAGCGGGCGATTTGAGCGATCCCTTCCTCATCGCCGGATGGAAGCACCGCAGCGCCTGGCACATCGACCACGCTACCGGCGAATCGAAACGTGTCACAATCACCGCAGACGACGAATGGCTTCGCGTGAAGGCCGAAAAAGACTCCAAAGACTTCAGCCTGCTCGTCACCCTCTCGAATGGCGATTCACGCGAAAACACCGCCGACCCCATTTTCGACGGCATTGCCCAAATCGGCGATGAAAACGCCCAAACCGGTCTTTTCCGCCCGCGCGGCGAAAATAAGCGCACGCTGAGTTTCGCCACGAAAAACGGCTACTACGAGATGGGAGCCGATTTGAACCTCAAGCGAGTCGAAGACACTGCTGCGAAGGCTTTTGTCGAAAAAGCCGTCGCCATCCCGACAAACGTCATCACGCTCGATGAATCCAGCGTGATCGTTGTCGATGATCGCGGCCGTCGCTGGCGCTTGCCCCGTGCTTCGAAGGCCTACGATGCAGCCACCAACGCTGGTGAACTGCGTGTGTGCCGCGAGGTTGCCACTGAGCGCGACATGCTGAGCGCTTGCGGCACCTTCTTTGAGCTACCCGCCGAAAATGCCGATGGCTTTGCGAAGATACGCCCCATCTGCTCGCATAACCTAAGCGTCACTGACTTCGGCGGCTATCGCGGCCTGTTTTTGATGAGCGGCATCAAACCCGACACCAAAGCCAGCGACCACATTCTCCGTAGTGACGACGGCAACACCGCTCTGTGGGCTGGAGCCATCGACGACCTCTGGAAACTCGGTAAACCACGCGGCGAAGGCGGCCCCTGGAAGGCCACGCCAGTCAAAGCCGACGAAAAGAGCGATCCGTATCTGATGTGGGCCTATGACCAGCGCAGGCTCACTCTCAGCCATGATCAGAACGTGCCCGTGCGCTTCCACATCGAGCTCGACCTCACCGGCACCGGCCTCTGGGTGACCTACAAGCACCACGAGGTCTCTCCCGGCGAATCCACCAGCCTCACCTTCGAGGCTGCAGTGCAAGCGCGCTGGCTACGTGTGACGACTGACAAAGACTGCTCCGCGACGGCGCAGTTGGAGTATGATTAAGGTCTGAAGGAACAACCACTCACCCTACCATTCTTGGTTCATGGGCTGACCGAGCGGGCTTCCTTATCCATGGATCCTATCCTCAAACAAGGCTATTCATCTGTCTCCACTGCCACTCGTGGCTCTTTTCCGATCAATCCAAAAATTTTCCTGGATTGAGAATGCCGTGAGGATCTAGCGCAGCTTTCAGTTGCAGATGCGCTTGGTGGGTGGCTGGGCCAACGGCTTCTCTCCACCAGCGCTTTTTGGCAAGGCCCACGCCATGCTCACCTGTGATGGCTCCATTCCAGGCGATGACTTGGCGGAAAAGCTTATCGAGCGCGATTTCGGCACGCTCACGAAGAACGGGATCCTCCATGCTGGAGACCATGATGTTCACATGGATATTGCCATCACCAGCATGACCAAAACAGGCCACAGGAAAGCCACACTCAGCTTGCAGTTTCTCCGCAAAATCAACCAGATCCACCAACCGGCTGCGCGGCACAACGATGTCCTCATTCAGCTTAATCAGACCCGTGTTTCTAAGACTATAACTGAACTCACGACGGAGCTTCCAGAATCGCTCACAGGCCTCATCACCGAGCGCCTCTTCTAAACAGATGCAACCTAGATCACGAACTAACTTGGCAAGCGTTTGCAGTTCCCCTCTCACGGAAGATTCCTGTCCATCAATCTCCACCAACAGATGCGCCTCTCCCTGCGGGGTCACTGATTCGCCCAGATAGTCACGGGCTGCGCGCAGGGTGAATTTATCGGCAATTTCGAGGGCACTGGGAAGAAAGCCTGAGTTCAAAATCCGTTGAACGGCATTTGCGGCCTCAGCAAAGGAACCAAAGCCTGCTGAAAGCATGGCCCTCATGGGTGGATGCGGAATCAAGCGCAGCGTTGCTTGAGTGACCACGCCGAGCATGCCTTCGCTCCCAACCATGAGGCCGACGAGATCAAAGCCTGTCTTGTTTTTATGACAGCGCCCACCTGCTTTAACAATGCTACCGTCCGCTAGAACCGCTTCCAGACCCAGCACGTAATGCCGAGTCACGCCATATTTCAGACAACGCGGGCCACCAGCATTCGTGGCCACATTACCACCGAGACTGCATTCTTTCAGTGAAGCAGGATCAGGGGGATAAAACCAACCCAGCTTGCGGACTTGCGCCTGCAATTCTCCGGTGATCACCCCTGGCTCCACGACGGCCACTCCGTCTGCCGTATTGATTTCTAGAATACGATTCATGCCGGCCACGGACAGAGCGATACCGCCTTCTAAAGGCACACAACCTCCGACATAGCCAACACGTGATCCCTGCGGCGTCACTGGGATGCGGTGCTCGTTGGCATAGGTGAGGACTTTGGACACGTCATCGGTCGATTTCGCATGAACCACGACCTGCGGTGGATTCGAGGCAAACCATTTGTCCGTGCTATGGGTCGTGATGTCTGTCGCAGAAACGGAAATGCGTTCAGGACCGATGAGTGAGATGAGATCTTCTGCCAGGGAGGCCATGGCACATCCTTCATGCAAACCTTAGTAAGAGCAAGTGATGCGGCCTTTTGAGACCAAAAATAGCCTTCTAAATCACAACTCAATCTTCATCGGTGGCGGAGCCTTGAGCTTAATCACAGGCGCCTCGATCGGCTCGCCACCCTCTTCAGGGCCAATGGGAACAGCGCGGCGAATTGGACTGCCATCTTCATTCACGGGCCTAGCACGGAGGACTGGCTGCTCAGAATTGTAGGGATCATCACCGATGATGATCGGATCACGCATGTGGACAGCATCCAAGTGGGCATACCTTGTCAGGTCCGCAGGCAGGACCGTCTCTGTCGATGCAGCCGCTGTCATGCTTTGATGAAAGGCGGCTAAATCGGCAGGGAGTCCCTCACCGGTGTGGACTGGGCAGGTCGTATTGAAGCTGCTTCCAGGGCGGAGATATTCAAAGTAAGTGTTACGCACCGAGCGTGAAACGCCATCGGGACCTTTGATTTTTTCATAACAGTAATCCGTGGCACGCAGGCCACTGGTTCGACAAAGTTCGATGCGGTCTGCTGAATCTGGAGGCGTAAACTCTTGTGGTGTATGTCCCTCCACGGAATAACCAATGATGTCCGTCCAGATTGGTAAAGCGATTTTGTTAGAGAAGGCTTCAGGGTAAATGGTTTTTTGTTTATCAAACCCAACCCAGACACCGCAGGTAACAGCCGAGGTGTAACCCATGAACCAGAGGTCTTTGTATTCATGATGAGTGCCAGTTTTTCCAGCAGCTGGGAAGTCGCCGAGACCATAGTCTTTCGAAAGTGATCCGGTGCCACGGTGAAGAGCTTCATCCAAACAGCTATGCGTTTGCCAAGCAGCGATTTCATCCATAGCGCGAACCTTTTGTAAAGAGGCCTCATCGATTTGAAAAACCGTCTTATCATTCGCATCCGTGATGCGCTGAATCAGATGCAACTTTGCTGGGCGCTTGCCGCCTGTGGCAAAGCAGGAGTAAGCAAGGCAGAGTTCGTCAAGCTTGGCCTCACTCGCACCAAGACAAGTTGATGCAGCATCACGCAAAGGTGAAATAATACCGGCATTTTTGACAAAATCTTTGAAGTCTTGACGCAGAAGCCCACGCTCCAAAATGGTGTTTTCCCCCAAACGAACGGTCGCTGAATTGTGTGAGGCGACAAGAGACTCCCTGGCACTGATCTTTGCACGTGACCATTTGGGGTTGGGCACTTCCATGCCATATTCACCAAGAATGCCCGTAAAACCGCCGATCATGACACGATCGTTGCCGAGTGGTTCATCGGCCAGCGGCGTCATGGGATAAACATTGGGCTGCGAAAAAGCAGCCGCATAGACAAAAGGAATGAAAGCTGTCCCCACTGGACGAATGCTGCCCGTGGCACGGTTATATTGGCTATCCAGGAAGTCACGCCCTCCGACAAGCGCTAAGATTCCACCATCTTTATTATCCAAGACCAGCGTAGCGCCTTGCAGATATTCTGGCTTTGGGCGGGGAGTCGCTGGGTCGATCAGCCCGTCCGTCATCTTCTTGCGCCAATCCGCAAGAATCACTCTAAATTGATCATAGGTCTGATGTTCATAACCAGCATTTTTTTCAATCTCGACGAGACGCTTCTTCACCGCCTTTTCTGACTGACTTTGCAGCTCCTTATCGATGCTGGTATAGATCTTAAATCCGCCACTAAATGCACGTTCTTCACCGAGCAACGCCACGACCTCTTCGCGAACCGCATCAAAGGCATAGCTCAGCTGCGGATTAACAGCGACCGGTGTTGTGATGATTGGTTTCAACTTGGCCGCCTCGGCATCATCCCGTGAGAGGTGATTCTCGATCACCATGCGCTCCAGCACCCAATCACGCTCTTTTTTAGCGCGCTCCGGGTGGCGAATAGGCTCGATGTTGTTGGGACTTTTGATCAGCGCAGCGATGGTGGCCGACTCCCAGAGATTCAACTCTTTGGCATCTTTGCCGAAGTATCCCCGAGCTGCCGCCTGGATACCGTGAAAATTTTTACCAAAGAAGATGCGGTTTAGATAAAGCATCAGAATCTCCGATTTGGAATATTCCTTTTCAATGCGCTGCGCCACGAAGATTTCGAGGATCTTACGGCGGTAGCTTCTTTCCATGAGACCAAAAGTTTGACGGGCAAGCTGCTGGGTGATGGTGCTAGCCCCCTGAGTATCACGGCCTGCTTTGAAGTTCAGCCATACTGCACGTATTAGTCCGATGTAATCCGCACCATCATGCTCAAAGAAGCGACTATCTTCCTGAGAGATTAAGGCATCAATGAAATGATCTGGGATATCCTTGATCGTCACAGGCGTACGATTCAGCACATAGATGCGAGACATTTCCTCGCCATTCCGATCATAGATGAGACTGGCTGATTCCAACTTTTTGATTTCAGCCAAGTCGTAAGTCTGTGCCTTGACATGAAGTGGCGCTACGATGATGGAGTAAATGCCTAGTGCTGTGAGCGCCAAAAGAAGAATCAAGACCATCAGGGCGCTGAACCAGACTCTCGCGTAGAATGGCTTCTTTAGCCCGGACACGCCGCGCCAGTTGGTATTAGGTTTTGGTTCTAGGCCAAACATGAGTGGTAAATCCTTCCGAAAAGGAGCATTAGTTTAACCTGTTCATCTCTTCACGCCAATTGTTTCCCGTGACTGCACTGCATCAAATTTTACTCCACCGCCTGAATTCAGGCGAGACGCTGACCTTTGCCGAAGTCATGACACAGGCTCTTTATCACCCAGAACATGGCTATTATGGCCCAGGGCCGCGCCGAATCGGTCGTAGCGGGGATTTTTACACGTCGGTCAGTGTCGGCCCCCTTTATGGGCAACTGTTGGCGACGTTAGCCCAGCAGACTTTTGAAAAACTTGGGCAACCCGGCGATTTTTGCGTCATTGAGCAAGCCGCGCATGAGGGGCAACTCGCCGAGGACGTCATGAACTCTTGCGAATACGACTACGTCATCGTGGAGCCAAATCCGCGCTACGAGGCGGTTCAGCGAGGAAAACTTGCTGCTTTTGGCAATCGCGTGAGTTGGGTAAGTGAGCTAGCCACCATCCCAGAGCGCCCGGCCCTTTTTCTTTGCAACGAACTGCCAGACGCCATGCCGGTTCATCTTGTGCGCTGGAACGGCTCATCTTGGAACGAATTATGGGTCAACGTCGATGACCTCGAAACACTACGATTGGATCCAGGCCCGATTTCGACAGAAGAACTCGCCATAGAAATCGCACGACTGCCCTTGGATCTACCCATAGGCTACACCACGGAAGTTGGTCTTGCGACACTGCATTGGCTACGCGAGCTAGCTTCAGGCTCCTTCCATGGAGTCATTTTCATTGCCGATTACGGCTTAGATCATGAGGAACTCTATTCGACAGAGCGCCACAAGGGCACGATCCGTCGCTACCACAATCACCAAACAGATGATCACATCCTCGAGGATCTGGGTGACTGTGATCTCACTACGCATGTGAATTTCACCCGCCTTAAAGAGGCCGGTGAAGCCGCTGGACTGAAAGAACAAGTCTACTCTCATCAGGGACGCTACCTTGGCAAGCTAGGCTTACCTTGGCTAGCCACACTGGAAGGACGACCGCCAGACGCAGCCACTCAGGCTCTCTTGCGGCAGTATCACTCACTTACTCATCCAGCGTTCATGGGGCGCTCTTTCCGTGTTCTGTTGATGGAAAAAGAAAAAACGCCCTGACCACGAGGGGCAGAGCGTTTTTCAAAGAGAACTGAAATTAAATTAAGGCAGCTTACGCAACCAGATATTGCGCAGGCGGACCGGTGGATCATTTTTGTGATCCTGAATGCGAATCGGGGCAGCCACAGGGAATGAACCACTGTAGTCGGTGACATTCTTGTGTTTCGTCGGCCCCATGATCTTGGTGTGGACCTGGACACAAACGCCATTCACAAAGGTGGTTACGTAAGCTGGTTCTACCACTTTATCTCCTTCAAGTTTCGGCGCAGTAAAGATAATGTCGTAGGTCTGCCATTCGCCTGATTTTTTGACTGCATTTACCAGCGGCGGTGTTTGGCCATAAATGCATCCGGTCATGCCATCGGCATAGGTCGGATTGTTATCGCAATCAAGCATTTGGCACTCATAGAGATCCATGAAGAAAGTGCCACTGTTGCCCTTCTTTTGGGAATTCCCTTTGGTATGCGGCTCACTCTTCCACTCGATGTGATATTGGCAGCTAGCGAAGGATTCCTTCGTCCAGGCATCACCGCCTTCGACCACGAGTTCGCCATCATCGATCTTCCACACACAGGGAATCATCTCCTTCGTCGGCTTACCCTTTTCATCCAGTTTCTTCGACAAAAACGCATCTGCATTTTTGCCATCAAAGAGGATGATCGCATCCGCTGGCGGCTGGCCCGGTTTTTCACCAGGAGTCACTGCTTCAGGACGTGGACGGTCAATGTCATGCACCTTCCACTGCGTTCCAGGAATGATCGGCGTATCCGAGTAACCGATCGGGGATGGTTTATCATCAGCTGCAAAAGCAGCCGTGCTGCTCAAGGCGAGAACAAATAGGAGACTGGTAGGTTTCTTCATAAAGGGAAGACACAAACGAGCAAGCTTAGCCGATGTTGCAAGAATGCTGATGTCTGAATCATTGGCTGGCAGAAGAACCAATGAAGGCCATCTGCCCATTGCGAAAAGCTTTCAACTCAGCACCGCTGTCCGTAAAGCTCAACTGCACAGAGCCTGCAATCTCCAGATCAAAGAGATGAATCTGATGTGAAGCGCAATAATCACGCAATCTAGAAGGCAAGGACTCTTCTGGAAATCGTGAGTCATTGGAACTGATCAGCACCCTTGGTTTAGCATGGACTAGGATCTCGGTGAGTCCTGAAAAATCGGCGGAATGCTGCCCGCGAACCACCACATCACAGGTCAAATCTGCACCGCGCTCTACTAACTTTTTTTCTGTAATGAAGCCAGCATCAGCGAGCCAAAGGACACGCATTTTCCCCACATGCAGCTTGATCACTAAACCGCGATCATCTGCCTTCTCGGCATCATCTTGCAACAAGGGATACAGCACCTCCGCATGAACTGGCATGGCATCGCCACCCTGAATCTCGATCCGATCCTCTGCCTGATAGCGGTGCCAGGCGACGCTATCCACAGGAACCTTCGTCGCCAACTGCTGAAGCGACGCAAAAGGTGGATCAAACTGCCACGGCTCATGCACACTCGTGAAGAGGCGCGGCTTACCCAATCGATAGGCAAGATCAGCCGCCCCCACATGCGCCATGTCGCCATGTGAAAGAATGATACCCTTGAGCTGATTGATCCCCTGATGACGAAGAAATGGCCGCAGCACACCACGCCAAGCACGAACATTTCCGGTATCCAGCAACCATTGGCTATCCCCTGCCCTCAAATGGTTCGCCGCACCACCGGCTGAGAGATGAAAGACCCTTAGCTCAACTGGTGGCGGCACTGTTTCAAATCGCAGATCCAGCGTAAAATGAGCCAGCGGCAACGAAGAAAACCAACTTGCCAGAAAAACCATCAGCCACGCTAAAAAGGCATTCACACAGTTCACCAGCATCTGGAGACCACCGGCACCCACGGCAGCACAGACAAGGCTTGCGCATGACACCCCAATGCTGATGCCTGATATGGGCACCAAAAAAAGATTCGCCAACAATCCCACAGGAGTCACCGTCTGAAAGTGGCCTAACATTAAAGGCAAACTGCCAATCCATGCCGCCAAAGAAACACAGACCAAGCTGGCCAACCACTGCCGACAGTCGGCACTCAAATGTTGCCATCGACTCGCAATCGCAGGCGGTAAAAAAGGATCTAGCTCTGTCCACGGACGCAATACAGCCAGCAGCGATGGAGTCAGCAAAGCGATGGCCCAAAGCACGCCGAAGGATAGTTGAAAACCAGGCAAGAAAAGCTGATGACTATCATAAGCCAGCAGGATCAGGACTGCCGCACCCAAACTGTTTTGCACCGACGATCGGCGATTCCACCATGGCGCAGCCAGCACCAGTGTAATCATGAAAGCCGCCCGTGCTGCCGATGGCCGCCAGCCCGTGATGTAGGCGTAGCCGAACACAATCGCAATCAGCCAAACGACGGCCCGCCCCTTCCCCAAGCCGAGCCATCGAAGAACAAATGCCACCACAGCCGCCAACATCACCACATGCAGACCACTAACTGCAAAAATATGCAATGTCCCGCTATCGCGGAAAGCATCCTCAATCTCCTCGCCAGCAGCATCAGAAGCGCCCAGTGCCATGGCTAGCAGCACCGCCATATCTTCCTCACGGTCCTCAATCCCACGGGCCAGCGCCTGACTGATCCATTGACGAGAAGACTCCGCCCATAGCAACAAATGAAAATTTGGCGACCACCACTCAGCCTTCTTTAAAACCGCGCTATCGGCCTTAACCACAGCCACCCAACCTGAGCGCAATGCATACTCTGCCGAATCAAACTGTCCCGGATTCTGGGGTGAAGGCGGCAAAAATAAATTTCCCTCCATTTCATAGATCCCTGGCTGCGTAAGCTTCAGTTCATGCGGCAGCGCCACTTTGATGCGAGCACGCACTGGCACATATAAACCAGTCCGCCCCCAGCGTAATTCTGTCACATCACACAGGGCCTGTGACTGATTCATCTCCGCACCCTCAGTCCATGGATATAGCCGCCCCATCACCCCCACGGCTGCTGGGCGATCCGGCATATTCAACAACCTCTCTCGCAAAGGATGTGAAAAAGTCCGATCCAACGACCCTGCATGCAGCAGCATGAACCCACAAAAGACCAACGGTGATCCCCACAACACCGAGCGCCGCTTCCACACGACCCACAAGGCCAAGATTACCGCAAAGACGAGCCAGACACTCAGCGAAAGACGCATCCACTCCGAAAAAATGACCGCAACCACGGCCACCAGCCCTAAAAAAGCCAGCGGATTCAGCCTTAGCCACCGACCCAGCCCTACAGCCAAAGTCGCAGGATTCAATGCAAGCCTTAATCCATTCATGATGACTCAAGAGGCTAATTCCCTTAACCCTCAAGGGAAACTATTATTTTACGCCCAAAACAGAGTGCTCAAAAACCACTGCAACTCACCTTAGACCGTTAACGACCCACCACATTCTCTCACTTGCCCCCACTGCACCTCTGCGTGATAGCTTCCCTCACACAGAACTCATGCACGCCGCCGGCCCCAAAAACCCACTCCATGGCATTACCCTGGAGAAAATGCTCACAGAACTCGAAGCTCATTACGGCTGGGAGATGCTTGGCCGGGTGATCAAAATCAACTGCTTTAACTTTCATCCAAGCATCAAGTCCAGCCTCGTCTTCCTGCGCCGCACCCCTTGGGCACGGCAAAAAGTCGAAGAGCTTTACATTGACTCGCTGCCCGATTTAAAGGCCAAAACGGCCGAACCGATGGAAGAGGCTTTTGAGGACATACCCGCCGAAGAAGCACCAGTTCAGCAAGCCACAGCCCAAGAAGAAGCAGACTTTAACCGCTAATAAAAACCCAAAAAACGCTAATCTAAGAAACCTTGAAAATGGGGTTCTGAACTCTGAATATTAGCGGCTATCAGCGTTTATTAGCGGTTTAAAAATTCTGAGAGAGCACTGGCTGCATCAGCCCTCACCCCGGACGATCTCCCACAAAGATCGTGTGGGTCTTCCGCTTCGCTTGGGGGTAGGCTTTGCAAGGAACTACCTCGGCTTTGAAATTGCCCTTGGTCAGACGCTTGGCAAAAGCTGTGTCCTGACTCGCCGACCAGAAGGCCACTCGCCCGCCAGGCTTCAAAGCACGCGTGATCGCCACCAATCCCTGTCCCTGATAAAGTCGCGCATTGCCGTCCTGAACCATGGCAATGGGGCCATTGTCCACGTCCAGCATGATCGCATCATAGTGACCTTTGGGAGCTTCCTCGATGATTTTAAAAACATCCATCACCGTCACCTCCACTCGCGGATCATCCAGAAGCTTTCCATTCACTTCTTGCAAATGCTCGCGATTCCAAGCCACCACTTCTGGCAGAAGTTCAGCCACCTGAACCTTGGCATCATCGCACAGCACCTCTAGGGTCCGTCGAAGAGTGAAGCCAAAGCCCAAACCACCAATGAGCACTCTGGCTCCAGGTAACTCACCCACCCGCGCACAGGCCAGCTCCGCCAGCACCGTCTCAGATTCAGATGCATTCGTCCCCATCAACGGTTGGCGATTCACCCGCAGGTAAAAATGCCCGTCATGCGAATGCAGGGTGAGTTCAGCTCCCTCAGGAGTGCGGGCTTGGGCTAGATTGAGAAAAGGTTTCAAAAGGCAGGCTGTCATTCGCGCTGAAATGACGACAGTGCATCTTGAATTGCAGTTGCGCATGAAGCATACTCATGCGAACACCTGCTCACATTCACTCACCTCATGCTTTCCTTTCTCAAAATCCGCAACCTCGCCCTGGTGGAAGATGTGACCTGGGACCTCGCACCCGGCTTAGTCGGCGTGACGGGTGAAACCGGCGCGGGAAAATCCATCATCGTCGGAGCCCTCAAGCTCATCCTCGGCGAGCGCGCCGACCGCAGCCTCATCCGCACCGGGCAGGATACCTGCATCGTCGAGGCCAGCTTTCACCTCAAAGACAGCCGAGCCGTAGATGCCGTGCTGAATGAAGCAGGGCTTGACCCCTGCCAGGATGGCGAACTGCTCATCAAACGTGCCGTCAGCGCTGGTGGCGCTAACAAACAGTTCGTGAACTGTTCACCTGTCACGATTCAGGTGCTGAAATCTCTCGGCGAACTGCTCGTCGATCTTCACGGCCCGCATGATCATCAATCGCTGAACTCTCAGGAGCGTCAGCTAGAGATGCTGGATAAGGCCGCAGGCCTAGAAGACACGCTCACCACGTATGAGGACGCCTGGAAACAATGGCGTGCCGCCGTGATTGAGCTCGATGACTTAGAAAACAGCGAACGTGCGGGGACCCAGCAGCTCGACATGCTCAAGTTTCAAGTCAACGAGATCGCCGCTGCGCAGCTGAAGCCAGGTGAGGAAGAAGAGATCGAATCCCGCCATCGGATCGCCGCCAATGGTGCACGTCTGGCCGAGCTCTGTGGAGCCATCACAGGCCGCCTGAGCGGTGGTGAAGACGCTGGCCTGCTCGATGCCCTTCGCGAGATCGGCCGCAGCATCCACGAGTTGGAAAAAATCGATCCCGCCACGGCCAAACTCTTTGAAGGCTTTCAGTCTGCCCAAATCGAGCTCACCGAGCTAGAAAGCAGCGTCCAAGATTACGCCGACGATCTGGAGATTGATCCTGCGGAACTTGCCCAACTCGATCAGCGCATTCACACCATTCAGACCCTGAAACGGAAATACGGCAGCACCATCCAGGCCATCCTCGACTTTCAAGCTGAAGCCGAAACCAAGCTGGCCAAAATTGAGAACCGAGGTGAGGAGTTGGAGCGCCTCACCAAGCTCGTCGCCGACCGCCGTTCTCAGGTGAATAAGCTCGGTAAACAACTCAGCGACAAGCGTGGCAAAGCCGCACCAAAACTCGCTAAAGAAGTCGCTACCCATCTCGCCGACCTCGGCTTCAAGCGCAGTGTCTTTGAAGCTCAGCTCGACAAGCTCGAAGCTCCCTCCAGGCACGGTTTTGAAGCCGTCGATTTCCAGTTCGCCCCGAACCCTGGTGAGCCTTTAAAACCCCTGCGTCTTACCGCCAGCTCGGGTGAAATGTCCCGCGTGCTACTGGCCGTCAAAAGCGCGTTGGCCAAGCAAGACATCGTCCCACTCATGGTCTTTGATGAGATCGACGCCAATGTCGGCGGTAACATCGCGGAAGCTGTGGGCCGTAAAATGGCCTCACTCGGAGCCACGCACCAGGTCATCGCCATCACCCACTTCCCGCAAGTTGCCTCACTGGCCAAGAGTCACTTCGTCGTCACCAAAGACATCATTGGTGACCGCACCAAATCGACCATCCGCGAGATCACCGAAGACGAACGCCTTGAAGAACTCGCCCGAATGCTCGGTGGTAAAATCGAGTCGGCTCGAGAACACGCCCGCGCTTTGCTGGCTGGGGCCTAAAACTCAATTACTGCGTTCAGCATGACGGCGTATCTTTCCCCGTCACCATTGACTACATCCGTGAGCAGCCCAATTTTGCCATCACCCATGGACGCTTAATCCGAGTGACTCGGGGTTAATACAAGATGCCACTGCGCAAAGACCTTGATTTCAATGTGGTATCATTTTCAACGGATGATTGATCCGAGGAAACCAGCAGCAGCAAATTCTCAGTTGGAATCTTCTTGAACCTCTCTAAGATGAAGACGGGTCGGCTGGAGTGGTCGCTCGTCGGTTTGGCTTCGGCTGGGCGCGGACGAGAGGAAAGTCCGGACACCGTAAGGCAGCGTGCCGCGCGCAAGCGTCGGAGGTTCTGGGGCAACCCAGAGCAATGGAAAGTGTCACAGAAAAGAAACCGCCCTTCGTAGCTCGTGAGAGCAAAAAAGGGTAAGGGTGAAATGGCGGGGTAAGAGCCCACCGCTCCGACAGCAATGAAGGAGGCAAGATAAACCCCACGCGGTGCAAGACAGAACAGGAGAAAGGCCCGCCTGGCCGCAAGTCCAGTTGCGAAAGCAGCAGGATGGATAGCTCCGGGTAATAGTCGCATCCTGTGCAAGCAGGAGTCGGCTCTGAAAGGAGCCGTCAGATAAATGACCACGCCAGAAGTCGAAAGACCGAAGGAACAAAATCCGGCTTATGAAGGCCGACCCACTTTACTTTTTTCTGTTGGTAATCACACCTCGGCGGCTACTATCGCGGCCTCTTATGGCGGAAAAACTGAACTGGAACTCATCTTCTCTCACGCATGGCTGGCAGCGTGGCGTGAAATCTTTTTACTGGGGGCTTGGCTTTCAGGAAGCGGACTTTGATAAAGCTCAAATCGGTATCGCGACGCCTCTTTTAGACGGCAATCTCTGCAATCTGCGTGCTCATGAACTGGCCCAACTCATCCGCCAAGGCTGTGAAGAGGCGGGCATGATCGCTTTCCCCTTTGGAGTCAGTCCGGTGAGCGATAACATCACTCAAGGCCACGAGGGTGGAGCTGCTTCCCTCGTTTCCCGTAACATCATGGCCAATGGGGCCGAGATGATCTGTAGCGCGCATCGTTACGATGGCATGATCGGCCTGCATCATTGCGATAAAAACGGACCCGCCTTTGCCATGGCGCTTGCCCGCATGAACTGCCACGGGCTCGTCGTCAATGGTGGCAGCATCCTACCCGGCTGCCACCTGGGAAAAGACATCACCATTCTGGACGCCTATGACTCCCAGGCCCAGTCAAACAGCGGCACGATGAGCTTTGACGAGTCCGAAAAAATCATCCGCGCCGCCTGCCCAGGCGCTGGTGGCTGTGGCATCGCGGCTTCTTTCAATACCTGGGGAATCGCGCTAGAAGCCATGGGTCTCAGCTTGCCTGACACCTCTTCCATCCCAGCCGTGGACGATGCTAAAAAGGCGGACTGTCTCCGTGTCGGACAAGCCATGCGCCGTTTGCTAGAGCTCAATTTGCGCCCGCGTGACATCCTAACCAAAGCCGCGATCACCAATGCCATGACCGCTATCGCGGCGATGGGAGGCTCCACCAATGGCGTGCTGCACATTCTAGCACTGGCTCATGAGGCAGGAGTGGACTTCACTCTGCGTGATGCGCAGGAAATCTGCCGTCGCACGCCCGTCTATTGTAACTTTGCGCCACGGGGTCGAGGCACCATGGCGGATCTGCATCGCATCGGCGGCACGGCTATGCTGCTGCGACATTTCCTCAAAGCAGGTCTGCTGGATGGATCATGCATCACGGTGACAGGGCAGACTTTGGCAGAAAACGTTGCTCACTGCCCCGATGTGCCTGAGGGACAGGAGCTCATCGCGCCGCTTGGCCGTCCCTTCAAAGATTACGCCGACATCCAGATCTGTTTTGGCAATCTGGCTCCGCACGGCATGGTCTTTAAAGTCTCCTCTAGACTGAATCCGCAATTCACAGGCAAAGCCATCTGCTTTGACAAAGTCACAGATGTCTCAGAAGCCGCGGCCCAAGGCAGGATCAAACCTGGCCATTTCGTCGTGTTACGCGGTGTCGGACCCATTGCCGCAGGAATGCCCGAGCTCCTTGTGGCCAGTGCTGCCCTGGCCGTGCCAGATCTAGACGGCAAAGTGGCCTTTCTCTCCGACGGTCGCGTCTCTGGGGTCTCTCACGGAGTCATGGGCATTCATTGCTCGCCCGAAGCTGCCGTCGGTGGCCCCATCGCAGCGATTCAAGATGGCGATGAGATCGAATTCGACCTGCTCAAAGGCACCATCCATCTCCATGCTGACCTCACTAAACGCTCGTCGTCGTGGCCAATAACCCAATACGGCCGCGGTTACCTGGCAGACTTTGCAGCCACTGCTGCTCAAGCGCATGATGGCTGTGTCTCGGCTTGGGTTCTGCGAGATCGCTGATTATTTATCCATGCGATAAATCGCGCCATTCCAGTCCAACACGAGGATCTCGCCTTCAGCGTTGGCACAAAAGGCCGTGGGCTTCACCAGCACACTTGGCTTTTTCTTGGGGTTATCGCCAGCGGTCTGCGGGCTGGTATAGAGGAGGGTATTGCTTTCAACTTTACCCTCATCATTGGCGCGTAGAGACCAGATCTTGCCGATCACAAAGTCACCATAAACATACTGTCCAACAAGATCCGCATGTCCTTTGCCTGCATAAACGATGCCGCCCGTGATGCTTAAGCCATCACCATGATTGTATTCAAAAATGGGATCAATCAATTTAGCCTCAGCTGGTGGCGTATCGATACGTAAAGGGAACTGGCGCGCGCCTTCACGGAAACTCCAGCCATAGTTACCACCGGCAGTGATCCAATTGATCTCTTCCCAAAGATCCTGACCCACATCCGCGAGCCAAAGATGACCTTTGGCATCGAAGCTCATGCCCCATGGGTTACGAATGCCATAGGCATAGATCTGCGGCAGCGCATCCACACCATCGGCAAAGGGATTGCTGGCTGGAATGCCGTAGGCCCCATGATACTCGCGGCTATCCACATCGATGCGCAGCACCTTACCCACCATGACTGCCGTGAGCTGAGACATGCGCTTCTCGTCATTGCGCTTCGAGGTATCTCCCACGCCGATGTAAAGAAAACCATCGGGACCAAAGACAATGTTTCCGCCATGATGATTCCAGTTAATCAAAGGGATCTCCAGCAGCACACGCTCCGTTTTTTCGTCCGCTTTATCACCCTCTGCTTTCATCTCAGTGATGATGAGGCGCTTCGGTTTCTGCTGGGTGTAGCAAAGGTAAAAAAGGCCGTTGTCCTTAAACTTCGGATGGAAGGCAAAGCCATTCAAACCCTCCTCAAACTTCCCATTCACAGCTTCCATATTGTGAGAAGCGAGATCCAAAAAGACCTTGGCTTCCGCGCTAGACGTGTCTTTGGGTAAAATGAGAATCTGTCCACGCTGAAGCGCTAAAAATTCACGCCCTGATCCATCCGGTGCGATGGCCACTGCAATCGGCCACTTCGTCTCGATCTTCTCATAGAGACGAGTCAGCTTCACCGCGTCCGCAGCAGCGGCAGTATCATTGAAACAAAGAGCGAGAGCCAGAACGGCGAGTGTAGGTAACTTCATATGGGATCGAGAATGCGCCAAGGAACACGTCATCGGCAACACCAAATAACGTTACAAAAGAGAAAAAATCTCAACCAATAGACAGCGCCATGATCTTCGGTATGGGGAATCGCCAAAATACCCGTTTCTTCCAAAGCATGAATGAGATCTCAACCGTCCCTCGACTAAGCAGTTCCACCGGGGGCCTACCTTCTGCAGTTGGCTGGGCTCAGCTACTCATGTCTGATCGCCTGAAAACGGGAGATGCTGCCGTGGACGCCACGGCAGGCAATGGTCATGACACCCTCTTTTTATCCCGTCTCGTCGGCAACTCTGGTTACATTTGGGCCTTCGACCTGCAAGAAGCAGCTGTGGCTGAAACCAAGAGGCGGCTCAACGAAGCCGGTGTTTCCAATGCACATGTCATTCATGCTGGCCATGAGACCATGAGGGATCATCTACCTAGCGCATGGCATGGGAAGATGAATGCCATCATGTTTAACCTTGGTTACCTGCCCGGCTCCGATAAAACAGTCATCACTCGCACAGAGACCACGCTTCAAGCCCTCGCTGTTGCCTTGGAGATGCTGGCACCTAGCGGACTCCTCACTGTCGCCGTTTATCCAGGCCATGAGGGTGGCAGCGACGAGCAACGCGCCATCACCGAATGGGCTTCAGCCCTACCTTCACGGGCTTTTGAGGTGCAACTCTTCCGCCCGATCAATCGCCAGGCAAATCCACCCGAGTGCTGGGTCGTGTGGAAACGAGGATAACAATTTACGGCACGGGCTGTTTACCGCTGCCAATGCACCAGAGCATCTTCTCAGTGCGCACATAGAGGCGACCATCCCCAATGGCTGGACTCGCGCTGATTGGGCTATCCAGCTTGCTGGCGCTGATCTGCTCAAACTTTGGTCCGGCCTTCACCACGATCAAATCACCCTGCTGACTACCAGCATAAAATTTACCATCACCTGCAACTGGGCTGCTGAAAAACTTGCTACTTCCAGCACTGCCATTGAGTCTCTCTTCATAGAGCTGTTTGCCCGTCTTAAAGTCCACCAACTTCAGGATTCCACCATCACCGAGCAGATACATCAGTCCATCCATGACCAATGGAGACGGCACATACGGCAGGCCTTTGCTAAACTCGAAAGGCACGGGTTTTGGCTCAGAACCACTCACATCGATGGCCGCAAATTCCTTCACACCGCCGCCAGTGCCGAAGGTGCAAAAATAGCGTCCATCCTGAAGAACACCCGAACCCAAACTGCGCTGAGTGAAGCCAGGATTATACTGCCAGTTTTTCTTTCCTGTCGTGGGATCAATGCCCATCACGCCACTGGCATTATTCGTGCAAATCACTTCGTTTTTACCATCGGCCCTGACATGCACCACGGGAGTCGAAAAGGTATTCAGACAATTTGGCAGGTCATCTTTCCAGAGTTGCTTCCCTGATTTCGCATCCAGGCCAACGATGCAAGCCTTCCAGGCCTGCTGGGCTGAATCTTCCGTATAGACCTTTCCATCACGCTGCCAGTCAAACTCACTGCGCACGATCACGACACCGTCCACCACGATGGGCGAGATACCGGTGCCGTGCTCATGAATGTAATCGGCCACGTGCTCATTCCTCCAAAGCACTTTCCCTGCGTGATCCAGCGCCAAGGCCTGAATCGTGGTGCCAGTGCTCCAATTGATGTAAATGCGCTCGGCATCCACAAAGGGCGAGCTGCTGGCAAAGCTGTTAAAATTATGTTTCTTATGTTCAGCAAAATTCTCTTCATGACGCCAGAATTCTTTTCCTGTTATAGCATCGAGCATGATCACCGCACGCTTTCCTGCATCCGTTTCGGCAGTGACCACAATCTTATCCTCCCACAGCACAGGAGAGGACCAGCCCTTTCCTAGTTCGACTTTCCACAGCGTCGTCTCCTCGTTTACTGCCGTTGGAAGGCCTTGAGTATCTGCCACACCACTTCCGTTGGGACCGCGAAACCGGCTCCAATCAGTTTTGGCGGAAACCGTGATGGCAAAAAGAAAAGCTAGAGCAGGAATGAATTTCATGGAGATGCGATGATGGCAGTTCCGTGAATCGTCCGCGAGCAGCATTTTCTTGCCTCTAATTTTTTCTCCCAGCTGTTTGACCACCTTAGTCTCGACGTGGCGCTTTCCCATAGTAGGGATATTTGTCCCAACCATCATCATTTGGGTCGAGCCTAGGATCGTGAGTCTCTTTCATCCATTCATCCACACGCAAGCGATGTTGTTGGATCCTTTCAGCATATTGAGGCTTATCGGCGACATTGGTAAGCTGATGAGGGTCGCTCCGCAGGTCATAAAATTCTTCAGCGGGACGCTTGGCAAAAATGAGCGCCATGTATCTCGCATAGGCAGGCTCACTTTGATGGGCTAAAAGGAAGTCTTTGACCCCTGTTGTGTCCACATCCCCATAAGGACGACCATGCAGAAACAACACATCGGGATCACCTGCGGGCCAACGGTCAGGACGCAAATTCCGAACATATAGAAAGTCGCGAGTTCGAACGGCTCGAATGGGATAGCTTCTATTGTCCTGGCGGACGTTTGCATGACGCTCACGCTCAATGAAAACAGCCTCGCGTTGAAAAGCATCAGGCTTGCCAAGCATGAGAGTCTTGATGCTATGCATAGACATCACTGGCGGCGGCGTGAGGCCTGCAAGCTCAAGAAACGTGGGTCCCAAATCCGCGACATTAACGAACGCATCTACCCTACGCCCAGCAGCTAGAGTTTTACCCCAGCGGATAGCTAACGGCACACGTGACCCTGAATCATAACAATTGGCTAAACCACGCGGCATCTGCCAGCCATTATCGCTCGTGTAAATCACGACCGTGTTATCAAGTTCCCCTTCTTTTTCTAAGACAGCAAAGGCTTGCGCAGCTTCTTCATCGAGCTTCATCACACCACCATAATAATTCATGAGATCATCGCGCAGCTCCGAACAGTCTGGCAACTCAGGCGGCACTGTGAGTTTCGTGGCATCCAGCTTAGCTTTGGCAGAGGCTAAGTAAGGAAGCTTGCCCGCTTTCGTTGCGGTATCGGTGTTACCAAGCCAGAAAAAGAAAGGCTTGGCGGCATCGCGTTTCGAATAAAAAGTAGCAAAATCGGCAAACTTAGCACCCACAGGATTCTCGCTCCAACCAGAGATCTCATAATTACCCGGCGACCACGGTTTACCTGCATAACCGATCTGATAGCCAGAGTCCCGCAGCAACTGCGTGACTACTGGCGTGTCTTTTGGAAACCCACTCCACAAGCTCGCGCGCTCGCCAAGCTCATGCGCGTTTCTTCCTGTCAGCAAACAAGAACGCGTCGGCGAACAAGAGGGCACTGGATTGAATGTGTGCGTGAAGAGAAGTCCTTCCTTAGCGATGCGGTCAAAAGCTGGTGTCTTCGCCATCGGATCACCGAGAATACCCGCCGTCGGATAACGCCAGTTATCACCAAGAATCAAAAGAATGTTCGGCCTAGATTCAGCAGCGTCCAATCGACTCAGGGCGATAAGCAAGACAGAGAAAAGGATGTGCCGGTATTTCATGGGTAGTCATTCAAAAAACTTCAATTCAATCATTTGCTCAGTTTTCTTACCTGTTTGCTGAATTCCTTCAGGGAAACCATGTCATCCTTGTCTTCATCAAACATCTCAAACCGCTCCTTGGCAGTGTCTTTAGCCGAGGCCGACTCCAAGAACTCTTGCCAGTTAATCTTACCATCGTGATTGGCATCGCGCTCCAAGAACCTCTGAGATCCTGATTTGGCATCACTTTTTGCGTCTGATATGACCTGCTTCTTCATGGGCTTTTTCTTTTTTGAATCCTCAGTAATCCCTACCTTCATTACTTCAGCCTGCTTCACAAAATAGTTCTCACGAGGACCTTCATACTGCTTCAGGAGTCGCTGTAACTTGGCTTTTGTAGCCTTAGCCGCTTCATCTAGATTGACCTCATCAAGAGGTGATTTTTCAAGATCATCCCTGGCAACATCAAAGAACCTCCCATCTGCATAAAGCTTATAATTGGCATCATGAGCAAACTCAAACTTGGCCTCAGCACCACCATTGGGGTTATACCAAACATAATGCGCCAATCTCGGAGTTCCTTTTTCCCCGCGGAGTTGCGGCAGGAAGCTTCGACCATCTGTCTTTAATGCCACTGGCACATTGACTCCAGCAACCTCGCAAATAGTCGGTAAAAAGTCGACCGGATCAATCATATCGCGGCAGACTAAACCGCTGGCGAAGCGGCTCGGCCAACTGCCGATTCCTGGGACTCGGGTTCCCCATTGAGTGCTTGTGCCTTTGCCACCCAACACATCACGCCCTTGGAAGCGGGACGGAGTCCCCTTGCCCGTTCCATTATCTCCAAGAATGAGCACCATCGTATTTTCGCGCAGGTTGAGTTCCTCGAGCTTGAGAATCAATTTACCAATAAGTTTGTCCGCATAGGCGACCATATCAGGGAAGTGCCCCTTCTTCGTGGTGCCCTCCTTGGATTCAGCTTCGCGGTAATCAACGCTATCCGGCGTAGCGTCATAGGGCGAATGAGTGAGCATCATCGGATAGTAAACGAGAAACGGTTTGTCCTTCTGCCGTTGAATGAAATCGAGTGCATAATCGTTTACTAGGTCCGGTCCGTATTCGTTGTTCGAGTAATCTTGTTGCTTGCCATTGATCTCGAGACCCAGGTTCTTGTAACGCCCCGGACGACGCACAACCTGCCAGAGGCAATACTCATCGAATCCAAAGTGAGCCGGACCTTCAAGACCATTGCCGAGCTGCCACTTACCCGTAATGCAAGTCGCGTAGCCTGCGTCTTTCAGCAGATTCCCAAAGGTTTTCTGCGAAGGATCAAGATGACCAAAGAGCGTGTAATTGTGCTTATTCATCCTGCCCGTCATCAAAGCCGCACGCGTCGGTGTGCATAGGGGCTGCACGTGCAGTTGTTCAAAACGCACACCCGTTGCTGCAAGCTGATCCATCACCGGCGTCTTGTAGCTTTCCCCGCCATTGGCGGTTAAGCATTCGTAACCAAAGTCATCAATCATGATGAGCACGACGTTGGGTTTTGTCGTAGCACCATGAGCGACGGAAGCTAAAGCAATAACCAAAAAGGCAATAAATCTCTGTTTCATAGGGCTGTGTTCGGCGAATGAATTGGCAACGCTCAACTCATCAGCACCTTGCAGCCGATTCTCTGATTCACTCCTCCAATGCCCCCAAACAAATCTGATCCATCGAACGCCACTTGCCCTCAAGGTCATTGATGGGCGCAATCTCCCATGCGCCACCTGCGGTTCTCGCGGGGCTTTTTTTACCGAGATGGAAGTCCGCTTTGCGGCGTCTTTCAAGAGCGGATCCGCGTTGATGGCGTTGTGGCCTAGCACGACGTCCTTGGTGTCACTGTGGAAAAGGTTGTGGGGCTTATCTTTACCGGCAACGAGGATGTTGTGGGCATGGCATCGGTTACCTTCGAGGAACTACAGAGTCCTAGCCGTCAATCTTGATGATCACCTTCCGAAACGCCCCAAGATCATCAAACGAGCCGAGACCGATGCGCCCTTTAGCAAATGTCGTGTCGGTGGCTTCAAGCACCAGCTGATCCTCAAACCAGACCTTGATGCAGCCCGATGAAGCATCGCGCCTTAGTTTGAGATGATGCCAGTGATCTGGTTTCCATGGCAAAGTCTTCGCACGAGTCGTCGTGATGGCTTTGCGGTCCGCGTTGTTCACCACATGCAGTTGGAGATGCACACCGTCCGCCGTTTCGCCGAGATGAGCGTAGTAAAACTCGGATTCGCTGCGACCACCGAAAGCGATGCACACGTCATTGTTCCCTTTGTTAAAGACATCGAGCCGGGCTTAACAGCTCAGCGTGAACGATCCAAACTCCGCACCGCCGAACCACGCCAGATTGAAGGGCCTGCGGACTTTCGGCTTGTATTGCGATGGCTTTTTCAGAATGAGTGCCGTCGCTTCACCCTCGCCCTGCCATACCCAGGCTGCGTGGTCTTCAAGCTGCCACTGATCGCGATACTGAAGCGGATAGAGCGGCGCATCCACAGCCTGCAGAGACTGAGCTGCGATCAGAAAAAGGATCCAAGAGGTGAGTGAGCGCATACGCGGCGTGTCAGATCTTCCATCCATCACGAGCAGGCGGGCCACTCATCAGCGCGGAGGCTTCTTCATCGCCCAGGATGCTGCGCGTGACAGGATCAATTGTTAGGCCTCGATTCAAATGCAGGGCGATATTGCCATAATGCATGGCCTCAGTGAGTCGGCCTCCATAGGCGAAGCTGGATCGGCAGGCTTCCTGGCCTTTGATGGAGAGCAGCCAGTTATCCCAGTGGTCCGAGCGCTTAAGGTTCACCTTCGGCAGAGTCGACACCATCTCACGCATCTTCAACTCTGGGATCACGCGTGGCGTGCCTGCGTGCGTGCCCATGAGCACGATGGCCTTGCTGCCACGGATGATCGTTCCGCCCTCAGGAAACTTGCGTTCAGCTTCCAGTTCGGGTGGGCGCGGCATGGCGTGATTGTCACCATGGAACCAATGCAACTTAAACTCGCCCCGTGTGGACGTGGCCGGGAAAGTGAAGGTCAACCGCACCGTCTTGGGAAACGAGAGCTTGCTTGGGCCGGAGGACTCGATCTCGACCTTACTCGGACAATCCAGCGACCAGACATGAAAGGGCGCATCCATATTATGACAGGCCCAATCACCCAGCGTACCACAGCCAAACTCATACCAAGCACGCCAGGCTCCAGGTAAATACTTCGGACTATAGGGCACCATTGCTGCGGGGCCAAGCCATTGATTCCAGTCCAGACCTGCTGGCAAAGCTGCAGCTGCAGGCCGCTCATCAGGCACGCTCCACTTTGGACCCGCCCAGGCATAGGCCTCAGTCACATCACCCATGATACCCGCCTTAGCCCATTCTTCGAGCATGAGAATACCGCCGCCTGAGTGGCCTTGATTGCCCATCTGGCAGGCGAGACCTGTTTTCTTTTCCAGCGCCATCAGATCACGCGCCTCAGTAATGCTGTGCGCGAGTGGCTTCTCCACATAGACGTGCTTGCCAGCAGACATGCAGGTCTTCGCATTGAAATGATGAGTGTGGTCCGGTGTGGAAATGATGACGCCGTCGATGTTCTTGCCCTGCTGGTCCAGCATCTTGTGAAAGTCGGAGTAAAAGAGCGTTTTAGGCCGTGCCTGGCGGGACTGCGAGGCACGTGGCTCATCCACATCTGCAAAGGCCGCATAATTCACCAGCGGATTCTCCAGCAGGCTCTGCACAGCATGCCAGCCTTTTCCACCCGCACCGACAAAGGCGATATTGAGCTTCTCATTGGCTCCAAAAACGGAACGCGGGAGGATTTGAACGCCTGCGAAGGCGGCGGCGGACTTACTGAGGAAGTGGCGACGGGTCTGCATAACGCGGAAGTGTAAAATGCAAGATCAACGCGAGGGCTGGAACCAGATGTTGCGGAAGCGGACGGGATTGAGGTGATCTTGAAACTTCAGCGTGCCAGCCTGGGTGGAGCTTGGAAACTTCAGCCGGTCCTGCACGAGCACGTTGTTGTGCTTCACCGTGATGGTGGCGGGTTGCGTAACTTTGCCCTTTTCCACCTTGGCACGCTGGATGAAGATGTCGTAACTCTGCCACTGTCCGGGGCCGCGTGATGCATTGACCAAGGGCGGCTGACGCTTGTAGAAGGCAGCTGCCTGACCATCATAATAGGTCTTGTTGTTGTAGGAATCGAGCACTTGCAGTTCAGGGAAGCCGTCAATAAAAACGCCACTATTGCCGCGCCCCTGACCATTGCCTTTAACTTCCGCAGGCGTAGCCCACTCGATATGCAAGTGACCACTCGTGACCAGTGGCTCCTTGGTGGAGATCATGCCCGTGCGCGGCACAACCTCCATGTAGCCGCTCTCAATTTTCCAGCGCAGGCGATCCGTTTGGTCAGCGTCTTTCTTATCGGGCAATTGCTTCCAAGCCGTGGCATCTTTGCCATCAAAAAGGATGACCGTACCTTCGGGGGCAGGCACAAGTTGACCGTCATACTTAGCTTCCACCACCAGCGGTTCTGGCCAGACCTTCTCAGGATTTTTGGGTGCTAGTTTTGCAGGGCTTTTGGCATCATCAGCGATGAGTTCAACAGACGACAGCAGAGCGAAAAGAAGGAGGATGATTTGTTTCATAGAATTGATGTTTAGAATTGAATCCCTAACCGATGAGCCACGCGCTTCGGACGACGCAGGGCCTCAACCATGCGTGAGGCTTCATCGGCGCCGCGCAGGTCCTTGCAGGCTGGATGAGCCTCAGGGGATGCGATGATGCCGAGATTGTGCAGGACATGAGCGGTGCTGTGCTTATAGGCAGCGGCGCTCATGTTCGCATCAAGGCGGAAAACTTGATCCTCCAGTGATTGGAAGGCCTCGAAGACCTTATAAACGCGAGTGTCAAAGCGACCGGCACCAGTGGGGAATTTCTTGTGAGGCGAGCCGTCATTCAGCCACATGTCCTTTGCGGCACAGATCAGCGGAGCCCCACTAACAGCGGCACCGATGAGCAATGGCAACCCCAGCTTGATCGCGGTGGCGATGCCGAAGTCGTCGCCGCTGTGCGGGGCGAAGTCGAAACCAAGGTCGCGACACATTGCTGCCCAGTAGAGGAAGTGCGGCTCGTCCAGTGTGCTGATTTTGCCGCCGACGAACTTCGGATGAATGGCGAGCTGATGCAGCAACCACGGACCAAACGGCCGCGCCCATGGCACAAAGGCTGGCTCAAGCGAATGAACGATGCCCGGACGAATCAGCCACTCAGCGATCTCGTAGTAGGCATCGCGGCAGGATTCGGGATCAAGGGCACTGAGCCACTTCGAGGTCATGATCATCACCTCGCAGTTGTCATGTTGCTGCACGATGTCGATCAGCGGACGATACCGCTCCACCTTGAAACAAGTGTCATCCTGAGCACCACGAGCGGTCACGCCTGCGACGAACTTTAGGGTCGGAAACTCCGCACGGAAGCGCCTGAGCACCTCAGCATACTGCGTGTCATCCATGTCGAAGATGTAACCCGTGTCTGCGTTCAGAACCGGCACAAACTCCACGCCATAGTGGTCCGCCGTGGCCTGCATCCAGCGTATACTTGCGACGAAGCCTTCCCAGTCGGGCTTCTGATCACGGAATGGCAAAAGCGCCGCTGCGCAAAGGCGTGGCTTGGAACTGTGGTCGATGAGTTCTTCCTCACCCGTCCAGGCCCACTTGGTATCTTGCCAAGGGGTAGTCGGTGAGAGGTCTTCAGGTTTGGAGATGAGTGACTTCATAAAATGCAGCGCGTTTGAATTAGACCATAGGCTCCACTGGCAGCCACTTGCGCTGCTCCCAGCTTTGCAGTCCAAGCTCAGCAAGTTGCACACCCTTTGCTCCTTCACGCAGCGACCATGGGAACGGCGAACCAACGGCCACATGCCTCAGAAACTCCTCCCACTGGATTTTGAAAGCGTTGTCGTAGGTCGTGGTATCCGGCACTTCCTGCCAACCGTCGAAGAAGTTGATCGGTTGATCAATGTCGGGATTCCAAGTCGGACGAGGCGTGGTGCCAGCAGCTTGCACCCAACATTTCCTCAGGCCAACGATGGCACTGCCATGGGTGCCATCGACTTGCATGGTCAATAAATCATCCCGACGCACCCGCACGGTCCACGAGCTGTTGAACTGACAGACCACACCGCCTTCGCACTCAAAGGTCGCGTAGCAGGCATCATCGCTAGTCGCAGGATAGGCGTTGCCTTTTTCGTCGATTCGTTTTGGCAAATGAGTGGCTCCGAGACAGCTCACCGCTTTCACTTTGCCAAAGAGATCATCGATCACATAACGCCAATGACAGAGCATATCCACAATGATGCCGCCGCCGTCTTCCTTACGATAGTTCCATGACGGACGCTGTGCTGGTTGGTCGCTATCTTCTCCCGTGAAGACCCAGTAGCCGAACTCGCCACGCACGCTGAGGATGCGGCCAAAGAACCCCTGATCACGCAACAGGCGGAATTTGCGAATGCCAGAGAGCCAGAGCTTGTCCTGAACCACCCCATTCTTCACACCTGCGTCCTCGCAAAGCTTTGCTAGACGTAGAGCCTCCGCCGATTCCACCGCCGTTGGCTTCTCACAGTAAATGGCCTTCTTCGCCTTCACGGCTTTCTCAATGAAGCCTGCGCGCTGCAAGGTGCCAGAAGCATCAAAGAAGATTTCATCTGCAGGATTCGCCAAGGCTGCATCCACATCCGTGGTGAAGCGCGTCACACCCGTTCGAGCCGCCAGTGCCGCCAGCTTATCATGATTGCGCCCCGTCAAAATCGGGTCCGGCATCAGGATGAGATCATCCCCGACTTTCACGCCACCTTGATCGCGAATCGCTTTGATCGAGCGAATGAGATGTTGATTGGTGCCCATGCGTCCGGTGACGCCGTTCATGATGATGCCGATTCGTTGTGTTTTCATAGGTAAAGCAATGTCCTTTAGATGAACCCAGCTTTACCAGCTGGTAAATCAGTTGTTTCCGATGCTGATGGACGGAAATAGTGATGGAATCGAATCTCAATCCAAGGCCAAGAATCGCACGCAGACACAACCACCGACATTGACTTTTTTACCCGTAAAGCTGAGCTTGCCGGAGATTTGATCGACCTTTAACAAGGCAGCAGCGTTGCTGTTTTGGTGGGCAACGATCATCCATTGCCCCGAGGGGTCGAGGCAGAAGTTACGGGGGATTTGACCTTCAGCAGGAGCGTTTTGGATCAGGGTGAGCTTTCCAGTTGCAGGATCGCAGGTAAAGACAGCGATGGTATCATGCGTGCGGTTAGAGACATAAACAAACTTACCATTTGGATGCGCAACGGTTTCTGCAGTGCTCAGACCTTTCATGCTACGGTCTGCCTCTGGGAGCGTAGAAACGGTCTCGACTTCTGTCAGGCTGCCTTTATCGGCGTCATAGGCAAAGGTCGTTACCGTCATGAGCATCTCATTGTTCACAAAGGCAAATTGCCCATTCGGGTGAAAGGCAAAATGACGTGGGCCACTGCCTGGAGGAACCACACCATGACCATGAGCTTTGAACTGACCAGCCGTTGGATCGAGCTGGTAGATAAACACTTTATCGAGCCCGAGATCACAGGCAAAACCATAGCGATTGTCAGGGCTGACATTCATGCTATGGGCGTGAGGCCCTGCCTGGCGCTTAGGATCTGGACCACTGCCTTCGTGTTGAACAAAGGTCTTCGCCTCACTGAGTCCGCCATTTTCTTGAATCGAGTAACTGGCGACGCTACCACCACCGTAGTTGGCGATCATGGCCATCTTACCTGTCTTATCGACGGAGACATGACATGGGCCTGGGCCGACGGTGGAAGACTGATTGATGAGCGTAAGCTTGCCATCCGTCGGAGAAATCGTGAAGGCACTGATAGCTCCGCCTTTTTTATCGGCTGAACCCATCTCGCCGACGGCATAGAGATACTTCTTTGTCGGATGGATCGCTAAAAAACTCGGGCTAGCGGTCTCCACGGACAGTTCTGGACCGGTGAGGTCGCCCGTGGTGCTGTTAAAATCAGACTGATAGATGCCTTTGCTACCTGATTTGGCATTGGTATAGCAGCCGAAATACACTCGGAAGGGATCACCAGCAAAGGTGGATGTAGCCATGGCAACAAGGAGTAAAGGTAGGACAGTGCGCGTCATAGAAAAAAGCATACTGACAGAGAACGCAGCCAAGCGTCAATTCCTCACTCAAAACTCGTTCTAGTCTTACCTATTCATGAAAGTCGTCACGAGACGCCGCGAAAGCTCACAGTGGCTAGGCGGGTGCCGTTTTAAAAAGCGGAGTGTATCGGTCGATACTCGACGGCTTTCAAAACAAACCCAACGCCGCCAATGGGGGCTAGCAGCAAGTCGCAGTAGAGTTTCATGAATAGGTCAGGCTAGCTTCTTTTCATCCGACCAGACAACAGCCACGCCTCCGCCAAAGGGAGCACCTAGTCGAGTCCCTACCTCTATTTCAGGCATGTGGGATTGCAAAGCATCCTGCACATCCTGACGACGGGCACGAACGCCTAAAAAGAACAGAACCAAAGCCCCGATCCCAGCGGCTGTGGCAAAAGCAATGGCCAGACGCCGATGATCTCGGCTAAAACTCTGATCCATCCTGGCCTGTTGCTGCTTGATCTCGCGCATTCCACGCAGCAGCTTCTCCATAAAGTCGGTGAGTCGTTGCTCGGGTGTCTTGTTTGCATCCGACATGATAACACCGCCGGTTTGCATGAGAGTGGTCAAAGCTGAAGCCGAATAGCTATTCCAGATGCTGGGTGAAAGAGACATCGCCGAGCGATCCGTCCCACGATCATAAGCCAAAAGAATCGCATCCGCGGAACCGCTCCAAGCCTTTCGAAGATCACGAGAATGATGGCTCACCGTCTGTCCAGAATCCAGAAAGGTGGAGGTCACCAGCCAGACATCACACCCCATGTCACGACGAAAGTTAGCCATCTGTTCGACCAGCTTTTGATGAGCCTCTGAAGAAAGCGCATGAGTATCGTCGAGAATCCCATCCACCGGCACAGCCATTACCGATCCCGCGCAAAGAAGCGCAAAAATCATGGGCAGGACATGACGGCAGAACATATCCCTAACATGCCTTGAGTTTCATCCCTGACAAGGCAGCGCTTTTGGTTCCAGCGAAGTTAGACGGCGTATTGCTCTTCTCCCGTATAAGTTCTAGAAGTTCTCCCGCAGATTCAGGGAAGCCCACAGATTGGGTTTCTGAGATAATCTGCTGGCCTCCCTGAATCTGAGGGAACTTAATCTACGTCCCACAATCCAGCAGTCTTGAGTTCAGGTGCTCTGTAGAAACCGATGACAGATGTTTGAGCACCGCAAGAGTTCAGATAACCGCAGAGAAAACCCTCTGAAACTCATCTCTGCGGTTATCCAATCTCTCGCGGTGTAAGTCTTCCGAGGTTCTGTGCTGGATTAAAAACGGTATGCCAAGAGCTAGGCGAGGCCACAAATAGCCTGAGATTCGCGGCACAGATCCAGACTTTGATGAGCATTTTAATATGCAGCAAACTACGTCTTCGTTAATCGGAGTTTATCTGCATCCCATTTCCAACGATGCTCACCAACCTCAATCTCATCGGATGAAATCCATTCTGGTGCAAACATCAGCGGTACGAACTGAAATTCGCTGGGAGGAGCCTCAAATACAAAGGCGCGCGCGCTCTCCTGCTTCTGCTTATCCATGACGATTAGATGAGCTTTGTAGCAATCAATCTCATGGCTGCACCAGAGTTGTGCTTTCCATTTTCGATCAGGACTGCTGATCGGTGATTTGGGCCAAGCCCATTCGTTGATCAGTAATTTTGAGGCCTCAAGAGCCAGATTGAAATCTACCTCTCCCAACCCCGTGTGTGCAGCAACCATCTCTAGCCCCTGGCTGATTGCTTTGAAGGCGAATTCCTTTTTTCCCTTTGGCGAGAGTTTAAAGTAGCTTGCAATGTCACATGCAAGATAAACATCCATGACACCTCCTATAACGGCAAAGTTTTTGTCACGTTCAGGTACAGCCTCGCAACACAGCACCAGTATCTTCCAAAAATTGGGTGTTTTGATCTTGGGAAGATGCCTTTCAATCAATGCAGCGATATGCCGTACTTGTTGATTAAATTCAACTTGTTGGGCTCTTTCGATCCCTTCTGCAAGAAGATCTATATCTCGTAATGCGGACATATCATTTACGCCTCTTTGTTGGCTTTTTTGTAGGCTGGGGAGCAGGACGTTGGTGTCGCCTGAGAGTGTTGCCCTCTTCTTTAAGCCGATTCGTATTGCCCTGCTCCTACCTTTTAGCCTCTCCGCGATTATTTCCAACACCTTTTATAGGATCAGTTGACGCATACTTGTCATAGCCAGCTTCTTTGTTCCAAGCATTGACCTGCTGATTAGCTCGCGGCGATGAACCGTTTTGGTTTAGTTCCTGGCCGCTAATACCAGTCTTTGCCACGTCACCAGTTTTCTTCTCAAAAATTTCATAACCATGCTGTGACTTCTCGCTCGCGTTAGAGTTCCCATGAGTCTCCTTAGCACTATCAGTGACACACGCATTATGCGTCAGCACCTCCCCGTTCCCCACGAAGTAGCAGTGCTCCGTCTCCACCTCGATGTTGTACACCTGATGACGACCTCTTTGGAACCCGAGCGCGGCTACTGACTCACGGCCTTTCACGGTGCGTAGGGCCTCGCCAACACTGAGGTCCTTAACGGGTACCCAGTCCTGACGGGTGGCACTGAACATCCGGTGATTGCCAGTGACGTGAAGCGTCTCTCCACTGCTCATCGTTAGCGTGCGCACGTCGTCATTCGCGTGCGTGATCGTCGCTGTCACCACTCGGCCTGGGCCGGAAGCGATCTTCGGGCACGGACGCTCCTGAATGACCTCTGCCCAGCCTTTGGCGTGCAGTTCCTCAAAGTCCACCCACACCTCACTGCGACCTGCCACACGCCGAGAGTGCTCCGCCAGCCAGCCCTGCGGACGCAGCAGCGTGATTACGAACGCTGAGCTTCGAATTTGTAGTCCTTATTCGAACTTACTCAATTCCTCATTCATGTCGGCTTCAAACGCATCAATCGTTGGCACCACACCTCGCTCTGTAGGGGATGGAAAAATCCCGAGCTGTGTCCCATCCTCACGGGCCTTTGGCAGCAACCCGTCCATCAAGTCATCGATATCGATACTTCTAGCTTCGTGTCCAGCCCAGTCACCAATCGCACATAGTTTGGCGTATTCCTCCGCAGGCCAAAGAGGGAACACCATATTTCCTTCATCGTCTTGAGCCAGAGACCATCCATCAGAGAACAACCCCCAAGCCTCAGCCTTATCAGCAACTTGCTTGATAAAGTAATCGTACCTTTCGGAGCCAGATAGATTTAGTATGCTTTCGATTTGTTTGGGATGCAGAGACATGATGTTTATTTTCTACGGCGACGTGTCGTCGGACGCTCTTTGTTCTTGCGTCCGAAGTTATCATACTTGTGCTGTGTGCGATGCAAACCCTTCTCTTGAAGGTTTGAATCTGCATAGCCATAGCCTTTTGCAGCTTCGCGACCTCTTTCGTGAGCTAAATCCTTGCCAGGAGGTCTCCTAATAGATGACCTATCTCCACGCTCAATCGCATTCATATCTTGTTTAATCCATCCTCGGTCAGCAGATGATGCCTTGGGATCATTCGCAATTTCTCTCAGTCTAGCCTGACCTCCTGCACGTCCGTTGCTTTTTTGGTCAGGCGCTTCGGAGGTTGATGCATCTTGACTTTGTTGTTTAGGAGAATCCGTCACCGAACACTCATTATGCGTCAGCACCTCCCCGTTCCCCACGAAGTAGCAGTGCTCCGTCTCCACCTCGATGTTGTACACCTGGTGGCGGCCTCTCTGGAACCCGAGCGCGGCCACGGACTCCCGGCCTTTCACGGTGCGTAGGGCTTCGCCAACACTGAGGTCCTTCACCGGCACCCAGTCCTGACGGCTGGCACTATACATCCGGTGATTGCCGGTGACGTGCAGCACCTCGCCACTGCTCATCGTTAACGTGCGCACGTCGTCATTCGCGTGCGTGATCGTCGCCGTCACCACCCGGCCTGGGCCGGAAGCGATCTTCGGACACGGACGCTCCTGAATGACCTCTGCCCAGCCCTTGGCATGCAGTTCCTCAAAGTCCACCCACACCTCACTGCGCCCTGCCACACGCCGAGAGTGCTCCGCCAGCCAGCCCGCAGGGCGGAGTAGCGTGATATCAAAGATGTCCCAGCCCGTGCGGGCGTCTTGCAGCCGCACCGTGTAGCTGCGCCACGTTGTCGGATCGACCTGAGTTTCAGAACCGCTCAGGGGACTGAGCAGACCACCTTCCGAACCCCACCGACTTGCGTCGGCAGCTACTGCCCGCTGGCCATCTTCTATCCTCTTTCCTCCATTTTCCATTCTCTCCGAGTCTTGAACAGACTCCGGCGTGCTCACCCGCTGGCCGACGACCAACGTCTCGCTCGTGCCTGCCAGGAAGCAGCTTTCACGCTGCATGAGGGATGTCACCAAACCAGCGCCTGGTAGGTAGCCCAAAACTAGATCACATTGGGGTGAAAACGCCAAACTGGAGGCTAACGAGTTCACCACGAAAAGCACCAGAGTCCCGGCACAATTCCAGCCCATGAGGCGCTGGTGTATGTTACAATAAGACGCTACGCATCATGACGCGGCGGGGTTTACCCCTCTAATGTTCGCCTTCTAGTTTTACGTAAACAAATACCATATCTCAGTAATGCAATCGCAACTGAGCGATCATGAGACCTTGATCCGTCACCCGATAGACGAAGCGGTGTTCGGAATCAATTCGGCGTGACCAGTAACCCGCATAGGCGTGATTTAACGGCTCAGGCTTCCCGATGCCTTCAAACGGACTTCTGATCGTGTCTTTCAGTAGCTCATGAATGCGCCTGACCATCTTCTTATCCGTGGTCTGCCAATACAGGTAATCCTCCCATGCCTGTAGTGCAAAAACAAGATTCATGACTCTAAGTCAATGTCCTTCTTGATTCCACGCCCAGATTCCAAGTGCTCAATAGCGTCGAGCAACCTTTTGGCGTTCGCTGGGTTGCGAGTAAGGTAGGCCGTCTCTTCAAGAGACTCATAATCAGCAAGCGACAGCATAACCACTGATTGATCACGGTTTCTTGTAATGATGACCGGGCTGTGATCCGCGCATACCCTGTCCATCGTAGAGGCCAAATTCTCTCGTGCGGCGGTGTAACTGATAGCGTTCATGCTGGACAGGATAATGTACAGATCTGGAGTGTCAACAAGCTTCCCACTACCCAGCAACTGTAACTACCTCCGCATCATGTTGATGACGCGATAGACAGTTTGGGTGAGCTCGCCGGCCTCGTAGGGCTTGGGGAGGACACCAACAAAGCCTTTTTCCAAGAAAGTCATTTGCACGTCCTGATTTACGCTGCCGCTGGTGACGACCAAGCGGGCATCAGGATCAAACTTGAGGATTTCGGCAGCGGTCTCACCACCATTCATTCCACCACGCAGGGTGAGGTCCATGAGCACCACATCAGGTGCGGTGCCGGTGCGGGCTAGGCTTTGGTAAATTTTGACGGCGTCTTGGCCATTGTCACACTCGATGACTTCGTAACCACAGCGCTTCAGGATCATGTGGGCGACTTTCCGCAGATCATCTTCATCATCGACAATGAGCACGCGCCCCTGACCATGCTTAAGCGGAATCGGTGCAGCAGCGCTACTGGCAGCAGCAGTGGCACCATGCACCGGAGCCGGCGCGGAGGGAAGCAAGACGGAAAATTCAGTGCCGACATTCAGCCGAGAATTAACTCGGATGTCGCCTTCATAGGCTCGGATGAAGCGCTTGCAGGTGGTGAGGCCGATGCCGTTGCCGTCAGCCTTGGTGGTGAAGGATTCACGGAAGAGGCGCTTCATGTTTTCTTCTGCAATGCCGCAGCCACGGTCACGCACGGTAATCTTTGTATAGGGACCGGGCTTGAGAACAGCATCTTGTCCAAGGGCAATCGTGACATCTTCAGCCTCCACATCCATGTAGCCCCCCTGAGGCATGGCTTGGATACCATTCAAAATGAGATTTTGCAGAACTTGACTGAGCTTGACACTATCGGCCACGGGCCAGCGGAGGTTGTCAGGCACGTTGATATGCATTTGGACGTTCGCCCCAGCTCCGGCAAACTTGACGGTATCATTCACAACTTCACCTAAATCGATGGGTTGTGACTCATTCGGGCGGCTTTTACAGGCACTCACAACTTGAGACGTGAATTGACGTGCTCGTTTCAGACCTGCAAAAATGAGCTGCAGTTCTTCACGCATCCCTGGTTCCTGGACTTTCTGCACAAGGTCGGAGAGACGGACAGTGACTGGGCCCAAGAGGTTATTGACATCATGGGCAATCCCTTGGGCCAGCGCGGCCAAATTGTCCTGCTTCAGCTGTTCTGACTGACGATCCAAGTCATCCATCTTTAAAGGAACCGTTTTGGCGGCGGCCGCTGATTGGAAGTTTTTTTGTAAGGAATCCGCGGGGACAGGAGCGACAACCAGCGTGTAATTTAGCAGCTTTCTTAAACTGTTAAAAACCGCACGCACGCGCCAGATACAACGCTCAGGCTCACGACCATAAAAATTCTGAATGTGGCATTCACACTCATGCGTGCCTCCATTCTCGACGGCTTGATTCAGACTGTGCAAAAGGGCAGCAGCATCTTGATCGCCAATGGCCAAATCAGCCAGAGACATGCCACGTAGACCTTTATCCGGCTCCACACCGACAAGAACAGCCGCAGCTACATTGCTAAAGAGGATCTTCGGTCCACTTGGGTGGCTACTCTCCGCTTCAACCATGATCACACCTTCGGGAACCTGATCCAAAGCTACCCGCAGGAAGTAATTGGCCGTCTTCATCTGATCGAGACTGGCTTCTAACTCAGTTAGAGTCTCGGGGCGAATGGTGTCGAGTGAGAGGGTCATGAGAGTTAAGGTGTGATTCATTTAGCAATCATAGATAGTTAAGTAAACCTTAATTTCAGGATAATCCTCTTTTTTGCCTCTCATTTTTGAAAAACCCTCCTGTGATGGAGATTACAACCAAAACCCGCCCTGCGTTACAGTGGCTCAGCGCTGCACCCGTGAATCGCCACCTTCGGTCAGCTTTTGCACCTCGATCAGCGTCGCCATACTTGTATCTCCTGGAGTTGTCATAGCTAGTGCACCGTGGGCGGCACCAAGATCGACAGCCTTTTGAGCGTCTTTTTCGACTAGCAAGCCATGAATTAGCCCCGCCACAAAGCTATCCCCTGCTCCAATGCGGTCCAGGATGTCAAAACGCGGATAATTGCGACTCCGATAAAACTGCCCTTCGTGATAGCAAAGCGCGCCCCAGTCATTCACGGAAGCCGTGTGAACGCGGCGCAGGGTCGCAGCCACCGTCTTTAAATTGGGAAATTCCGCGATCAGTTTAGCGATCATGGGACGCAGCTTTGCATCCTCAGCGGCAAAGATATCCTCAGGATCCGTCGGCGTTACACTTGCAACCGGCAGATCGTCACTCAGAACACCGATCATCATATCTACGAAGGGCGCAAGGCGGCGATTCAGCGCTTGCGCTGCTGGGAAGCCCCCACGCTCCTGCCAGAGAGAGGCGCGGTAGTTGAGATCGTAGCTCACGGTAACTCCGTGGCGCTTCGCTGCCTCGCAAGCTTGAACGGTAAGCTCGGCGGTCGATTCCGACAATCCGGCGAAAATACCGCCCGTGTGCAACCAGCGGCAGCCAAGTGTGCCAAAAAGATGATCAAAGTCGAAGTCACCCACTTTGAGCTGACTCGCCGCGCTCCATCCGCGATCCACGCTACCTTTGGCCCCGCGCACGCCGAAGCCGCGCTCGGTGAAATTGATCGGATTTCGCACTCGTTTGCCCATGCCATCATATGGCACCCATTTCACCAGAGAGGCGTCCACACCGCCCTGCAGAATCATATCCTCGATAAGCCGACCGATTTCATTATCAGCAAAAGCTGTTAAAATGCCTGACCGCAGCCCAAAACAGCGACGGGCACCACGAGCCACATTGTATTCACCGCCACCCTCCCAAGTGGTGAATTGACGAGAAGTGCGCACGCGCCCCTCGCCGGGATCGAGGCGTAAGAGCACTTCACCGAGAGAAAGGAGATCGTAATGGGGTTGGCCAAACATGGGAGAGAAGTATATGAAAAGGTCTGCGCGACTTGCAACCGCCCCTTGACTCTGGGCCAAGAAGTAAGCACTGAGACACTTACACATCACCTTTTCCCGCCGTGGCCAAGAAATCATCCAAGACCGAAGACAACTCCCCCATCCTTGCCGTCAGCGCAGCTATGGAGAACAAAGCCGTGGACGATCTTTATGGCGACTGGTTCCTAGACTACGCCAGCTACGTGATTCTAGAGCGCGCCGTGCCGCACATCAATGATGGCTTCAAACCGGTTCAGCGACGGATCATGCACAGCCTAGATGAGCTGGAAGACGGCCGATACAATAAAGTGGCTAACGTGGTGGGAAACACCATGAAATACCATCCGCATGGCGATGCCAGCATTGGAGACGCCATGGTGCAACTAGGGCAAAAGGACCTGCTCATTGATACCCAAGGCAACTGGGGAAACATTCTCACCGGAGACAATGCCGCCGCGCCACGATACATCGAGGCACGACTCTCAAAGTTCGCCCTAGATGTCGTCTTCTCTCCCAAAGTCACGCCTTGGGCCGCCAGCTATGATGGCCGTAATAAAGAGCCGATCACCCTACCAGTGAAATTTCCGCTCCTGCTCGTTCAGGGCATTGAGGGAATCGCAGTGGGTCTCAGTTGCCGCATCCTTCCGCATAATTTCGTGGAGCTCTGTGAAGCCAGCATTGATGCGCTACGCGGCGAAGAAGTCTATCTTCTGCCCGAATTCCCCCAAGGCGGCATCATGGACGCCAGTGAATACAATGGCGGCATGCGAGGTGGCCGTGTCCGCGTTCGCGCCAAGATCGAAGAAGGCCCCAAAAAGAATACCCTGCGCATCATCGAGATCCCCTTTGGCACCACCACCGGTGGCGTCATGGACAGCATCGTGGCCGCCAATGAAAAGGGTAAAATCAAAATCGCCCGAGTCGATGACAACACCGCCGAGTTTGTCGAGATCGTCGTCCAACTCCCGCCCGGGACCGATGCCGAGCAGACCATTCAGGCGCTTTATGCCTTCACCGACTGTGAAGTTTCCTTAGCGCCCAATGCCGTCGTCATTCAAAACGACAAACCACGCTTTGCCAACGTCAACGACCTACTCAAAGAAAGCGCTGAGTATACCAAGAAACTCCTCGGTGCCGAGCTGGAAATCCAACTGAGCGAACTGGAAGAAAAATGGCATTTCAGCAGCCTGGAAAAGATCTTCATCGAAAACCGCATCTACCGCCGAATCGAAGAGGCTGAAACCTGGGAAGCCGTGATGGCCGCCATCTGGAAAGGCCTGAAGCCCCACCTCAGCATCCTGAAACGTGAAGTCACCGACGAAGACGTCGCCCGCCTGACCGAAATCAAGATCAAGCGCATCTCCAAGTTCAACAGCTTCGAAGCCGACGAACACATTCGCGGCCTGGAAAAAGACATCGAAGCGGTTCAGAAAAACCTCAAGCAGCTCACCCGCTTCGCCATCGCCCATTTCGAGCGACTCAAGAAAACCTATGGTCCAGGACGCGAGCGCCGAACTGTCGTCAGCAGCTTTGACCGAGTTGCCGCCGCGCAGGTCATCATTGCCAATGAAGTTCTCTATCTCGACGCGAAGGAAGGCTTTGCCGGCACCGGCCTGAAGAAAGAAGGCGAGCCCATCTGCAAATGCTCCAATCTGGATGACATCCTCTTCTTCACCAAAGAAGGCAGCATGACCGTCTCCAAGATCGCACCCAAACTGCATGTCGGTAAAAACCCGCTCTACATCAACCTCTTCAAAAAGGACGAAGAAGCCGTCTATACCTTGATCTATCGGGACGGCAAAAACGGTCCCGTCTTGGCCAAACGCTTCCGCATTGGCGGGATCACGCGTGACAAAGCCTACGCCATCACCAAGGGCACACCAGGCAGCATGGTTCTCTTCTTTGCCCGCCACGAGACCGAAGAGGAAAGCAACGCCCAAAACCTACTTATCCATCTCAAACCTGCCCTTTACCTGCGCACGCTGTCCCTGAAATTCCCCGTGATTTCACTCACCGTCAAAGGCCGTGATTCACTGGGTAACGTCGTCACCAAGCACGCCGTGGACAGGATCGTCAATGAGCGGAAGACGGCGGAGTGATCAAAGTCAGGTAAGCAAAGTGCTGCAGTGACATGCATGCTCTACTTTGCCCGAAGCTGACCTTTAAAGTGCCCCACCCATCAAAGACTAGCGCCCCAAACCCCCATAATAAGGGGCGAGCCGGCGTGCATGTTCATCATAGGCGGCCTCAAAGATCTCGGCAGCGCGCTCGGCACCAATGACGACACCCGCAGTGAGCACCTTGGGCGGTTGGCCAGCTTTCACCAGACGATCGGCGACCTCGGCCTTGATGGCGTTTACGAGCAGGCAACCACCGACCGTGCTGCCTGGCGCGACGGGTGTCTCCAAGCCTTCGATCTTCACCATGGCATCGCCAATCGGTGCACCGGTATCCAACACAATGTCGGCAAAGTCTTGCAGCTTCTTACCCGCGTGATGCCGG
>CAMBPS010000005.1 GCA_945869675.1 Prosthecobacter debontii | reverse complement strand
TTGCGGTTGGTCATTAGATTCCGTTCCATTCCGCGTTTATTATCCTTCATGAAAGTTCAGATTCTCCCTTTCCTCTTTGTCTCCGTCGTTCTTGCTGATGGCCCTAAAGATAACCTTGCTGAAAATGTCCGTCCTATCCCGCCCCCAGGTGTCGCTGTGCCAGAGGCGGATACGAAGGTGCTAACGCAGGGGCTCTCAGAGCTGCGAACAGCGATTGATGCTGCGCTCAAAGCGCAGGCAAAAAACCCTCAGTTGCAAGACTTGTTGCCAGATGTGGAAATCTTCTACAAAGGCGTGGATTGGGCGCTCAAGTATAATGAAATCCATAAGCTAACAGAGATCAAATCAGCGCAGGAAGCACTGGCTGAAGGAAAGCAACGTGCAGAGAAGCTCAAAAACGGTCAAGCTCCGTGGACGAAGATGAAGGGATTGGTCGTGCGCGGTTATCGCTCTAAAATTGACGGTTCAGTGCAGCCCTATGGCATGGTGATCCCAGAGTCTTATTCGGGAGCTCCTTCCCGTTTAGATGCTTGGTGTCATGGACGTGGTGAAACGCTCAGCGAACTTGCCTTCATTGATCAACGGCGTAAGCAGGTCGGCAATGTCTCGCCAGCCAATACGCTGGTGCTGCATCCCTACGGACGCTACTGCTGTGCCAACAAATTTGCCGGTGAAGTGGATCTGATGGAGGCACTAGAGCATGCGAAGAAGTTCTACGCCATTGATGAGGATCGAACGATTATTCGTGGTTTCAGCATGGGCGGAGCTGCAGCTTGGCAGTTTGCAGTGAACTACGCTGAGAAATGGTGCGCGGCTAATCCCGGCGCAGGCTTTGCCGAGACACCTGAGTTTCTCAATGTCTTCCAAAGTGAAGATGTCTCCAAAATCCCAACCTATGAAAAGACACTCTGGCACTGGTATAACGCAACGGACAGCGCGCTAAATCTTTTTCACGTTCCAACGGTGGCCTACAGTGGTGAGATTGATAAGCAGAAGCAGGCTGCCGACATCATGGAGAAATATCTCCGCATGGAAAACATCGATCTGGAGCATATCATCGGTCCGCAGACACCTCATAAAATTCATCCTGATTCGCTCATTGAAATAGAGAAGCGTCTGGCTGCTATCGCTGCTGTGGGAAGGGATCGCACGCCGAGAGAGGTTCACTTCGCGACTTGGTTCTTGCGCTATAATACGATGCATTGGATCACGGTGGATGAGCTGGTTCAACATTGGGAGCGCACGCGGATTCATGCTAAAATCACAGGCGATGCTGAGGTGACCATTAAAACTCAAAATGCCAATGCTCTGACCATTAACATGCTGCCAGGCCACTGTCCGCTGAGTGTCCGTGAAAAGCCGACTGTCATCATCGACGGAACTCAGATCGAAGTCCTACGGCCCAAATCAGATCGCTCATGGCTGGTGCATTTACGTCGTTTCGGTGGAAAGTGGCAGCAGGCTCTGAAGGCACACGAGGATGATAAGCTGGTAAAAAAGCATGGGCTTTCTGGTCCTATTGATGACGCCTTCATGGATAGCTTCCTTTTTGTTAAACCGACAGGTGCAGCACTGAATGCCAAGGTCGGTGAATGGTCGAAGGCTGAAATGGAGCGCGCCGTGTTTGAGTGGCGTCGGCAGTTCCGTGGCGATGCGCCTGCGAAGGATGACTGCGCGATCAACGATGCTGACATTGCAGGCAATAATCTCATCCTCTGGGGTGATCCTCAGAGTAATGCGGTGCTGGCTAAAGTGATCGCCAAGCTACCGATTCAGTGGACGAAGGACAAACTTGTGGCCAACGGCAAGACTTATGATGCGACTCACCATGCGCCTGTTTTGGTTTATCCGAATCCGCTGAATCCAAGGCGTTACATCGTCATCAATAGCAGCTTCACTTATCGCGAATATGATTACCTGAACAATGCGCGCCAAATCGCTAAGCTGCCGGATTGGGCTGTGATCGATTTGACTCAGCCCAAGACGCCGCGAGCTCCGGGTGGTATCCTAGCTGCGGATTTCTTTGATGAGTCTTGGCAGTGGAAAAAATAGGCTGGCGTTCTGTCTGTCGGAAGCGTTTAAATCTTCGTTATTATGAAACGATTCACTCTTTGTCTCTTGCTGCCGCTGCTGGCTTACGGTCAGACGACGGGTAAGTCTAAAAAGTCAGCTTCATCACTGCCAGAAGGTTTTCATGAATTGAAGATCGGCGATTCTGCGCCGAGCTTTGAATTGATAGGGATCGATGAGGAAATGCATACTCTACATGAATATGCGAAAGCAGACTTCCTCATGGTCGCGTTTCTGAGCAATCATTGCCCGACCTCACAGGCGGTCGAAGGCCGTATTAAGAAGCTAGTCAGTGACTACAAAAGCAAAGGCCTACAACTGGTGGCTATCAATCCTAATGATCCAGCGGCCCTACGCGCCGATGAGTTGGGTTACTCTGTTTACAATGACAGTTTTCCCGAGATGAAACGCCACGCCAAGGAGCAGGACTTTACTTTTCCTTATCTCTATGATGGTGAAACTCAGAAAACCACTTTAGCCTATGGGGGACTGGCGACGCCGCATGTGCTACTTTTTGATAAAGAGCGCAAGCTTCGCTACCAGGGACGTCTTGACGATTCGCGCTACGCGGATGAAAGCACTGTGACCTCTTACGATGCGCGAAATGCCATCGATGCGCTGCTAGCAGGACAACCAGTGCCCGTTGAAGTCACTAAGCCTCATGGCTGTTCAACAAAGTGGATTGAAAAGCGTGCCCAAGTCACGGCCGATAACGAAAAGTGGGAAAAGAGTGAAGTCGAGGTGCAATTGATCGACGCGAAAGGTGTGGCGGCACTGCGCAAGAATGACACAAAGAAGATTCGTCTGTTCAATGTCTGGGCCACTTGGTGCGGCCCATGCGTGAAGGAGTTTCCTGAACTCGTGGCCACTTCACGGAAGTTTGGCCTACGCGAGTTTGAGTTCATCAGTATTAGCCTAGACGACCCGAAGACGATGTCTGACGTGAAAACGTTCTTGGAAAAATACAACGCTGTTGTGCCAGACAAGATCAAGCCATCGCTTCAAGCCGAGGGGCGCAAAGGCAATGCCTATGTTTTTAATGAATCGAATACGAACGGACTCATCCAGGCGCTGGATCCTGAATGGCCTGGCCCGATCCCACACACTCTCGTGGTCGCTCCTGGTGGAGAGGTTATCTATCGTCACAATGGCATTGTTGATGGCGATGAACTACGTTCAAAGATTCTAGAGAGCATGGGCCGCTATTTCGTGCCTGAGACGACTACACCATGAAACCATTACTTCCATTTGTCTTGCTGAGTCTGTCGCTCTATGCGCAGGAGGCCAGTCCTAACGAGCTTTTCCGTAAGGGGGTGGATGCTTTTTACGCGGCTAAGCCAATAGAGTCAGTTGCAGCCTTTGATAAGCTAATTACCATCGTTCCAGATTCTAAACCGCAGCTATGGCAGCGCGGTTTATCACTCTACTACACGGGCGATTTCAAAGCTGGGCGTGAGCAATTTGAGACTCATCAGACGGTAAACAAAGCCGATGTAGAAAATGCCGCCTGGCATTTCATCTGCGTTGCTAGGGCAGAGAATGTGGAGGCTGCTCGAAAGGCTTTGATTCCTATTGAAGGGGACACTCGTGTGCCGATGAAACAGGTGCATCAACTCTTTGCGGGTCAGGCCTCGGTCGAAGACGTTCTCAAGGCTGCGGAGTCAGGGGAGGGTATGGATTTGAAAAATCATCGCTGTTACGCTCATCTGTATTTGGGATTGTACTTTGAGGCTTTGGGAGATGACACGCAGGCCAAAGAGCACATGCTCAAAGCGGCCAAGGATTTCCAAATGAATCATTACATGGGTAAATGCGCTCAGGTTCATGTCCAACTTCGTGGCTGGTGAGTGATGGAGTTGAAAAAATGGGTGAGCCAGCGTGCCGGTTATAGCATGATTTGGATCTCATTGGCTGAGTGAAATTCACTCAGCCAATCGTGCAATTTCTGCTTCACTCAAGGCACGATTAAAGAGCAGAAATTCGTCCATCACGCCGCTGAAGTGACGGATGGCGACACGATCATGGCGGCCTCCGTCATTCCAGTTGCCGAGTTCTGCGACAGTGAGTCTAACTGGGAAAGTGTCTTTGCGTGCAAGCTTGGCGATGAGATCGCCATTCAAATAGTGACGCACTTCTTGGGTGGATGGATCGATGACGGTGGCTAGGTGGAGCCATTGGCCAAAACGCTCCTGCGTGAAAATGGCCGACGTGTCGTAGTCATGAGGTGGTCTGCCGTCTTTCCCTGCGAGACCGAGGCGGAGTATGCCATCGCGGGTGATTTGCCAGTGAGCGGCTGCCTCGGCATAGCCTTCGGTCATGAACAGGGAATTGTAGCTGCGATCCAGTCCGCTGATGCGCACCCATGTGCTGAGAGTCAGCGCGGCGTATTGACCAGGCACATTCAGACGAACACGGTCGCTCACATTGCTGAATTCCAAAGCGCGTTTACCCGGCCATCGGCCATCAGTCCAATCACAGCCAACGATGCTTCCCGCAGGGATGTGGCTGGCATTCAGCGCATGATTCTGTAGGGATCGACTGCTGCGCTTGTCCTGAAAATCAAATCGTAACAGCAAGGAAGGATCACTATTCCAAAGAGCACTGCGGCTTAGCCAGCCTTCAAAGGCCAAGCGCTGAGATTCTGCGGTGCGCTCATCCACCTCATGAAGTGAAGCAAAGGCGGACTGATCAGCGACCATGCTGCGCGAGAGGTCGCTAAGAGCTAGCGCCTGACCTTCTTTGAGCGACTTCATGGGCGAGTCCCTGCCGTGAAATTCGACTTCGCCTTTGAAGACATGCACTGGTGATGAGGCATCATTCAGGTCTAAGCCAAAATCAGTGCCGAGATCGACAATGGTGCCCTTCGGGGTCTGAATGCGGAACCCTTTGGCCTGAGGTGGCACATGGGCGCTGAGCTTACCTGAGGTGCATGAGGCCTCACTGCATGAAATCAGCTGAAATGCCGCAGGTCCTTCGAGAGTCACCCGAGCACCTTGGTAAAACTCGATTTGAGCTAGGCCGCTCTTTAAGCGCAGCCAGCCAGGTGTCAGCGGACTGCCAGGAGCATGACTTTCACCTTCCCATTGTAAATTGACGCCTCTGGCTAAGACCGCAACAGCTGCCGTGGTGGCCTCTGTCTCTTCTTCTGGGGACAAAAAGCGCAGAGCCCAAGTAGAGGCTAAAGTAATGCAGGCCGCCAGTGCAGCCGCGCTGGAAAGATTGCCGACGCTGAATCGTCGTGGTGCACTCTTTCCCGGGCTGGCTTGGCCTTCGATGAGCTGAAAAGCCGACGTTGGTGTCTCAGCCACAGCTTTGATGTCTGTAAGCATGGCATCGACATGCAGTTGCTGCAGGAGACGGTCACCGAGTTCTGGCTGCGACTGTAAGAGCTGTAAAAACGCGCTCGATTCAGTCTCTGTCAGTTGATCTTCCAGATAATGCTGGAGGAGCACTTCAGGATCAAAGTGTGGATCATGCATGAGCGGCAGCTCCTTGGTTCATTTCACGCTGAATACAGTCCCTCAGTTTATCTCGGACGCGCGATAGAGCGCGGCAAATGGTGTCTGCTTTCATATCCAGTTGAGCGGCGATCTGAGGTGTGGACAAATCACTGTAGTAGTAGCGCTGGATGAGCTCGCGACTCTTGTCTGGAAGCTTGGTGAGGCAGGACCGCAGGATGGTGACTTCTTCCTCGTAGCGTGGGGGCATCTCCCGCTCTTCGGCTAATTGGCGAATGTGATCGGCTAGTTTCTGTACCACTTCCGGGCGCTCTCGCGTGCGTTCGCGCCAGAGACGCATGGCGACATGTCGCGTCATGGTAGCAAGGAGTGGACGTAGATCACGCTCCAGATCCCAGCGTTCTTCTTTGGCCATGAATTCTAAAAACACTTGCTGGGAGATATCCTCCATGAGTCCAGGCCATGGAGCATACTTCAAAGCCACCCCTTTCACGAAGTCGTGGTGGCTGAGAAAGATCTGAGCGGCGCGGGTGTCCTGCGGATTCATGGTTCAGATAGTATCTCACCGTAGAGATCAAAACCGGACACTGAATTTTATGGACTGATTCGTGCACCAGCTTTTTTTAACTCAGTGACCATGCTTTTAGATGCCTCGCTTAGCGGGCAGCCAGGAAGAAAAATCTGTCAATACGGTGCCCACTCCTTAGCTCCTGCGTTGTCTTTCATCCACATACGGTGGAGCGGCATGAGGTCAGTGACAGGGTTCTTATCAAGAAAAAGAAATTGCAGGTCATTCAGTGGCTCCAGTGGTGTCAGATCGCTCACTTGATTTTCTTTGATTGAAAGCATCGACAGCCATTTGAGTTCGCCAATGCCCTGAAGATGGCTTACTTTGTTGCCATCTAGGTAAAGAGTCCAAAGTTTAGGCAGTTTGAAAAGGGCCGTAATATCAGCGATTTGATTGCCTGCTAAATAGAGTGAAGTGATCGCAGGGATGCTGCCAAACACGGAGACGTCAGCGACTTTGTTATTGGTCAGTTCCACGTATTGCAGAGCGATGCATTTAGCTAGGGGTGAGAGGTCGGTGATTTGGTTGTTGGCTAGGTCGAGAAACTGCAGGCGCTCCAGACCTTGAAGAGCCTGAAGACGGCTGATCTTGTTGTCGGTGAGTGTGAGTGATGCCAGAGCTTTGCATTTTTCCAGGCCTGTCAGATCTGTGATTCCCGCGCCTTTAGCCTCAATGATCGAGACATTGGCGACCTCTTCAACGGTGAGGACTTCCTGATTGTCGCGTTTGGCATAGATCTGTCTGCGCACGGCAGCTTCTAAAGCTTTGTCTTTGAAAAAGGAGACAGGCTTTGCTGCTGGGGGCGTCGGGGGGAGCAGTTTGGCAGGTGCTGGAGCGGCCGGTGAAGGTTTTACGGCTGGAGTCGGGGGAGCAGGTAGCGCAGCGGGAGCCTTTTTTGCAGCCTTAGGCGTCACTTGGGCTGACGGGGCTGGCTTGACTTCCTGGGCTGGAAGTGAGCTGACAGACAGGAGGATGGACAATAGAAAATAGGGCTTCATGTCTGGGAAAAGGGGTTCGATTGCTGATATACGGCAGCAGGAGGTTGCATGTTATCGCAAAATCGGCTCTGTCACAGCTACCATGATTAATGTTATTGTGATTCTCGAAATCGACCCAGCTCGCGTGGATGAGTTCCTGGAAGTCATTACCCTGAATGCCGCCGAGTCGGTGAAGGAGGTCGGCTGCCTGCGTTTTGAAGTGAACCGCCAGTTTGAGCAGCCCAATCTTTTTGCGCTCAGTGAGCAATATGTGGATCAGGCGGCCATGGAGGCTCATTACCAGACTGCCCACTTTGCTAAGTGGAAAGAAAAGTCCGCCACCGGCTTCGTTACCAAGCGCTGGTCTGTGAAAGGTCCGGTGCTAGAATAGCCTGCTGTGGAAGACGCCTTCGGTCATCTTATCTCTTATTTGCGCGTTTCAGTCACGGATCGCTGCAATGAGCGCTGCCGCTATTGCATGCCAGAAGAAGAGCAGGCTTGGTTTCCAAAAGAAGAAGTGCTCAGTTATGAGGAAATGCTCCGAGTTCTCCAGGTGGGAGCAGGCTTGGGCATTCGAAAAGTTCGTGTCACAGGTGGCGAGCCGCTGACGCGTCCAGGCGTTGCTGATTTCTGCTCACAAATCGCCGAGATTCCCGGCATCGAGCAGATCGGTATTTCCACCAACGGTACCCTTTTGGCCAAACAAGAACAGGGCGAAACTATGGCTTCTAGACTTGTCCAAGCAGGTGTCACCAGTGCCAATATCTCGATGGATTCTCTCGACCGCGCTAGCTATCAGCGCACGACCAGTCGGGATCTGCTTCCTCGGGTGCTTGAGGGTATCGACGCAGCCATCACTGCCGGCATGAAGTCCATCCGACTCAATTGCGTGCTGATGAAAAATCAGACTGAGCGCGAGTTTGTTTCGCTTATCGACTACGCCCGTAGCAAAGATGCCTTGATACGTTTTATCGAACTCATGCCTGTGAGCACTCAGGAAGTGCTGAAAGAGGATAGTTTTCTTTCCGCAGGACACGCGCTGAAAATGGTCGAAGAACACTACGGTCTCTTGAGACCCGTGCCCGAGTTTAAGACGAACGGTCCCGCGACCTATTACGAGATCGCCAGCACTGGCCAAAAGATCGGTTTCATCGGTGCCATGACCAATTTGCATTTCTGTGAAAGCTGCAACAAACTGCGCCTGACCAGTGACGGTAAACTACGCCCCTGCTTAGGTAGTTACCTGGAGTTTGATCTCAAGAGCGTGCTCCGCGCTGGCTGTTCAGATACTGAACTCGCCGACTTCATTTATAGCGTCGTCGCCAAAAAACCCAAAGAGCACGACTTTCGAGATAACTATCAGCCGAATCGGCGTATGATCGCGATCGGGGGGTGAGAAAAGGTCATGTTTGAGATTGAGTCTGGGAGAAGTTCCTGTCAGAATTAAAAAACAAATTCGCCTGATTATGTCCGCTGAATCCCAACTCATCGCCCTTGGTATATCCCTTCCAGAGCCTCCGCCTAAGGGTGGTGTTTATAAGCCGGTCGTTGTTATTGGCAACGTCGCTTATCTCTCCGGGCATGGACCTTATTTGGCAGATGGTGGGATGATTCGGGGCCGTGTTGGAGAGGATCTAGATCTGGCTGAAGGTCATGCGGCAGCACGACAAACTGGGTTGGCGATGTTGGCGACGCTTCAAAAAGAACTGGGTAGTCTTGATCGTATCAAGCGCGTGGTGAAGCTGCTCGGCATGGTGAATAGCACGCCTGAATTTGCCGATCATCCCAAGGTCATCAATGGCTGCAGCGAATTGTTTGCTCAAATATGGGGAGAAGAAAATGGCATTGGCGCTCGCAGTGCGGTCGGTATGGGGTCATTGCCGGGAAGCATCGCTGTGGAGATTGAAGGGATCTTTGAGTTGGTGGATTGATCTTCAATTCAGTCGAACAACCTTCGATAGTTTTGCTCGATCTGCTGGACCAAATCCAGCATGGGAATGGCGTGCACTTTTGCTAGCAAATCGTAGCTAACCTGTAGATTAGCGGGATGGTTGATCGGTTTGCTATCGTGCTGAAGTGGATGCTGGTTGAGTTCATCGGGGGGCCACATATCTGGCGCATCGGTTTCGGCTAAAAGTCGATCCAAGGGCACTGCGGCAAAGGTGGCTAATTGTTGGGCTTTTCGCTCATGGCCAAAGTAGGGGGAGAGGGAAAAGTAAGCGCCCATTTTGACAAAGCTCGGGATCATTTCTGCTGGGCCTCCATAGGAATGCAGTAGAAAACCGCGCTTTGGCAGTGGTAGGTTTCGAAGTTGCTCATCCAAGAGTCCCCAGGCTCTCAGACAATGGATCGTGGTGGGCCGGTTCAGTTCTGAGGCGAGCTCAACCTGCCAGCGAAAGCAGGAGATTTGAGCTTCGATGTCTGGAGTTGCGATCCAGCGATCTAGGCCAATTTCTCCAACAGCCGCGTTTGGAAAAGCTCTCAAATAATCACGCAGTCGCAGCTGCCAGGCTGTCGTTCGTTCTTTCACATACCATGGATGCAGTCCAAAGGAGGGCTTTAACCATTCATGCTCGCGAGCCAGTTTGGCCACGTCTTCCCAATCATCTTCGGCAGAGCCATTGACGACAGCTTCACGAATTCCGAGTTCAGGGAGGGCCTTGAGGATGATCTCTCGGTCGCTGTCTAAGCGTGTATCTTGATAATGATTGTGTGCATCGTACAGCATGGCAGTCAGCACCAGTTCAAAGACAGTTCTTTGATGCGAGCACGCACCGCTGCAAGTCCATTCAGACGGGTTGGGGTGAGGATCTTGATAAAGCCGCATTTTTGCCAAACATCAGGCTCTATGGCACTGGATTCGGCTGGAGTGGTTCCACTGTAAAGATCACAGAGCAGGGCGACCAATCCGGCCACCATGGGCGAGTCGGCTGCACAGCGAAAATGCGTCATGCCATCGCGTAGCTCACCTTTGACCCAGACTCGGGAGATGCAGCCTGGGCCGATGAGTTCGTCACCCTTCATGTCATCAGGCAGTTGGGTGCGTGACACATAGCTGGTTAGAGCTGAAAGGCGTTCATGGGCATCTTCGATTAAATTTAGATCGGAGATGAGTTCATTTTGTTTTTCGATCAGTGTCACAGTTCAAATAAGGGTTCATTTTCCGAGCAGACCGCCGCCAATGCCCTTCAACAGGTCAATGCCTTTTTCGACGGCCTTTGTGGGCAGTTCGGTGGCTTTCTTGGCGGACTCACCGGGTTTTGTCAGGATGTCTGTGGCAGACTTTAGGACTTCTCCAGGTTTTTTGCCCAGATCTGAACCCAGGACAGGAGATAAAAGCATCTCACTGGTCTTGCCGACGACTTCTGCAGGTGCACTGAGCAGCGCTTTGCTCGCTCCTCCGATTAGGCGTTCTGATAAATCTTCACGCGGTGCGTCAATGCTACCCGAGATACGCAGTGGGGTCCAGACCAGGCCAGGTGTTCCGCTTGGATTCGTGGAGGTGAAAACATGCTGCTGTGCACCTGGAATCCAGCGCAGCGTTTCAGGGGTGACACCGACCAAGAACTGCCCGTCTAATTGACCGTTGAGGATGGAAAGCTTTCCCTCAAGCCGCACCAGGCCATTGGATTGGATGATGATTTTTTCAAACTTCTGGGTCTCTCCAGAGCCGCTGATCTGAGCACTGGCGATGTCGAGGATGATGCGTTTAAAGCGCTCCACGCCTGTGTAGGTGGCCAGTTTATCCAGGATGGGAAGCGCGGTCAGGACACCGTCTTTGAGGCGCACGTCACCTTTCACGCTCGGCGTCGTTTGACGACTGCCTTGGATCTCTAAATCACCTTCGATCAGGCCCGTCAGCCTCAGTTTCCAGTCCTCGCTCAGCACCTCTTTTAAAGGAATGGCGACAAGCTGTGCATTCATTTGCCAGCTACCTTCTTTAGGTTTCACGTGACCGTTCAGGGTGATTTCGCTCTCATCCAGCCAGCGCAGCGTTGCTTCACTCAGGTGCAGATCTTCACGGCTCAGGCGCGTGGTTGCACGAACGAGATTAAACTTCATGGGCTGTGCTTGCACCGGCAGTTGGATTGGCGTCTCGATGATGCCCTCCGTCGCAACAGCCTGCACGGACTGCTCTCCTTGCTGCCAAGCGCCGATGCGCAGGGTGGACTCCGTCAGTTGCCACGGGCCTGGATAGCGGAGGGTTAAGCGATCCACTTTCAATCCTGCCACTTCCGTCGTGCTTGGCAAATAACCTCGAAGCCAAGCGGGGATCGTGCTTGCTGTACTATTTAAAATGGGAGTCGGCGCGGTAACATCGGCTTCGGATTTCCCTTGAGCAGGTGCTTTAAATTGTAGATCCAGGACATCAGCGCCTGCATTGATGACACGCCATTTGCCTTGCCTAAAAGCACTCCAATCTAGAGCTAGATGAAGGCTGTTAACCTCGGCTTTCCAGCCGCTACCGGTGGTTACCTGAGCATTTTGAGTGGTGACTTCATCGCCTGTCCAGCGTAGAGGTGCCAGCGTGGCAGTGCCCTGTAATTGGGTGCCAAAGAACTGTTCCATCTTACCACGAAAGGTTTCTTTCTGGAGATAGTCACGCACCCAGCTGGTCACAAGTATCGGAGCCAAGAGTAATAGTCCCACTAATGCAGTGCCCAAGCAGATTAAAATAATCAGCCAGCGGTTGCCTTTGCCAGAACGGCTTCTTCTTCGTGAACTCATGGACTCAGGTTAGTCGCAAATGGGTTCTTCTGGCAAATGGCTTCCATGGGTGTTGTTCGAACTAGTTTGGGAAAGCTTTACATCTGAGAGAGGATGCCAATGGCCTCTTCCTTGTCATAAACCATGGAATCACAGGCGGTGTCCAAGAAAATTTTATCAGCCTCAAATTACTTGGTTGGGGTTCCATGAATGGCATCGATTTGAGCAGTGTCGGCATTGCTGATCCTTGGATTTGCTAAAAAAGAGTTTGCCGCATGACAGGGTTTCCCCTGTAATCGCGGCTGCCTTTTGTGACTTATGAAATCTGATACTGCACACACCTCCACTCAGCCCGACATGAAATTGTTTTGGGCTTGTTTCGTTGCCCTTGTTGCCACCTCTTTTGTGTTTGGTGTGCGTGCCAATACCATTGGTTTATTGCAGGATGGCTTTAATCTTTCGGAACAGCAGAAGGGTTCGATCAATGGCGCTGGCATGTGGCCGTTTGCCATCAGCATCATCTTCTTTAGTCTAATCATCGATTATGTTGGCTACAAAACAGTGGCTTTGTTTGCGATCATTTGTCACACGATTTCCTTGGTGCTGACTCTGAGAGCTTCAGGTTATCAGGACTTTTATTGGAGTACCCTGCTCGTTGCGGTAGCCAATGGAACGGTTGAGTCCTTTATCAATCCAGTGGTAGCGACGGTCTTTAACAAGCAGAAAGCCAAGTGGCTGAATATTCTCCATGCGGGCTGGCCTGCGGGGCTGGCTTTGGGTGCCTTATTCTGTGGTCTTTTGCCTGAGACGAAGCTTTTCTTCGGTGCCGTTTGGCAGTTCCGTTTCGCGCTTTGTTTCATCCCGGTGGTCATTTATGCGCTGCTGATTCTACCACGCACCTTCCCAGTCAATGAGCGCGTGGCGGCTGGAGTGAGCTATCGTGACATGCTTAAAGAGGTGGGCGCCATTGGTTTCTTCATGATTACCGCTCTCGTTGCGCCAGCCATGGCGCAGATGCTCAATCAAGAGGCTTCATGGACCGTGGTGTTCATCATTGCTGCCGTGGTGGGTGTTTTGGCGGGATTGTACACTCGTTCTTTGGGGAATTGGTTGTTCCTTGTCGTGCTGGTGGTCATTGGTCCGCTGGCGACGACTGAACTCGGAACCGACGGCTGGATGCCTGAGCTATTGAAGCTCAGCGGTCCTGATTTCCCCAACTTCGCGACTTGGATTTTTGTCTATGTTTCGGTGATCATGACGGTGCTCAGATTCTATGCTGGCCCAATCGTCCATCGTTTTTCGGCTATTGGTTTGTTGGTCGTCAGTTCAGTCATCGCCATTATCGGGTTATTGTTGCTCTCGAATGCAACTGGCTGGGCCATTCTCGGAGCGGCAACGATTTATGCCCTTGGAAAAACATTTCTTTGGAGCACGACCCTTGGCCTGACTTCTGAGCAGTTCCCCAAAGGTGGAGCGCTCACCTTGAACGGAGTATCCGCTGTCGGTGTTCTTTTCCTCGGCGTTTTGGGTAGTCCCTACATCGGCTATAAGCAGGATTTGGACATGGAAAAGCGTCTGACTTCGACTGAACACACCGCTTTGTATGCCCAGGTGAAGGGTGAATCCAAACTAGGCATTTTTGGCAGTGCGCCAACGCTTGATCAGGAGAAGATTAAAGCGCTCCCTGTTGATCTGACTAAGGAACTGGAAGTCGTTCAGGCAGCTAGCAAACGCAGTGTTTTCACGACGATTGCGATCCTGCCTAGCTTCATGCTGGTTTGCTATGTTGGGCTGCTGCTTTGGTTCCGCAGTCGGGGTGGTTACAAGCCCGTGGAGATTGGTGATCACTGATTCTTTCAGGGAATTGTGATTTTTTTACCTTCGCAGGGCAGTGATTTTTATCTTGTCACCCCTCTCGTTGGCTACTAAAACCAGCAGGCTCATCGGGAATGTCTTTTTTGGCGATTCCGATTGAGGCACATCATCCATCCCGATCCATCCAACTAACAATACATCATCTATGAGCGAAAATAATCGAATGCGTCTCCTCTGGGCTGGCTTCATGGCCATCCTTGCTGCCGGCGTTGGCTTTGCCATCCGCGGCGGTATCTTTGACAACTGGGGCAAAGAATACGGCTTCACTGGAGCACAACTCGGTGCCATCGGTGGCGCTGGTTTTTCAGGCTTCTGCTTCGGCATCATCTTCGGTGGTCTCATCGTTGATAAAATCGGCTACGGTAAATTAGTCGCCCTTGCCGTGATCTGCCACATTCTCTCGGCATTTGTCACCTTCGGTGCCAGCACGCCAGACAATGCTTATAACTTCCTTTTCTGGGGCATGTTCATCTTTGCATATGCCAATGGAACACTGGAAGCTGTAGCCAATCCTCTGGTCGCGACACTGTTCCCAGAAAACCGCACCCATTACCTGAATATCCTCCATGCCTCATGGCCTGCAGGGATGGTGCTTGGTTCTATCGCTGGTTGGGTGCTTGACGACAAGATGCAGATGGGTTGGAAAATCCAATTGGCACTCTACCTCGTCCCAACAGTCCTTTATGCGATCATGTTCATGGGCCAGAAGTTCCCTAAATCTGAAGCGGCTGAAAAAGGTGCAAGCTTCGTTCAAATGTTCAAGCCAGTGGGTATCCTCGGTGCTTTGGTCGCTTGTTACTTGCTTGCTCTGTTCTTTGGCGACATCACCAAAGCTGTCTCTCCTGACAATGCCAAAATCATTGGTTATGGCATCGGTGGTATTCTGTTGATCGCCGTTGGTGTGGTCTCTAAGTTTTCAATTGGTTCGATTCTGCTCTTTGTTCTCTTCGTTACACACGCCCTCGTCGGCGCTGTTGAACTCGGAACTGATGGCTGGATTCAGAACATCACAGGTAACTTGTTCACTTCTGAACAGGGTAAATATCTCTTTATCTGGACCTCAGCGATCATGTTCGGTCTGCGTTTCTGCGCTCACTGGATCGAAAAAACACTCAAGCTTTCCCCAATTGGCCTTCTGTTGGTTTGCTCCATCATCGCCTGCGTGGGTCTGAACCTTGCCAGTGGCATGCAGACCTTTGGCACTGCACTTGTGGCCCTTGGGATCTATGCTGTCGGTAAAACCTTCTTCTGGCCAACCATGTTGGCTGTCGTGGGTGACCGTTACCCGCAGACAGGTGCCGTTGCTATGTCCATCATGGGCGGCATTGGCATGCTCTCGGCAGGTCTTATCGGTGGTCCTGGTTTGGGCTATTGTAAGGACCGCTTCGCAGGTGAAGAACTGAACAAAGCTGACGCTGCTCTGTATGCTGAATACAAAGCTGAGAAGCCAAGTGCCTTCCTTAACTTGTCTGCGACTGAAGCCTTTGGCCTCGACGGCACCAAGCTGGCGGCGGCTAAAGAAGCCAAGGAAAAGACTCCACAGCAATTGGCTGTCGTGACCGCTGACCAAAAAGGCGACCGTGCAACGCTCAAAGCTGATTCTTTCATTCCGATGACGATGGCAGCGATCTACCTTCTCTTGTTCCTCTACTTCAAGAGCATTGGTGGCTACAAAACGGTGAAGATCGACGAATAACTCGACTTTTGTTAGCTTAACACTTCACGGCGTCCCAGGAAACTGGGGCGCCGTTTTCTTTGTTACCGATGGGTATTGTCGTGCGTTTGAGTGGGCGTGTGGCTACGCTTTCCCATAAACCTTTCCTCTCTTGATGACCGAGACCTTCGCTGTGCAGGATTGCCTCTCTCGAGTGCGCAGTGGCGATCTGGCTGCGGCGAACTCGCTGATCCTGCATCTCGCGCCACTCGTGCAGCGGCTGGTGCGGAATCATCTGCCACGGCGGGAGAGCGAGGAAGATCTCATGCAGGATGTTTTTTTGAAGCTGTTGCAAAAGCTCGACAGCTATCAAGAACGCGCAGGCATTCCATTCGAGCATTGGGTCAGCCGCTTGACCGTCCGCACCTGCTTAGACGCCCTGCGGGCAGAGAAAGCGCGGCCCGAATGGCGATTCAGCGACCTGAATGCTGGAGAGGCAGAGTGGCTGGACTTCCTGATGAAGGGGCAAAGCACTGCGCCGACCAGGCATTCCCTCGAGGCCAAGTCTGTCGTGACACGGCTATTGGCCCAGCTTTCACCGCCAGATCGACTGGTGTTGACCTTGTTGGATCTGGAAGAACGCAGCACGCAAGAGATCGCTCAGATCACAGGCTGGACGCGGCCCATGGTCAAAATGCGGGCCATGCGGGCCAGGCACAAACTGCGGCAGATCGCCCGGGAACGGATGAAGGAGGATTTTACTGATTCATGAATAACTTCGACCAACGCTGGCAGGCCAGCATTCAAGCCGCCCGCCAAGCTCCTGACGAGCTAGGCAATCTTCCCTATGGCTTCACAACAAGGTTGCTAGCACGTTTCCATGAAGCACCGACAGAGGCTTGGTCAGAGGTATTCGCTGTCCTCGGACTACGAGCACTGTTTGTGACAGCCTTCCTGTTTTTGGTGAGTGCCAGCTTTGCGGCAGCTCATTGGTATGAGTTTCGCATCGAGACTCCGGCCTTAGAAAACCCGTTATCCGTGAACCCACTCACTGAACCTTTTTCATCCTGGTTATGATCGCAACCCGTAGAACCAAGGCAGGCTGCCTTCTTACTCTCGTCATTGGCTTCAGTCTTGGCGTTGGTTTTGTCTTCGGAGTGCTGGCCATGAAAGCCTATGAGAAGAAGAAAGAGAATCCTGCCTTTTGGAAAGAGAGCGCCATGAAGCGTCTGGAAAAGCTGCATCCCACAGATGCCCAACGTCAGCTCTTTGAAGCCCACACCGACAAAGCGGTGAGCGAGCTGAGTGATTTGCGAAAAGGCGCATTGCTAACTGTTTGGCAGATCGTCGGTCGCACCTTGACCCAGATCGAGAAGGACCTGACACCCGAACAAAAAGAAACATTTAAAAAACTCCGACCCAAAGCCCCGCCCGAGGTGATAAAGCCTTAGCTATTGAGGGCTGAGTGTTAAGAGCAGTTTGATTCATCCCAAAATCCCACTCACCACTTCGCCATGTACGTCGGTGAGGCGGAAGTCGCGGCCTTGATAGCGGAAGGTGAGGCGCTCGTGGTCAAAGCCTAACTGATGGAGGACGGTTGCGTTGAGGTCATGCACATGGACGGGGTTCTCGGCCACGTTAAAGCCGAAGGGGTCGGTCTTGCCATAGGTGATGCCGGCTTTGACGCCACCACCGGCCATCCACATGGTGTATGCGTCTTTGTGATGATCGCGACCAATGCCTGTTTTTTTACCTGTGCCATCCTGGCCCTGCCGGATTGGGGTGCGGCCAAATTCGGCTCCCCAGATGACTAGGGTTTCATCCAGCAAACCTCGCAGTTTCAGATCGCGAATGAGAGCGGCCATGCCCTGATCCACATCCTTGGCTTTGACGGGCAGTCGCTTATCCAGTCCACCATGGTGATCCCAGTCAGCGTCATAGAGTTCGATCATGCGCACGCCGCTTTCGACGAGTCGGCGGGCTAGCAGGCAGTTATTGGCAAAAGAGGCCTTGCCGGGTTCGGCCCCATACATGTCCAGAGTGGCTTTGGATTCTTGCGTCAGATCCATCAAATCGGGCACGCTGGTCTGCATGCGGTAGGCCATTTCATACTGGCTGATGCGGGTAGCGATCTCAGGATCTCCGAGGCTTTGCAGACGTTCTTGATTCAGGGCTTTGACCGCATCTAAAACATGACGCCGATCATTGCGGCTGTGGCCTTCGGGGTTGGAGAGAAAGAGAACAGGCTCGCCCTCTGAGCGGAACTGAACGCCCTGATAGACGCTGGGGATAAAGCCGGTGGACCAGAGCGCGGTGCCTGCGCCTCCAGGTGGACCTGAAAGCATGACAACGTAAGAAGGTAGATCACTGTTCTCAGTGCCGAGCCCATAAGTGACCCACGTGCCCAGACTTGGCCTGCCTCCTTGACCAAAACCACTGTGCAGAAACATCTGCGCTGGGGCATGATTGATCTCATTGGTATGCAGAGAGTGAATCATGCAAAGTTCATCAGCCACCGTGGCAAGATGCGGCAGGAGTTCAGAAACCCAGAGCCCGCTTTCGCCATGCTGTTTGAAGTTGAAAGGGCTGCCTTGGAGTTCGTTTTCTTTGCCGATGAAGGCAAACCTTTTGCCTTTCAAGAGCTCGGGCGGACAGGCCTGACCGCTGCGCTGAATCAGCTCAGGTTTGTAATCAAAGAGATCCAACTGCGAAGGCGCGCCGATCATGTGCAGGTAGATCACCTGCTTGGCCTTGGGGGCGAAATGCGGCTGTCGGGATGCGGCCGGATCCAAGCTCAGGCGGCTAGCCGCTGGCAGATCACGCGCCAGCATGGAGCCGAGGCTGAGTGACCCTAATGACAAGCCTGAGCGTCCTAGGAAGCTACGGCGATTCAGGATCGATGGATCAAAGGGTGGGAGCTTCATGCGGGCGAAGTGATGAGTGGAGAGTTCAACCTTTGGTGACGCACTCGTCTAGATTGAGCAGGGTCGTGGCGATGCTAAACCAGGCTTTGGTGAGGTCGTGTCCTTGATTGTTGGCAGTGGTCATGAGTTCACGCAGGATCGACAGTTCGGCGTCACTCGGCGCACGTGCTAAAGCGAGTCGGTGGGCATGGATCAATTGTGCGTCTAGAGGAGCGCCAGCCTGCTCCCTTTGAATCCGAGCGGCAAAGGCTTCTGCGGCTTCGACATAAACAGGATCATTGAGCAGTGTCAGTGCCTGCAATGGGGTGTTGGAGCGTGAACGCTTCACCACACAGGCCATGCGGGCGGAGGCGTCAAAATTGACCAGACTGGGATAAGGGGCACCACGTTTGAGCACGATGTAAAGACCGCGCCGGTATTTCTTCTCGCCACTGCTTGTGGCATAATCATACTGCTGTCCACCGACTTTCCGCCAGAGGCCATCCGGCTGAGGGGGATAGATCGGCGGTCCACCTTTCTGGTGGCTGAGCAGGCCTGCGATGGCCAGGGCGTTGTCGCGGACGCCCTCAGCATCTAACCGAAAGCGTGGACCACGAGCATAGAGCAGATTGGCGTCATCGCGCTCTAGCATGGCAGGGCTGATCGTCGCATCCTGACAAAACGTGGCAGAGGTGGTCATGAGCCGGATCATCTGTTTCATGGACCAGCCTTTCTCCATGAAAAGAACGGCTAGCCAGTCCAGCAATTCAGGGTGAGTCGGCGGCTCACCTTTGATGCCGAAATCTTCCAGTGTGGTGACGAGTCCATGGCCAAACAACTCCGACCACCAGCGGTTCACCGTCACCCGAGCGGTGAGTGGATTGTTTTTGGAGATCAGCCATTGAGCCAAACCGAGCCTATTTTGAATGCCGTCTTTTTGGGGTAAAATGGCAGGTGTGCCAGCGCTGATAGACTGGCCGGGATCGGTATAAACGCCGCGTTTGAAGATCGCACTCTGCCGGGCTTGCGGCAGCTCCTGCATGACTTCGGTGGTCGGTGCTTTGATGGCGGCGATCTTCTTGTTCAGGGCACTCACTTGCTGCTTCAAAGTCGCGAGTGCTGGCATCTCGGCATCAAAGTGTTCACGCAGAGTCACACGCTCATCACGGCTGCGTTCCGTGGGTTTTTTGGCCATGATCTTGGCGATGGCTTCCGGTAAAGTCTTGGTGGCCAAGTCACCGGTGATGGCGCTGAGTCTGATGCGGCCCATCGTGCGGCCTCCACCGTAGTCTTGTTTCAGCGTGATGACGATCTCGGTTTCTGCCGGCAGATTCAGCGCAGACTCCAACTCGAAGACCGCCCAGTGGGGTTGGCCAAATTGCGGATTGATGGCCCATGCGGTTTTGTCATCGCTGTCGATGGCACCGGAGGGATCGAAGTTTTTTTGATGAAAGTCAGCTGTGGCGCGGATGAAGGACAGGGGCTTTTCGGCAGCATCATTGGCATCGGCCAAACGTGTGGCGGCCCGAAAGGTATTCAGGACAAAGTTGGGGTTCTTGCGGCCTGTTCGGCCCGGGCCTTGACCTGGAAGTGAGGGGTCTGTCAGCGCTTCTAATTTGATGCCAGTGATGCCTTGCAGCGCGCTGCTTTTGAGAACCACTTGATAGGTGTCCGTCTCGGGTGACTCGCCTGAAAGTAGGATGGAGCCATCTTTCAGTTCACGGTGGCTGGCTCCCCCTTCAGAGACAAACTCAACCACCTTCAGCAGATGTTCTTTCACGGGCTCCGCCTGCTTGGGTGTGGAGACTTGCTTCAGCCAGATTTTGAACTGTTCATCACCGTCTTTCTGGAGATCTGCACTGCGCTGTTCCAGATCCTTCCTTTGATCCATCAGCGACTGACGGGCGACATTGGACGCGGCGTCACCCATTAGAAAGGGAATGCCTTTAAAAGCGATGCTCCCAGGCACTTTGGGATTGGCGCGTTCGGCTTCTTTTTCCGTGTTATTGAAGTAGGCCATGAGACGATAATAATCTTCTTGGCTAAAGGGATCATACTTGTGGTTGTGACATTGAGCGCACTCCAGCGTCGATCCCAGCCAGACGGCACCCGTCGTATTCACACGGTCCAGCACTTGATTGATGCGGCTTTCTTCAGGCTCAGTGCCCGCCTCCACATTGGTCGGCGTGCAGCGGTGAAAGCCCGTGGCCACGATCTGCTCAGGGCGCGGTTTTGGCAGTAGGTCACCTGCCACCTGGTCAATGGTGAACTGATCAAAGGGCATGTCCGCATTGAGCGCCGTCACCACCCAATCCCGAAAGCCCCAAATCTCTCGGAGATCATCGCGCTGGAAGCCATGGGAATCGGCATACCTGGCCAAGTCCAGCCAAGGGCGTGCCCAGCGCACACCGTATTCATCGGATTTTAAAAGTCGATCCACCAGAGACTCGATCTCCTTTTGCGGCAGTGGGTAGCCCAGCTTTTCCAGCCGAACGATTTCTTCGACCGGTGGCGGTAGCCCGATGATGGCCAAGTAAAGCCTCCGCACGAGAGTCGCTGTATCGGCCTGTTTCGCGGGCAGCAGTTTTTCTTTCTCCAGTCGAGCCAAGACAAAAGAATCGACCTCATTACGTGGCCACTTCTGCAGCGTCACCTCTGGGATCGCAGCTTTGACGGGCTTCTTGTAGGACCAATGCAGCGCTGTCGCTGCTGCCGCTTCAGGCCAGAGTGCTCCTTCCGTGATCCAGTCCCGCACCAGCCCGATCTCCTCGATCGTCAGAGGTTGCCCTCGGCGGGGCATGGAATCTTTGTCCGTGCGTGGCAGGGAAATTCGGCGCAGCAACTCACTGGCATCGGCTTTGCCAGGAACCAGCACAGCCCCATGTTTCCCACCTAGCAGGGCACCGGCCTTTTGATCCAGTCGCAGGCCGGCTTTTTGCGTCTCCGATCCATGGCATTCAAAGCAGGCCCGCTTGAGCACTGGCAAGACCTGCGTGTGAAAATCCACCGCTGCCTGCGCAGTCAGGCAGGTCAGAAGGATGAGAATGGTAAGCAGCAGCCGAAACATGAACGCGGATAACGACCCTCAGCAGGAGTGTCTTGCAGGTTGGCGATGTTCAGACATCTGCAGTCACGAAGAAACTTTGTTACCAACGCTGGAATCCTACGTTTAGGGTGATGTCCGAAATCATTCACTCCCCTTCATTTCTCACCATGCTCTTTTCTACGGTTCTTGTTTGGCTGCTCGTGGCAGTGGCCTTTGTGGTGGCGCTGCCGGCGCTTTGGTTGTTGTCATCGGGTCTGTGGCCTGAGACGGCGGCAAAACACCGGGAGGTGGCTGGTCGTGGGTTATTTCGATGCTTCTTGTTTGGCTTGCCGCCGCTGGTGGCAGGCACGATCCTGATCGCGGTGCTTTCTAAAGTGCCGAAGATGGGCGCGTTGGCAGTGCTGGTTGGCGGGGTGCTCCTGGCTTGGGGATTCCTTGGCGCGGGCGGCATTGCTGGTCTGATCGGCGAACGTTTGTGGCCTCAGGCGAAGCCTTGGCGGCAGATGAAGCATGGCGGACTGACACTGGTTCTTTGTGCTCTGCTGCCAGTGGTTGGTTGGGCGGTGCTGCTGCCGTTGATGGCGGTTCTGGGCTGGGGAATCGTGCTGCGGTCCTGGTTTCTCAAGCCAGCTGCTGCAACGGCGCTGCCACCTGAACCGCCAGCCGCCTAAGAGGATGCCAACGTCGCGTCGATCTCTGCTGAAAACGTCCGCTTTCGGTTGTGGACTGGCGGCGCTGGCGTCCTGTGAACGGATCACGACGGCGGTGAATCGCGAGTTTCTGGGCGAGGCGGTGCCGACTGAACTGCATCCGCCTGAGGGGCAGGAAATAGACCCTGACTTTCATCTGCTTTCCCGGGCTGCTTTTGGTCCCTGGCCGGGAGATGTACAAAGGCTGAAAGCGATGGGGCAGGCTGCGTGGATCGAGGAACAACTGCATCCTGAATCCATGGCCGATACGGCCTGTAACCTGCGGGCTGAGCGTTTTGAGTCGCTGTACTTCAGTGCAGGAGATGCCTATGAATTTCGCAAGCCAGTCCTGCGGGATGAGATCACTCGTCACTCGCTGCTGCGGGCGATTTACAGTCGCCGACAGTTGTTTGAGGTGATGGTGGAGTTCTGGACGGATCACCTGAATATTGATCTGGAAAAGGGCGACTGCATTTATCTGAAGCCCAGTGATGATCGGGAGGTGATCCGTGCTCATGCGTTGGGGAATTTTTATGAGCTGATTCGAGCCTCTGCGACCTCTCCTGCGATGCTGGTCTATCTGGATGGCAAGACGAACAAGGTGCGCAAAAAGACGGACGATCAGCCTAACGAAAACTATGCGCGTGAGCTGATGGAGCTGCATACGATGGGTGTGCATGGTGGCTACAGTCAGAAGGATGTCCGTGAAGCGGCGCGCTGCCTCAGTGGCTGGACCTTTGATCGGAATCGCTTCCTGGCCATGAATCAGAGTGAGTCCTTTTTCAAACCGGACTGGCATGATGATGGCAAGAAAACAGTGCTGGGCCAACCCATCGCGGCGGGTGGTGGAGCAGGGGATCTGGATCGGCTGGTGGAGATCGTTTGCAGCCATCCAAGCACGGCTTCCTTCATGGCCTTGAAGTTATGTCGCCGATTCGTCAGTGCCACGCCGCCAGAGGGACTGGTCAAGCGTGTCGCGGCTGAGTTCACCCGCACGCGTGGCGACATCAAATGCCTGCTGCGTCTGCTTTTGAGCTCGCCGGAGTTTCAAGCCAGTCAGGGGCAGCTTTTGAAGCGACCTTTTAAATTCATGGTCTCGGCGATTCGGGCCCTGGCAGCCGATACTCAGGCTGAGAAGTCCGTGCTAGAGCCCTTGCAGCGTATGGGGCATGGCTTGTTCCAATACCCCACGCCTGATGGCTACTCAGATGATGAACTGCCCTGGATGGGAACGCTGATGTGGCGCTGGAATTTCGGGCTGGCTCTGGCCAGTGGCAATCAGCCAGGGGTGAGGGTGAACCTTTGGCCCCTGAGGAAGAGTCTGAATGCAGGGAAGAAGACGTCCGCTTGGTTCGCTCACTTGATCGGACGCAAGCCGACCGAGGCTGAATTCAAAGCTACCACGGCGACAGATGATCCACAAACCGTCGGGCTGATTCTTGCCAGCCCAGCTTTTCAAAGGTGTTAATCGCATGTCCACACTCACCCGTCGCTCCCTTTTATCCAAGCTAGCCCTTGCTGCGTCGCCAGCCCTTGCGGCGACTCAGCGGGAGGAGCACACACTGATTCACGTCTTCCTGCGCGGCGGGGCGGATACGCTTAATTTGATGGTTCCGTATGCCGATGATCAATACTATCGACTGCGCCCCTCTTTGGCTGTCAAGGCGAGCGAGGCGATCAAACTCAATGACCGCTATGCGCTGCATCCTGCGCTGAAGCCCCTGGAGGCTGCTTTTAAAGAAGGTCGCTTCGGTGCGGTGCAATCGGTGGGGGTGGATAACACCAGTGGCTCTCACTTTGAATGCCAAGATCAAATGGAGCATGGTGACTCGATGAGCGGCACGCCTGCTGGCGGGGGTTGGCTGGGGCGCTTCCTCAGAATACGCGGTAGTGAAAAGCAGTCGCCTCTTTCCGCCGTGGCGATAGGCACTGCGCTGCCGGAATCCTTACGCGGCGCGCCTGCGGCGAGTGTGCTGGAGCGGCTGGATGACATGGCGATCAAAGCCGCTCAAGGCGCTGACTCAGCCGGCGTGGTGAAAGCGCTGCGGGCCATGTATGGTGCGGATGTGACGCTGCTCGGTGAACGTGGACTGGAGACGCTGGATCTGTTTCAAAAAGTGGGCGCACTTCAGGGCACGCCCTATCAGGTGGAAAATGCAGCGCTGTATCCCAAAGACAGCTTTGGCACTGGCTTGCGCGAAATCGCACGGCTGATCAAAGCGCGTCTTGGATTGCAAGTGGCCTGCATTGATCTGGGCGGTTGGGATACTCACTTTTTTCAGGGCAATGCCACAGGTCAACAGGCCGAGAAGATCAGGACCTTGGCTGAGGGATTGGCCGCGCTGGAAGCGGATCTGAAATCTCACCGAGCGAACTACACGATCATGATCGCCACGGAATTTGGTCGGCGAGTCTATGAAAATGCCAGCCTCGGCACGGATCATGGACGCGGCTTTGCTCTGATGGCGCTGGGGGATCGCGTTAAGGGGGGACACGTGCTCGGTTCCTGGCCCATCCAGGCGGATGATGATGGCAACGTGAACACGCCTGGCCCTGGTGGCCTGCATTTAGAGACGGATTATCGCCACGTTTTTGCGGAAGTGCTGCGCGGTAGCCTAGGACTGAGCTCGGCAGAATCCGCCAAACTTTTCCCAGACATCACGCTCAAGTCCGTGGGCCTTATGTGAGGGGCCACGAGCTCCTTATTGAACCGATTTCAAAGCCTCACTCAAAGGCACTGCCTCACCTTTAGGCGTCTCCGGTTCAAACTCGCCACGAGCTGCTCGCTTGGCTGCTGCTGCCTCGTCTTTGAGTTTCTGTTCTCTGGCTTTCTTGGCTTCGCGATAGTTATCCTTCATTTCAGCCTTGGTGCTCGGAATCATGTCGATGCTTTCGGCCGAGGATTTGGATTCGTTAATATGAGGGTATTTTTTCTCCATAGCGGCGATCAGTTCATCTGGCAGTCCACGCCAGATGGTGAAGATACCATCTGAGATCACTCGGTTGATGCGCACGTAATCCACGACCGTGCCATTCACCATGGTCATTAAAACTTCTCCCTGCCTCATGCGGGTCACGAGTTCCAGCGCATTGGCACCTTTGAAATCGAGCTGTACCGCCACTCCGTTGGTGCCGTCCTTGGCGGTAAATGGGTGGTAGGCTACGACGCTCTGCGTGGTGAATTCAGGGATGACTTTGAACACCATGTTTTCACCTTCGATAGGCCGCCTGAAAACACTCTTGGGCGAGTCCATCTCATTGCCTTGGGAAAAGACCGTGATGAGAACCTTGGGATCGCGTTTGAAGGTTTCGCAGGCAGGCAGTAAACCAAGGAGAAGCAATAAAAGGGCAGTGCGCATAGGGGTGATTGATGAATCAAATCAGAATTCCGCCGCGAATGCAAGGCTCTAGGTGCATTCTAGATTTTGAGGTCGGCATAAAAAAGCCGCCGAGGCAGGAACCACGGCGGCTTTCAGAATCAGAAGACGGGTCTTATTTCGTGCCTTTGGCCTTCAGGTCGTTGTACATCTGGAAGCCCTGTTCTGGAGTCAGCCCTTCGTGCACCACGCCGCGGACGGCCTGCATCATGCTGATCGGGGCATCGCTCTGGAAGATGTTACGACCCATGTCCACACCGTTGGCACCCTGTTGGATGGCGTTGTAGCACATGGTCAGTGCATCGAGTTCTGGCAGCTTCTTACCACCGGCAATGACGATTGGCACTGGGCAGCAGGAAGTAACGGTCTCAAATTCAGTGTCGGTGTAATAGCACTTCACCACGTTGGCTCCGAGCTCTGCCATGATGCGAGTCGCCAGGCGGAAATATTGCGGGGTGCGTGCCATGGCACGACCGACAGCGGTCACACCCATGACGGCGATGCCGTAGCGGCTAGCGGCATCGACAAGATCGGTTAGGTTTTTGAGGGACTGACGCTCGTAGGCACTTCCGATGAAGACCTGCACGGCCAGCACACTAGCGTTTAGACGGATGGCTTCTTCGATGTTGAGCGCGGTGCTTTCATTGGAAAGAGGCTCAAATCCAGGGCGGCCAAACTTGGCTTTCTTACCGTCGATTTCGCCTTCCCATTCTTCAAACTGGCTGACCATCGAGGTGCCGCCGCTTGCGCGTAGTGCGATGGCTTTGGTCGTGGAAGCTGGGATCACGCTGCGCTGAATGCCACGCGTGAGCATGAGACAGTCTGCGTAAGGTTCGAGGGGTAGGATCGTTTGGTCCACACGCTCCAGGCCTGTGGTTGGTCCTTGGAAATAGCCGTGGTCAAAGGCCAGCATCACCGTGCGGCCGTCCTTTGGATTGAAGACCTTGCTGAGGCGGTTTTTGAGACCCCAATCATACTGATGGCAGCCCTTGAGGAAGAAGCCAGGGGCGGCCTGAGGCACGTCGGCGAAATATTCTTTGTCTTTTTTGTCAGCAGCGCTGGTAGAGATGTCGGCCATAAGATGAATGAGTTAAGTTTGGGGACGAGATTGTGAGCCTGAATTGGCGGTGTGCAAGTTTTGATGCAACTCATGGAATTTCTGAAAGGCGACTCTGGACTAATCGGTATGTGTTTGACTCAATGTTCCCGCTGTGGAGCATCTGACCTTCTTCTCATGAAAAAATACAACGTCGGCATCATCGGATATGGCTGGGCAGCGACTGCTCACATCGAAGCAATCAATAAGACCAAGCAGGCGCAGGCGACGGCCGTTTACTCCTCACGTCCACTAGATGAGGCAGAGTTGAGTGCGAAGCATGGTGGGAAGATTAAGGCTTATCAGGATATTGATGCGATGCTGGCTGATCCAGACATCCATATCGTGGACATCACCAGTTACCCGAGTCAGCACCGCAATCAGGCCATCGCGGCGGCCAATGCGAAAAAGCACATCATTTTAGAAAAGCCGATGGCGAACTCGCTGCAAGAAGTGCGTGAGATCGTGGCGGCGGCGAAGTCGAATGGCGTGAAGGGTTGCGTCTGCTTCGAGTGCCGATTCTCGGGTCAGTTCCAGTCCACGAAGGCCATCATTGATGAAGGACTGCTCGGAGAGATTCACTACGGCGAGGTGGACTACTACCACGGTATCGGTCCCTGGTATGGTCAGTTTCGCTGGAATGTGGGTAAAAAAGATGGTGGTAGTGCGCTGCTGACGGCTGGTTGCCATGCTTTAGACGCGCTGCTCATGGTCATGCCGGGTGAGGTGGAAAGTGTGACCAGTTTCAGCACGAAGTCGAAGAGCGAGATCTTTGCCCCTTATGAATATGACACAACGAGCGTGACACTGGTGAAATTCAAGAATGGAGCCGTCGGGAAAACGGCGGCGGTGGTCGATTGCCTCCAGCCTTATTACTTCCACACCCATCTTGTCGGCAGTCAGGGCAGCTTGCTGGACAATAAACTGCACTCCAACAAGCTGAAGAGCGATAAGAAAGAGTGGGGCCAACTTTCCATGCAGATGCTGGATTCAGGCGATGTCAGCGATCATCCTTACCAGACTCAATTCCAAGCTTTCTTTGATGCCCTGGATGAGGGGAAAGACATGCCGCTCACCAGTTTCCCAGAATCTCTGCGCAGTTTTGAGGTCATTTTTGCCTCTGACAAGAGCGCTGAGCAAGGTGGCAAGCCTGTGGCCATCAGTGATCTGGGCTAATTTTTAAAAATCACAAACTTCCGGCAGAGGAAGTTTACCATGACTGAGGTGACCACGAAGCCCAATTGAGCGATCAATGAGGGTAAGTGGTAACCGGCGGCAAGCCAATGCGCTACAAAGCCGCCCGGAAAGAAGCCGATGGCGCTGGCGATCCAGAACATGACCAACTCCGTCAACTTGCTGTGGCGACCGGGAGTGAAGACGAAGAGGATATTCAGCCAATATGCGATCAAGGTGCCAAAGGGCCAGGCGATGGCATTGTTGATCACGAGGTTCTTGGCGCGCAGGGTTTCATCCAGCACCTGTCCGTCCACCAGCATCCCCTGAACGGCAGGGAAAAGGGTCAGGGATAGGATCGTGAGAATGCCATTGTGGGTGATGGCGGCCACCACGCCGCAACAGCCATATTTAATGAATTGCACTAATGGATGCGCCTCGCGACTGATTAACGCACACCAGATCGTGGGTAGATCATTCTGGCGGACAAATTGCCATGCAGTGGAAAGAAGCTTCAACATGGCCTGCCCTTTGCCATAATCACAGCCGTGTGCAAGGTCGTTCGCAGGCTGGATGAGTTCCTCCAATCCGGTGAAAATTGAAAAAAAGATGCCGGAAACAGTAAATTATGATAATTTTGTTCTAATTCCTTCCAATCTGGACCGTTCTCCAGCCGGAGTCATTCACTCAGCACCTCTCATCTACCCATGAAAACCACCCAAACACTGCTCGCTGGCCTTTTAGCCGCTGGTCTTTGTGCAAGTTCTGCCTACGCAGAAGCCCGCACCTGGACTGACGTCGCTGGCCGCCAAGTAAACGCCTCCTTCGTCAAAATCGAAGGCGGAGACATCGTTCTGCAAACCGCAGACGGAGCCATGCATCAGTTCGCTTTAACGCGCCTTTCCCCTGAAGATCAGGCGATTGCAAAGGCCGCCAAGCCAGCTGCAGCCGCAGCGGGTGCCGAATCGGCTCCATCAATGCTAGCCAATGCAACGGTGGCTCAGGCTGCAGCCAAGGTGGACCAACTTGTGGCCAACGGCCTGATCAAGGCCAATCCTGAACGTGCCACAGCAGGTAAAGGACCGATCAAGAGCTTCAATCCGATGGCCAACGACGAGCAGTTCGTACGCCGTGTGTATCTCGACATCGCAGGTCGTATCCCAAACTATGACGAAGCTCATGCTTTCATCAAAAGCAGCGACAAAGCCAAGCGCTCCCAGCTCATCGACATGTTGCTGGATTCTGAAGGTTACAAAACCACGCTCTATAACTACTTCGCCGAGATGCTGCGTGTGAAGAACGAATTTGAAGCAGACAACGTCCGTGGCACTCCGTACATCGGCTGGTTAAAAGAACAAATCGCCATGAACCGCCCATGGAATGAGATGGTCTATGAGATGATGACTGCCACAGGTAAAATGTGGGATAAAAAACCAGACGGCACCTACAATGGCGCAGCTGGTTACCTTCTCCGCGATTCTGGGATGCCTCTGGACAATTTGGCCAATACGCTGACTGTTTTCCTTGGCACCGACGTCGCCTGTGCTCAATGCCACGACCATCCGTTTGCTGATTGGACCCAGAAGCAATTCTATGAAATGGCCGCTTTCTTTGGTGCTACCACGACCCGCCTGAATGGCAAAGATCTGGGCGGCACTGACCCGATGGCACGCCTCATGGCTGGCATCGAGCCCATGGTTGAAAAATCCGGCCAAGACATCAAGCGTCTGCGCAACGGCATTCAAAACTACATCCGCGCTAACCAGAACGCTGTTAAAGATCGCGACATGAACGGCATGAAATTGCCTCATGACTACAAATACAAAGATGGCAAGCCAGGTGATGCCGTTGAGCCAAAATTCGTCATGTGGAGCCCCGCTGACAAAGGCAATCCAGCTTACAAGCAAAGCAAAAAGAACGAAGAAAAGCTCCGTGTTTCCTTCGCTAACTGGATGACTCATCCGCAAAACCCACGTTTTGCCATGACCGTCGCCAACCGCATGTGGAAGCGTGCCTTTGGTGCTGCCGTTGCTGAGCCTGTCACCAACATTGACGATCCAGCTCAATCCGTGAATCCTGAGTTGCTCAAGCACCTCGCCGCAGAAATGGTCCGTGTGAAGTTCGACCTGAAGCAGTTCATGCGCATCGTCTATAATACCCGCGCTTACCAATCGGAAGCTACCACAGAAAACATCGTGATGGGTGAGAAGTACTACTTCCAAGGCCCTATGCTCCGCCGCATGACTGCTGAGCAGGCTTGGGACAGCTACATGACCCTCGTGCTCGGTAAACCAGACAGCTACAAAGCTCCTCTCCAGGATCTGTATGCCAAGTCCATCGACCTCAATCTCGAAACCGTGGATCCACAGACAGTGCTCATCAAGTATGATGCCTACCGCAAGATCCAGCAGAAAGAACGTGCTCTCATGGGTGGCGGTCTCGAGATGGCTGGTGGTGATATGATGATGGAAGAAAAAGCCTCCAAATCCACCAAGAAACCAGAGGCAACCGCCATGAATGATGGTCCTGATAAGGTCCTCAGCTATGAAGGCATGAATCTCATGCGTGCTTCAGAAATTGTCCAGCCAGCTCCTGGTGGTCACTTCTTGACCGACTTTGGTCAATCCCCACGCATGCTCATCGACGGCAGCACCAAGGTCGGCAACGTCCCACAGGTGCTCACCATCATGAACGGCAAGGCGCAGAAGATGCTCACCAGCCCAGATTCACTCATCTTCCGTAATATGGAATCCGTGCGTGACCCTTCTGAAAAGGTTGAGCGCATGTTCCTGACCATCATGAACCGTAAGCCAACGATGAATGAAAAAGACATCGCTAAGCGTGTGCTCGGCGCTGGTGACGATGGCTACGCCAATATGATCTGGGCGCTCATCAATACCCGCGAATTCATGTTTGTACAGTAATCACGAACTCAATCACTTTTTAACTTCAACTTTTAAAACTATGAAATCAGAACTCCTCCGCCTCAACGACGCTAATCGCCGTCAGTTCATGCTGAATACCGCAAAGACGGTCCTCGGCGTCACCCTCCTTCCTGGTCTTTCTTCCAAGATGGCTAAGGCTGCTAGCGCCTCCGGCCCTGGCACTCCTGGCTTTGGTAAAGCCAAACACGTCATCTATCTCTGGATGGGTGGCGGCATGACCCACATCGATACCTTCGATCCAAAAGAAGGTGCTACCAAAGGCTTCGGTGATCGCATCAAGGCCAAAGCTGACGGCATCGACTACCTCGGTGGTTATCTGCCTAAGTTGGCTGAAAACGCCAGCAAGTTGTCCCTCATCCGCTCCATGTCCTCCAAGACGGGTGTGCATGAAGCCGGAACCTACATCATGAAGACGGGCTATGAGCCACGCGGCACCATCGTTCACCCAGCGATGGGTGTTTGGGGTTCTCACTTCCTTGGGCGCATCAAAGACGTCACACTCCCAGACAGCGTCGTCGTCAATAGCGGCAGTGCCTATCCAGGCGCAGGCTTCTTCCCGCCTGCCATGTCTCCGATCCCGATCTCCAATCCAGAGACCGGCCTTCAAAACATTAAGCCAACCACCTCGGATGCCCAGTTCAGCAAGCGTATCTCGCTCATGAATGAGTTTGACTCTGGGTTCCGCAAGAAGTTCCAGAGCGAAGATGTGAAAGCGTATTCCGAGTTCTATGATGAAACTCTCAAGCTCATGAAAAGCGAAGACCTCAAGGCTTTCGACCTCACTCTCGAGACCCCAGAAACTCGTGAGAAATACGGTAGGAACAACTTTGGCCAAGGCTGCTTGCTCGCTCGTCGTCTCATCGAAAGCGGTGTCCGCTTTGTTGAAGTTCAGATGGGCGGCTGGGATATGCACAACACCATCGACAACGCCATGACCAACAATGGTAACACGCTCGACACAGGCTTCTCAGCCCTGCTGCTCGATCTTGAAGCCAAAGGTCTTTTGGATTCCACCTTGGTTGTCCTAGGCTCCGAGTTCGGACGCACGCCGGACATCAATGAGAATGATGGTCGCGACCATTACCCTCTCGCCTACACCACCGTCCTTGCTGGCGGCGGAGCCAAACGCGGCTTCGCTTATGGTGCTTCGGATAAAGAAGGTCGTCGTCCTGCTGATAAGCAGACCAGCCCTGAGGACTTCCTGGCCACCATCGGTCACGCCATGGGCCTCCCTGTTGAAGAAGTCGTCATGTCACCCTCCAATCGCCCATTCACCGTGGGCAATACAGGCGTGCCAGTGATCGACATCTTCGCTTAATCCCGAATCGACAGCCTCTAAATTCAACACCCGGCCCACAAGGTCGGGTGTTTTGTTATACGGGAAGGCTTGTTGCCCGCCTGTCAGCGGCCAAAGGCCTAGCCTTCGTTCCCAAGTTTGCAAATGAGCTCCCAGTGCTGAGGCTGGACCCCAGTGATGGAAAGGCGATTCCCTCGGCGAAGAATCAGCATGTCCGCCAGCTTGGGCTCCGCACGCAGCATGTCCAAGGTCACAAACGTCGTGAAGTCTGCCTCCCACTTCACATCCACCATCAGCCAGCGTGGTTCCTCAAGTTTGCTACCTGCATCAAAGTATTCCGAAGCAGGATCAAATTGCGTGTGATCAGGATAAGCCTCTTTGACGATCTTCACGATTCCGGCAATTCCTGGTACGGGGCAGCTTGAGTGATAAAAAAAGCCCAGATCTCCCAGCGCCATTTGATCCCGCATCATGTTCCGCACCTGATAATTCCGCACCCCATTCCAGGGTTCCGTCCTCTTTGGACGTGCCTTGAGGTGATCGAAAGAAAAAACGTCAGGTTCAGATTTGAGTAGCCAGTGAGACATGAGAATTCACCTGATACGCAGCAAGCAAGAAAAAGGAATGATGAAGTTGCTCGATTGTGCGATGAATGGAGATGCCTACGGACCTTCATGCCACACTCAAAAAACACTTTGGCCATGCGGCTTTCCGCCCGGGGCAGGAGCGAGTGATGCAGTCGCTACTGGCTGGGCGGAGTGCACTGGCGCTGTTTCCGACGAGTGCAGGGAAGTCCCTGTGTTATCAGCTTCCGGCGCTGCTGATGGATGGGGTGACGCTGGTAATCTCACCTCTGATCGCGTTGATGAAGGATCAGGTGGAGGCGCTGAAAGCGCGCGGGATTGCGGCGGCACGTTTGGATTCTTCTTTATCGCTAGAAGAGTCCCAGCGGGTGTTTGACGACATGAAGTCAGGGCTTTTGAAGCTGCTCTACATCGCGCCAGAGCGGCTGATGAATGAGAACTTTATTGAACGACTCAAGCAGGTAAAAATTGCTATGATGGCGGTGGATGAGGCGCACTGTATTTCGGAATGGGGACACAATTTCCGCCCAGAGTACCTGCGTCTAGCACTGATGGCGCAGGAGCTTGGCATTCATCCATTACTGGCGCTGACGGCGACGGCGACACCTGACGTAGCGCGGGATATTCGAAAGGCGTTTGGCATCGCCGAAGAAGATCATGTGCAGACGTCGTTTCATCGGTCTAACTTACATTACCGTATCACGCCCTGCCCTGCACTAAAGCGAAAGGAGTATTTGGCAAAGGTTCTGCTTAAGCGGAAAGGGGCCTCTATTGTCTATGTGACGCTGCAAAACACGGCGGAAGAGGTGGCAACCTTTCTGCAACGCAATGGCGTAAATGCGCTGGCTTACCATGCCGGTCTGCCAGACGAGTACCGGCATGCTGCGCAGGATTCCTTTATGAACGGCACACTAGACGTGATCGTGGCGACCATTGCCTTTGGCATGGGAATTGATAAGGCAAATATCCGGGCCGTATATCACTACAATCTGCCCAAGACGCTGGAAAACTACATGCAGGAAACGGGCCGTGCCGGGCGTGATGGAAAGCCTTCCGTGTGTGAGTTGTTGGCCTGCAAAGACGACTGCATTGTCTTAGAAAACTTCACATTCGGTGACACGCCGACGCCACAGGCATTGCGTCAGTTGGTGGATCATTTGTTGCGTCAGGGGCAGGAGTTCGATTTCTCTCTCTACGAGCTTTCTCAGTCCACGGATATTCGGCCCCTGGTCATTGAGACCGTTTTAACCAATTTAGAGCTCACCGGCGTGGTGCGTCCGTTAGGGTCATTTTATTCGAGTTATCAATTCCGTTTTCTTCAGCCTGAGGCGCGAATTTTGTCAGGCCATCAACCAGAGCGACAAGCGTTTTTGAAGCGTGTTTTTTCAGCCGGTAAGCGTGGGACCAAATGGATTGCGCTGAATCCAGATGAGGCGGCGGAACAGATCGAAGAGCCACGTGAGCGGGTCATGAAAGCGCTGACTTGGCTGCAGGAGTCAGGAGAAATCGAACTTAAACCGAGTAAGGCTAGGCAGCGCTATCGACTCTGTGACAATGCTGCGGAGCGTGATCCAGGCCCGATCAGTGTGCAGATGCAGCAACTTTTTATCAATCGAGAGGCGCGTGATGTCAAGCGGCTTCATCAGGTGCTAGAGTTGGCTGGGCATCGCGGTTGTTTGACGCGCTGGTTGTTGCGTTACTTTGGGGAAGAAATGATCGAGGATTGCGGCACCTGCACGAGTTGTCAGGAGCAGGCTAAAGGTGGGGCTGATGAAACCCCGCGTTTATTGCCGCAGTCGCCGATTCCTGAGATCACCATGGAAGATGTCGCGGCGATCCGTGCACTGATGGATGAGCGCCATGCTTCTCTTCGCACACCAAGACAACTGGCGCGTTTTCTTTGTGGCTTGTCCAGTCCAGCGACAATCCGTGAGCGTCTGACGCGGAATGAAGCGTATGGAATGCTGGAGAAAGTTCCCTTTGCCGATGTGCTGGCGCAGACTGAGACGATGAGGTAGCCGTGCAGGTCAAGGCATGGGGGATGATATCGAGGTTCCACTTGCTGGCGCAGGCAGCTACAACATCTTCACCATCAGAGGCAGTACTTTCGAGTAATGGGTGCTTCCGCCGGAGCGGCTGAGTTGCTCACTGATGAGTTCGGCATCACTGACGACATCTGCAGGAAGAAGTTCTTCATGGCTATGACCTTCACAGGTGGCATTCACGCGCACAAAGCTTGAGAGGCCATCACGAGTGACACTGACTTCTAGGCACGGTGCTATGAGGCGCAGCGATTGTAGAGCGCATCCAGAAAGGGTTTCGATCAAAGTGACGCGAAGGCTGGTTCCGTCAGTCTTTTGAAAGACTAGACCGGATTGAGCTTCATCGAGAACGGCACCCAGTCTTTGAGTGATCCAGCCAGCGAGCAGCACAGCAGCGCAGCGTTCGGTATTCAGGTGTGTGATCTCGATGGACTGGAGCTTTGGCAAGTGCTCGCGCGCTTTGATATCCTGAAAGGCATTGGCTAAAGCGGTGCGCAGAAAGTGACTGCGCGTCCAGCTCAGATCTCGGACATCGAAGTGGGATGTTTCGGCCGCTTTTGCAGCGCCTAGACTGGCGAACTCGCGACGAGGATCATCCCAAGTGCTGCTGTCGATGATGAGTGTGCCGATTCGGCTGTAAAAGCGTTCTTCGAAGTTTTTCGTGAGTTCTCCCTGCCACCAGACGATGAGTGGCAGATCTGAATCAAGATGGGCAAAGACGACGTTTTGAACCTGAGCGGCGTCACCTCCTTCAAGCACAAAGGAAATCTGCTCGCTGCAAACAATCTGCTTTCCCTGATAGGGACGGCAGAGCGCATTGATCCAAGCGCGAGCGCGTTGAGGTTTGACCTCTGGCAGGCACGTGATCAAAAGTGCCCGGCAGGCATTTTCGGCCGTGATCTTGGCCAGCAGATGGTTATTTTCGATCAATGATTCCGTCGCTTCACTGTAAATGGCAAGGTTGATGAGCGAGGCACGAGTCTTCGCGACATCGCTATCCCAAAGTTCCTTGAGAGCTCGGTCGATCTTAGCGAGTGGGACTTCTGTGCCAAGGCAGGCTAGGGTGTCTTCAGAGAGTGGCATGGGATTAGGCAAGGCGTTACTCCGCTACAGCAATCTCCAGGCGTGCCCGTCTTGGCGGAGGAGGTCGTCAGCTTCTTTGGGACCCCAGCTTCCGGCAGGGTATTCACACATTGGCGGTGGGGTGGCGGACCGATGCCAGGCGTGCTCGATCTCGTCGATGAACTTCCAGGCGCTTTCCACTTCGTCGCGCCGGGCAAAGAGGGTGGCATCTCCGGCCATTGCATCCAAAAGCAGGCGTTCATAGGCCTCAGGGCTGGCTTTTCCAAAGCTGCTGCTGTAGCGGAAGTCCATCTTCACTTGTTGCATGGAGAGAGCTTGGCCGGGCTGTTTGGCGAGAATGCGCAGGGCGATGCCCTCATCTGGCTGAATGCGGATGACGAGGGTGTTTTCACTGCTGCCGGGGAGTCTTGCCGTAGCAAAGGGGACCTGTGGCGGTTTTTTGAAGTGGATGCTGATCTCGGTGGCTTTTTTCGGCAGTTGCTTTCCCACACGAATGTAAAATGGCACTCCCTGCCAGCGCCAAGTATCGATGAAAAGGCGCAAGGCCACGTAGGCCTCCGTTTGGGACTCAGGATTCACGCGATCTTCCTGTCGGTAACCAACGCGAGAAACGCCATCGACACTGCCAGCGGTGTATTGGGCACGGATGACATTGGCACCGACGGCCTCAGGGCCGATCAGCGGACGCAGAGCACGGATGACTTTGACCTTCTCATCGCGGACACTGTCGGCACTCAGGTCGGTCGGCGGCTCCATCGCGACGAGGCTGAGGAGCTGAAAGAGATGGTTCTGCACCATGTCACGCAGGGCGCCAGCAGTATCGTAGTAACCGCCACGGCCACCTTCCATGCCGAGATTCTCCGCACAGGTGATTTGGACATTGTCGATGTATTTGCTGTTCCAATTGGGCTCAAAGAGCGCATTGGCAAAGCGTAGAACCATGATGTTTTGGGCAGTTTCTTTGCCCAGATAATGGTCGATTCGGTAAGTGTCTTTTTCCTCGAAGGTATCAGCCACGGCAGCATTGAGTGCACGGGCGGTGGCCAGATCTTTACCAAAGGGCTTCTCACAGACGACACGCGCCCATTTACCATCCACGCCGTGATTCAAACCAGCGGCTTTCAGCATCTCCAGGATCGGCTTGAACGCCTCTGGTGCGGAGGCTAGGTAAAAAAGTCGGTTTGCAGTCGTGCCGCGCTCTCTGTCGAACTGATCGAGTAGGAGCTTTAGCTGAACGTACCCAGCAGGATCTTCGAACTCGCTGCGGTGGTAGTGAATACTCTGGGAGAAGCTGTTCCAGAGCTCGTCATTATGACCTTGACGGGAGTTTTTGCGATTTCCCTCTTCGAGTTCTTTGCGGAAGACTTCGTCGGTTTTTTCACGACGGGCAAAACCCACCAATTTAAACTGCGGAGGTAAGTCCCCGCAGGCAGCGACATTGTAGAAGGCTGGGATGAGCTTGCGATTGGTCAGGTCACCCGTAGCGCCAAAGATGACGACGGTGCAGGGTTCTGCGCGGTGCCGCTGGAGCAGCGTTTCTTCAAAGGGGTTTTCCAGATCAGACATGGGGGTGGAGGATACGCTTACCTAGCAAGGAGCGGGTTAGAAACTAACTGCTTCCGACACGCTGGCAACTCTTGAAGCGCAGGGGTCATGTTTCAGCGGGTGAAATCACCTCAAGGTAGCTGTAAAACAGGCTATCAGATTCAGGTATCTGCATTTTGCCCTGTTGCTCTTGCGGGAATGATGCACTGTCTGAGCATGCGCTGCGTTATGGCCCTCAGTTTTTATTTGGTCGCTGGAGCCGCTCTCCGGGCGGCCAGTCCGGCAGCTATGCCTGTTCCTGCCTCGGCACCAACGGTTGCCCCAAAGTCGACGCCTTCAAAGCCGAAGGTCAAGGATGACTCAGCCCCCGGAAAATCGGTTACCGAAAAACCGAAGGAGCCTGTGGCAAATCCGCCTTCAGAAGATGCCTACAAGCAGATGGAACTGCTGACTCGGGCCATGGAGACGATCCGTCAGAGCTACGTGGATGAATCTCAAATCAGCTATGAGCAGCTCGTCGAAGGGGCTTTGGAAGGCATGCTCCGTCGTCTAGACCCGCACTGCGAGTATATGGGAAAGTCGCTTTTTGAGGACATGCAGCGCGAACAGAGCGATACATCGGAAGGTGTCGGTATCAGCGTCGCTCTACGTGAAGGAACTCTGACCATCATCAGCGTGCGTGAAGATGGCCCTGCGGCTAGGGCAGGGGCCTTGGCTGGAGATCAGATGGTGCGGATCAATGATGTGCTGACCGACAGTGTCGGTGTGGCCGAGGCGATCCAGCTGCTCACAGGAAAAGCTGGCGAAAGTCTGAAGATCACCGTGCGCCGCCCTGGGACGCGACAGTTTTTAGAGTTTAATCTTGTGCGCGAGACCTTGAGCGAGACCTCCGTGCATGATGCCATGCTGCTGGTGCCCAGGATGGCCGGTGAATATAAAATCGGCTATGCCCGCATCTCCCAATACACGCAGGCTACAGCCAATGATCTGAGTGTGGCGCTGGATGGATTAGAAAAACAGGGCATGTCCGCTTTTATCCTGGATCTGCGGAATAACCCTGGCGGTCTGCTCGATAGCGCCATTGCTGTTTGTGGTGAATTTTTGCCTGAAGGCACAGTGGTCGTCACCACCGAGGGCCGCGTCGCCTCCCAGAATCCGCCTCCTTACCGCACCCCAGGTCGCGATGGCCGCAAGCCTCGCCGTTATCCCATGGCCGTCATGATCAATCACGGCAGTGCCAGTGCTGCCGAGATCACTGCCGGCGCTCTACAAGACCTCAAACGCGCCATCATTGTCGGCACCACCAGCTTTGGGAAGGGTAGCGTGCAGAGCATTCTGCCGATGAAAAATGGAGCGGCCATGCGCCTCACCATCGCCAAATACTACACGCCAAGTCATCGCACGATTCACGAGCACGGGGTCGAGCCAAACATCGTCTCCACCCTGACCACCGACGAAGAACTTCGTGTCTCCAAGTGGCGAAACAATCACGGCAGTGGAGAGGTTGCCGCCATTGAGATCGCCAATCTTGGTGACAAACAACTCGAGCGCGCCGTCGATGTCCTCAAAGGAGCCCTCGTCTTTGAATCCTTCCGTCCCAAAGAAGAACCGAAGCCCAAGCCCGCCGTCATCAAAGCCCCGCCGAATGTCCCCAAAGCCCTGCCTTTGCCCGCAGAGCCGAAGCTGCCTCAAGGAGTGGGGATTCCGCTGGGCAGATAAATGATTTAATGCTGAATGTCTTCCGCAGTTCTTATGCGTCTCTTCTACCTTATCCTTGCTCTCAACGGACCGATCTATGCTCTCGATCTGCATTTGCCGACGGGCAATGAGGCGCTGTTGAAGGGGGATGGGGCGGGTTATTTTCAGTTTGTGGATCGTAACTTTGAAGGGCAGCAGACGACGCCTTGGGAAGGAGGCCAGTTTGGTTTTTGGCGTGATCCTCGGCGGGTGGGCAGCGGCATCGCCTATGCGCGTTTTCATGAAGGCATGGATGTGAAGCCGCTACAGCGGGACGCGAAGGGTAATCCGCTGGATGAAGTGAAGGCGATCTTGGCAGGTGAGGTCGTTTATGTGACACCTTCAGGAAAGAGTAATTACGGCAGCTATCTCGTCATTAAACATGATTGGGGTGAGGGGCCGTTTTACTCTCTGTATGCGCATTTGAAAGAAGCACTCGTCACCGCTGGAACCAAGGTCACGCTGGGTCAGGTGGTGGCGCGGATGGGTTACACGGGCAGCGGGATCGATCAGCGGCGGGCGCATCTGCATGTGTAGCTGAATGTCATGTTGAATCCTGACTTTGAGCTCTGGCATAACGCGGGATTCAGCACGCCGAATCATCATGGCATTTACAATGGCATGAATCTGCTAGGCTTGGACCTGCAGGGCTTGTATTTGGCGCAGGCCAAAGACCCTGCTCTGACTCTCCGCTCCTGGTGGCGCAGTCAGGAGGTCGAATTTGAAATCGCAGTGCCTGGAAGTGCCAGGATTGAGGTCGTGAAAACCCACCCGTGGCTGCGTGAAGGCACTGCTCCGACTGCGCCATCCTGGCATATTCGTTGTACACGCTGGGGGCTGCCCGTTTCCATCAAAGCTGGGACGGAAGCAGTGAGCGCTCCTGCTTTGACTTGGATCAAAGGTAGCAATGTGCCCCATTATTATGCGACCCGTGGTTTGATCAGCAACAGCGGCAAAATCACCGTCGAAGGGCTGCGCTTCATCCAGCTTATGACTAATCCTTGAATTTTGAACAGGAGGAAGCAGAGAGAGCAGAGGTCTGGTTTGTTTTTTCTCTGCTACCTCTGCTTTCTCCTGTTTAAATAACATCATGCTCCTAGCCCTCGAATCTTCCTGTGATGAAACAGCTGCCGCTATCTGCAATGGGGATGGTGAATTGCTGGCTTCCGCCATTGCTTCACAGATTGAAATTCACCGTCAGTTTGGCGGTGTCGTGCCAGAGGTGGCCTCTCGCAATCATATCCTGCATATAAAGCCGCTGGTCGAACAAGTGCTGGCCGAAGCAGGTCTCAAGCTCACCGATATGCAGGCTTTTGCCGCCACGACAGGACCGGGTCTTGTCAGTTCATTGCTCATCGGCACCAGCATGGCCAAGGCGCTATCGGTGGCTGAAAACAAACCCTTTCTGGCCATGAATCACATGGAAGGGCACCTGCTGTCTCCTTTCATGGCAGGCAATGGGCCGCCCCGATCTTGCGTGGCACTCATTGTCAGTGGTGGTCACACCATGCTGCTGCATATGCAGGGTGTCGGTCAGTATCGTTTGTTGGGCAAGACACGCGATGACGCCGCAGGTGAGGCCTTTGATAAAATTGCTAAAATGATCGGACTGCCCTACCCGGGCGGGCCTGAGATCGACAAGCTAGCCGCGCAAGGTCGCGCGGATGCCTACAGTTTTCCACGCAGCTTTTTAGATGGGCAGAGTTTGGAGTTTAGCTTCAGTGGACTCAAGACCGCCGTGCTCTACGAACTGCCGAAGCTTGATCTGACGCATACCCAAGTCTTGGCCGATGTCTGCGCGAGCGTGCAGGAAGCCATTTTGGAAGTGCTTGTGGAAAAGCTTGTCCTAGCAACAAAGCAATGTGGGGAAAAGCTCGTTGCCGTCAGTGGTGGCGTCAGTTGCAATCGCGGTTTGCGACAGAGGCTTACTGCCCGTTGTGAAAAGGAGGGCTTGACGCTTCTATTGGCGCGTCCTGAGCTTTGCACTGATAATGCTGGAATGATTGCCTACGCAGCTATGCAGCGCTTTCAATTAGGTCAAACTTCACCCCTCGAAGCTGATGTCGATCCCAATTTATCCTTGGTCTCTTCAAGGCATTAGGCTGGCAGTCTGGCCACTGGCCTTCAACTAAGGAGGTGTGAGTTTGCTCACAAGATTGCTCAAATACGGGAAAAGTTGTTTCTTGCGACTGACCACCCCCGGCATTTCATAGACCTGCGGGCTACGCTCGTGGTAGTCGATGGCGGTGGCGACTCGCTTATCTCCGGCGATCAAAAGCACGCTGTAATGAGAGGTAATATCGGTTACCATAAGGCAGGCAAAGTGCAGGCTGTGTGCGGCACAGAGAGAGACGAGCGCTGCATGCAGCTCGGCTTGTTTTTTCCAGAATTCCTCCAGGCCCATTTCCTCGATCTGGCTGATGCTGATGCGCCAGCCGTTTTCCTCAAAGACTTTGCGGTCGCCTTCGATCGCGCGTGCGGGAGTAGCCTCACGAAGCAGGGAGCCAGCGGCAAAGAAGTCTTTCACAAACTCGGCAGCATCAATCTCAGCGACCTTGGCTAGCCATTCCAAGATTTCTCGGTCTGTCTTGGTGGAGGTGGGGCTGGTGAGATTTAAGGTGTCTGAGATCAAACCTGCACAGAGGCAGATGGCGGTAGATTTATCCGGTGTCAGGCCGCGCATCCGATACATGATTCCGACGATCGTGCTGGTGCTACCCACGGGTTCATTGATGAAACGCACGGGCTCCTTGGTTCGTAGATTACCGCTGAGTCGATGATGGTCGATCACTTCGACGATCTCCGCCTCATCAGCGCCTGCGACGGCTTGAGAAAATTCATTGTGATCCACTAAAACCAGTCGAGTGCGCGGTATTTCGACAAGGTCTGACTTGGAAAAAACTCCTTCAAGGCGGCCTGATTCCTCATCGATTACAGGGAAAAGTGGTTGATGTTCGTTTTGCACCACATGGATGATTTCACGCAAAGGCGTGCGACTGGTGAAACTGTGAAAATCATGGATCAGTGCCTCGGCAATCGGTCGGGAAAAACGTATAAGCTGGGAGGCGCTTGCGGTGTCTTGCGGTGCTGAGATGACACTGACGCCCTTGTCCTTGGCCTGTTGTAATAAGCTTTCCCAAGGCATGAAGCCGCCTGTGACGACTAAACAACGGACTCCAAGTTCCATTGCTAGGGCATGGATCTCTGGCCGATCCCCTGTGACTAAAACGACCTGACGTGGCGGAAATTGGCGCGCGCGGTCTCGTGAGGTTTCTACGCTGGATGCGGCGACGACGAGGACCAGATCCCCGACTGTATCCACATCACTTGTATCACCGATGAGCTCGCCGCCGAGTGCCGCATTCATGTTATGGATACTCGTGCGCACCTCACGATTGGCTGCGCTGTGCGTCTCATCACTCGGTAGAAAGAGCTGCGCCATTTCCTGAATCGTCGGCATTCCCAACAGCCGATGTTCGGCATTCACCACGGGAATGGAGCGGAAACTATGCTCCATCATTTTCCGATACACGGACAAAAAAGTCTCGTTTGGCGCGGCCGTCATCACTTCTCGGCGGCAAACGATTGCAGCTGTGGGGCGCACGTCGAGCAGTAGCTTGGGTGGCTCCAGCCCTGCGAGTTTCAGCACCCAGCTTGTCCGTGCATTGATCTCTCCGCAACAGGCAGCGATCACCTCATCCTCACGAACAAGCCGCAGGAAAGCGGCATAACCGATGGCTGAACAGATCGCATCCGTGTCTGGATTGCGGTGACCGATGACGTAAATGGGGTCCATGAAAAGAGTGACGAAAAACGAGAAGCGCAAAACTAAGCACGGAACTCCGTCTTTGTCAGGTGACTGTCACAATATGTTCGTTGAGCCTAGTTTCTTAAGTCCCGCGACGCTTCAGCACAGCCACCCAGCGGTCCACAGATTTTCCAGGCGCGTCAGCAAGAGCACGGCTCTGCTTATTGCGGGTATTACTGACGACTTCCATGCCAAGGGATTCCAGCGCTCTGAGCGCTAGGCGATGCTCGACATCGAAATAACTGGTGATCACCAACATGCCATCCGGTCGTAGTTTGGCGATTCCCTGATCGAAGATCTTTTTCCAGAGTTCCTGTCCATGCCAAAAGTTCTGATGGCGCAAAAAGACCATATTAAAATCATCTCCCAACTCCTGATGCTGGTCGATCTTGGTGGCGTCTTCGATCAGAAACTTAGCGGGCAAATGCCCATGTGTTTCGCGAGCTTGACGGATTTCCCGAATGCGAATGTCCGCTCCGATCATCTCGACATCACCTCCTGTTGTCAGTTCTGAGCCGACCTTGATCAGAGTCTCTGCCTCATCACAGCGCCCGCAGGCTAGGTTTAAAATCCGCATGCCCTTCACCACCGCCGGCGACAGATGGGGAGAGATCGAATCATGCAAAAGCGTCTTCAGCTTGGACATGTCTTCGGCGATGGAGGGAGGCATCTGCATGAGCGTAAAAGTGAGGAGAGCACAATCAAACACACAAAAGACTCATTCGGCAAATTCCGTGGTATTCAAATGAGGAGCTCTATTGCCACCTCCTGCCACGGGTCAGAGGTATTCAGATCTAGGAGAGATCTAGGGGAGTGTCCCCCTAGAGCAAAGTCAAAATCAATGGGTGAAATAGAACTCCTTGGCATTCATCAGTGCCCAGAACACGTCCTCGAGGGCGGGTTGGCGCTGGTCGGCTGCATTAGCGAGAGTTTGTTGAATGGTGGCCCATTCTTTTTCAACGGGGGCACGGCCAAAGACACGCAGGTAGAGATCCGTGACGATTTCGTGGTCCGTCTTTTTCTCCTGAATCATGGTGGCAACGACCTTGCCTTGTTTAATGCGATCATTGACGGCGTCTCCATTCATCAGGTGAAGGGCCTGAGAAAGGGTTGGCTCCATCTTGACTTCACAGGAGCAGACGGATTCACGCTTGGCTCTTCCAAAGGTGGTGAGGAAATAATTGCTCACAGCACCATCAGCGATTTGGACGGCACGGGCACCCAATGGCAGGCCTTGGAATTTATTGGGCGTGTCGGTGATCTGAGAGATGGCATCCAGCAGGATTTCAGCACGAACGCGGCGGACTTGGGCATGCGAGAAGTTCTTTTTATCGCCAGCGTTGGTTTCATTGACCTTCGTGCTGCGCTGGTAAGTCATAGAGCTACAAATATCTTTCACTAGACGACGCATGTCATATTTATAATCCGTCAGATTCTTGGCCAATGCCGTTAACAGCTCAGGATTGGAAGGCGGATTGGAGACACGCACGTCATCGACGGGATCGACGATTCCTAGACCAAAGAAATGAGCCCAAGTGATGTTGGCAATGTTACGGGCAAAGAAGGGGTTTTTGGGGGAAGCCATCCACTCGGCCAAGATTTTTCGGCGGTCTTCACCTGGTTTGATCTCGGGTGTTTCTCCGCCGAGGAATTTGGGCTTCATCACGGCTTGGGTGAGGAAGTGCTTCGATTCACCGCCTTTGCTGTTATAGATGATGACCTCCTGTGGATCGTCCGTATTTTTGCGACCAATTTGGGAGAAGAAGGCTTTGAAACCATAATAGTCATCCATGGTCCAACGATCAAAAGGATGGTTGTGGCATTGAGCGCACTGAATACGCATGCCCATGAAGACTTGTGCCACGTTTTCAGTCAGTTTGAGCTGGTCTAGCTCTGTTTGGTAAAAATTGACCGCTGGGCTGGAGACTGTTCCACCTGTAGAGGAAAGTAGTTCTGTGACGATTTCATCAAGTGGGATGTTTTTTCCGATCCGCTCGGCCAACCAATTGTAATAAAGCAGAGCGTTTTTGTAGAATGGCGGGACGTTGTTATTGCCTGCAATGCCAGAGCGGATCTGCAATAGCTCAGCCCATTTCATGACCCAAAGCTCGGTAAACTCCTTGCGCTGAGTCAGGGTGTCGATCAAGGCTTCCCTCTTCTTGGGATTGGCGTCGGCAAGGAAACTGCGGATGTCTGTCGGCTGTGGATAAACGCCGATGACATCGATATAGACTCGGCGGACATATTCTTCATCTGTGCAGAGACCGCTGGGTAGAATCCGGAGCTTGTGGAGATTCTCATCGACCAAAGTATCGATGTAGTTGGTTTCAGCCAATTTTGGCCGCTCATACTGGAGCTTGGCAGGAATGACTAGAACTTGGGCGGTAACGCTGTAAACATTAAAACGAGCCAAGGTAAAGGCGGCTCCACGCTCTCCGCTGGTGACGAGACCGTCTTTGTTAATGGTCGCTGTAGGGTCGTTATTCGACATGAACAAAGCGAGCTTAGTGACGTCACGATCGGTTCCGTCGGAATACGTTGCACGAACCGTGATCTGTTGGGTGTTGCCCACTCCTTCTAGGACGATTTGTTTGGGGAAGATTTCAATGCCTGTGACTTTGGCGATGTCTGGCTTATCACTAACAGCACCATCTTTGATCCATTCGAGCACGACTTGATTGTAGGTGGACTCAGGGGCGTAGCATTGGTTGCCAGAGTGAGGAACCGCTCCCACGGCTTTCTCCACTAGGGTGCTATCTTCTGGTATTGCTAGATTGACTCGGCGGCCAACGAGTTCACGAGTGATGCGAGTGTAGTCCCCGTCCGGGTCCATGCCAAAGAGGCTCAGGCGGAAGCCATCTTTACCACGAGCAGCGCCATGGCATCCTCCTTGATTACAGCCTCCACGAAGGAAGACAGGCATAACATCGAGATGGAAGGAAACAGGGCGGTCTTTATGGCCGTCTTTAACCGCTACGGAAGCTTTGACGCTTTGATTGCCTAAGTTGGCGACGAGCTCAGTGCTGCCTGTGTCTGAGGAAGGTAAAAGTGTGTCACCGTCTAATTTGGCAACTTTTCCATCCGTGACGCGAAGGTTGGACAATCGAGTGACGTCGCGTGTGGTGGCATCATTGAAGGTAGCCATAACGACGACACGATGGAAGTCACGCTTGCTTTCCAGAGTAAACTTGTCTGGGAAAACTTCCAGTTTGGTCAAAGCCGGCAACTTTTCCTGAAGTGCTGCTAGAGCTTTCACTTCCTCGGGAGATTTGTAGTGTGCAACCAAGCCTTGCGGCCACTTGGCGCCCTCGGCAATCCAGCGTTTCAGCAGGTCGATGTCTGCTTTTGGCAGAGGGCCACCTTTGGGAGGCATGGCATCATCGTGATCAGCAGGCAGAACAAGACGCTTGATCAGCTCACTTTCATCCGGTTTGTTAGCCACAAGGGCAGGGCCTGATTCGCCGCCTTTAAGCAGAGCTTCAGCGGTGTCCATGAGGAGCTTGCCTTTAACCTTGTTGGGGTTATGACACTCCAGGCATTTGGTTTCCAAAATGGCCTGAACATGACTGAAATCGACACCGGAAGGTGCAGCAGTCACAACCGGAGTTGGCGCCACAACAGGTGTCGGGGTCTGCGCTTGGACGAGCAGTGACAAGGCACTAAAGCCAATCAAAAAAAAGTGGGTGTGATAAGAGCGTGCCATGGGAACTGACATGATAAGGGTTAAAACTGCCTATGAGGATTTGATGAAATATTGCAATACTAGTCTCGGACTATTTACCTGCAGCTGCCTCTAGGCGGAGTTGTTCTAGGCGTGAAAGTACTTTTGGGGCAGCAGGCTTGGGTTCTTCTTTGGGCTTGTTTGCTGCAATGACGGGGGCTGACGTTGGCGGTGTGACGACTTTACGCGGTGCATCAATTCGCAGCACAGATCCCAGCGCGATGCGATGTGTCGTTGTGCCGCCCGGAACAGGCACCTCGACTTGAACAAACAAATTGTTCTGCTTACCGATCGGCGACTTATCCGTTGTTTTCACCTTGAAGCTTACCTCTTTGGTATCCTTGGTGATCTTGGCGGATTCGATCGGGATGGTTTCTGGTACGCCGACAATTTGGGCAACGGCTTCGCCAATAAATGGCTGGAGTGTTTCAAGTTTTGCCACCATCAAAGTTTCTTTTCCTTGTTCGACGGCTGTCAGCGGAATGGCTGGTGCATTGACAAAAGCGGGCGCAGTCGTGACCTCACAGAATGGGGAGGCATTAAAGATACGGCCATTGCCAACGTCGGCTTCCCCCATGACGATAAATTTCCAAGTGCCAGCTGGCGCATTGGCATTGGCATCGAGCACAAAAGTACATTCATTTTGTCCTTCCGGAATGGTTTGCTCACCAAGGGTGCTGACCCCCGATGGTTTCCAGACCATCAGCACGCGAATGGCAGTTTTGAAACCTTCCTTGCGTTTGGCGACTACCTTTAAGTTGACGATACCATTGTTCACCAGCGGAACAGTGGGTTTCACAATTTCCAGCGAGTAAGGAGCCTCCTCCACAACGGCTACGGGCAGTTTATCCTCAATGTCTGTGAGAAAGATCGTATTTCCCTGACGAACAATATCGAAATCCTGACGCATTTTACCCACAACTTTCTGCGCTGGATCGATAGGCTTTAATTGCATTGCAACAACGGCATGTGCAAGCGGAGCATCTGCTGCAGCTTCAAAGACAAGAGGCATCCCAGGTTGGTCTTTGGGGATGACATCAGAGAGCATTTTGATGCCGGGTGGTAAACCGGGAGCTTCAAATTTGAAATCGCCGCTGACATTGCTGCGTGTGAAGTTTTCCAGCAAAGCCATGCGTCCGCCTCGAGGAACAGCCATGAATTGGCGGTAGTTCGAATCATTGACGGAGTAATTCGGTGAGGCAAAGGTGATGTCAGGCTGGCTGGCAACCATTTCAATGCGGTAAACAAAATTGGGGCCTCCGCGCTCCAAATGATCGGTCACGCGCACATAATAATCACCATCGGCAGGCACTTTCAGCGTCTGCTTGCTATCCAGTCTGCGGCAACCACCGCCGTCGTCATTCCCGCCAAGACCACTGCCTTTGGCATTGTAAACGTTTACGACCGAATCCAGAGGTGAGCCGAGGCTCTGCGCGAAGGTCTGAAGGACGACTTGCTGATCTTTTTTTAGCTGAACTTTAAAGTAGTCCACGTCACCGGGTTTCTCGATAATGCCGTTGAGGGCGATCGGCTCACCGATTGCACTGACTGTAGCCTTGCTCTGATCTTCATTGGGCTCGACTTCCAACACATTATCAAAGGGCACAAGGCGGAAAGGGTTTCCAGATGGCGCAGCTTCCTGCGTTTTGGAGTAGATCATGAACCCTGGATCAGCCTCCGTAGGGATCTGAGCATCTTCTTCAAAGGTTCCATCTTTCTCGATGAAGCGCACCTTGGTTGCAGAGCCAAGTTTCGCACCCGCCGGATAGACTACGTCCGGGCGGCGGAAGCTGCCAACGTGAAGGCGATAATAGTTATTACCGCCACCGCGATAGGAGGATTCTCGCATCATCACGTAATAGTCCCCATCATACTCGGCGACAAAGGAGCAATAGCCGTCCTGACGATGCAGAATCGTGTCATCCGAGAAAGCTTTTTCAAAGCGGTCCTTGTCGATAATGGCAATGTAGGGATCAAAAGGCGTATAGCCAAGACACAGGCCATCTGTCTCGACGCTGATACGCTGACCTTTTTTAACAGTGACCTTGTAGTAATCGACGTCTTCACTGAGCACGACGCCTTCGACCGTTTGATTGAGTTGGATGACTTGAGCCGCCTCAAATTCAGTGTTGGGTTCCTTTTCCTCCACATTTGGGAAAGGCCCCACGAAAAGCCTGCGGCCATGGGAAATCCCAGACTTCGTACGAAGGCGGATCAGATGATTTCCTGATGGCACGTCTGCGGCAATCGCGATCGTCACCTGGACCTTATTCTTTTCCACTTTATCGACGCTCTTTTGCGTGAACCCAGGGGAGAAAAACATGAGGCTTTCGAAATCCTCCGAGTTTTTTCCGGTGACGGTAAGCTTCAGGTCCGAGCCCTTCTGGCCTCCGTTAGGAATGGTTGTCGAGAATTCGGGATAAGCAGCCTGCACAGTCGGGAAACTGAGTGCAAAAGTTAGAGCGAATAGAGAGATGCGAGGGGACATGATGAACTTCATACGCCTTATTTTTGAAAAAATTACGCTTTAAAAAAAATAGCTCGGTGAAATTCACTGAGCTATTTAAATGATTGCACTGGTCAGTTTACTTGTTCAAAAGAACCTACAGTTGGCAGCGATGAAGCTTTGCGCTTCTGAATCCATGCGAGAAAGCGCTGGAGTCGATGAAAGAAGAGGCGATGGCGCAAAGCAGGCTTCTGGTGGCGTGATGGGTGTTTCCATAAAGGTCCACTCGTGTGCTCTATGCTTTGCTTAGTCAGTCAACGATGCCGTCTAACCTCATTGTTCTGCTCGTAAATCGTAACAGATCACTCGCGTGCCACTTTTGCGGTCCAGAGACTCGGCCTGCTGATGCACATAAAGCAGGCCATGACTTAGGGCTGGCAGGCTCCATGTATTGAGGGCATAAAACAGTTGAGTGCGGGATACTTCTTCACAAGCCTGCGGTGTCAGCTTCAGCCAATGCAGGCTGCCTATTTCACCCAAACAAAGCACGGCGCCATCGGCTTTGAGTAGGCTGGCGCGCAGGATGCTTAGCCGGACAGGTTTTGAGCGGCCCTGAGACTCTGCCAGGGCAGCGTCTTCCCACTCGATGTTCTTTGTCCAGACTTCTGCGCCAGTCTCAGCATTTACGCAAACCAGTCGGCTGTTATTTTCTCGCTCACCGTCGATGGCATAAAGATGTCCATCTTGATAAAGGGGGGTCATCCAGTGACAGGCGATTTTTGGACTATGCCAGACTTCCTTAGCCTTGAAGCTGGAATCATACTCCACCATCACGCCTCCGATCGGTTTGTTCTTTGGGTAACAAGTGGAAATAAAAGCTCGATTTTTTTCTGTAATCACGACCGGACTGCTACCGGTCGCCTGGATGTATTCTTCATCACGCCAAGGAAAGCGATCATGAACAGCGCCAGTCCTAGGATCAATGCAAAGAAGCCCACCAATAGCCGGGTCGCTCTCGCCGCCAGCATAAATCAAGATCTTCATCTGATTATGAAGTTTGGCTGGCACTGGGGAAGCATAGCTGGCCCCCCATTCGTCCTCCACCTTCCAGATGAGCGCTCCGTTTTTCAAATCGAACGCGGCGACACTGACTCCTTTTAATGCCAGCTTTCGTGCGCGATCTTGCTTGCCCTCAAAGCCATCAAAAGCCTCCGCTTTGCCTCCTACGTTAACAATGACTTTGCCATCCAGAACCAGTGGAGATGAGCCAGCGCCAAAGAAGTCCTGCGGCACGTGATAATCCTTCCGTAAATCATGCTTCCAGAGTTCCTCGCCTGTCTTCAGATCAAAGGCATGGAGCATGGAGGTCACTCCCAGCGTTAAGACAACGCCATCCGCAATGACTGGGCTGCTTCGTGGGCCGTTGCCGAAGCCGTAGCGGTCCTGATATTCGATGGGATAATCTTTGATCCAATAACGCTTTCCGGTTTCACGGTGTAGGCATTCCACCGTTTCCATTTTTTCCAGAGCATGAAAAATAACGCAGTAATCCCCACTGATGATGGGTGACGTGTAGCCCTCCCCTGTTTTCACTTCCCAGACCGCTTTCAGCCCAGATTCAGGCCATTGTTTTAGAAGAGCAGCCTCCTCCGTGCTTCCGTCGTCATGCGGTCCCAGCGCACGCGGCCAATCCTCCCAGGTTGCTTTTTGGGACGGGGGCTTCGGTGCCGCATGAAAGGTCAGGCGATCAAACGTCTGAGCCTCTTCGGCACAGACAGCTCCAAAAAATAAACTCAGGTAAAAAAACAGTCTCGACGCTTGCTTCATCATTCGGCAGACTATTCATCACCATGCAAAAAGCCATCACCATCTTTTCTCTCGCTGTCCTCACTCTGCTCGCCTCATGCAGCACTTGCCCCATGGGTTGCAAAACGACCACTAAGGGTAAGGTCGAGCATGTCGTTCTCATTTGGCTCAAGAAGCCAGGCAATGTCGCAGACCGCGCCAAAGCAATCAGCGCGGCCCAAAGATTCCCTAAGGAAATCCGAGAGATTGAGCATTTCAGTGTTGGCCAACCCTTAGCCAGCGAGCGCCCTGTCGTGGACGACAGCTTTGATGTTGGGCTGGTCATGCGCTTCGCCAATCAGGCCGATTTGAGTGCCTATGAAAAACATCCGATGCATGTGAAGGCGGTGAACGAAGTGCTAAAACCGTTGGCCGCAAAGCTTCTGGTTTACGATGTCATCACGGACTGATCACCTCAAAACGGGAAGCTGCTAATGTCGAACTTTTCAGCGTTCTTCGTCTCAAAGTAGCCCGCGCTGATCTTATCACTGAAGAGAGCTACCCAGTTGCCAGCGGAATCGAGTGCTAGGGTGGTATCGTAGCTGGCCACCAAATTCGGGCGTGGAAGGATGCCGCCTTTAGCAGGCTTTGGCGTCTCAGCCAGCTGCTTCTCTTTTAACCAGCGGACAATCGTCCAGGAAGCAAACTCCAGCCTGACCTCGGCATTGTATTCGGTCTCCAGGCGATACTTGAGCACATCAAATTGCAGGGTGCCGACCACGCCCAGTAATGGAACTCTAACCGCTGCGTCTGGCAGTTCGAAAGGCTGTGCCAGACCTTCCTTCAAAAGCTGATCCAAGCCATCACGGAAGCGCTTAAACTTGGATGTATTTTCATTGTGCAAATACGCGAAGCACTCTGGGGTGAAGCGCGGCATCTCATCAAATTTGACCTTCGCGTCCTCTGCCAGCGTGTCACCGATCAAGAAGTCGTAATTTCCGACAAGGCCCACCACATCACCCGCCCAGGCTTCATTCACCGTCTCGCGTTCTTGGGCGAAAAGACGTTGAGAATTGCCTAGTCGCAGGCGTGTTCCGGTCCGCGTATTGATCGCACTCATATCCCGCTGAAAGCAGCCCGACACCACGCGGATAAACGCCACATGATCTCGGTGCCGTGGATTCATGTTGGCCTGAATCTTGAAAACAAAGCCGCTAAATCCTGTCGTGTCAGGAGAGATGATTTCATCACCGCTCATGCGCGGTGCCGGTGGCGGGGCCAGTTCGAGGAAGCGGTCCAGCATCATTTGAACCCCGAAATTATTCATCGCACTGCCATAAAATACAGGTGTTAACTGACCACGGCGGATCTCTTCAAAAGAAAACGGTGAACCACCACCTTCCAACAGTTCCAGTTCCTCGCAGACACGAGCATAAACCAGTGGCGGCAGAGCATCACGCACGCTGTCGTCTTCGATTCCCTTCACTTTGACCGGTGCACGAAACATCCCACCGACAGTTCGCTCAAAGAGGTGGACTTGACTGGATTCGCGATCATAAACCCCTTTAAAATCCACGCCATCACCGAGTGGCCAATTGATCGGATACGCAGCAATGCCGAGCACACGCTCCAATTCGTCCAGCAGTTCCATCGGTGGACGGGATGGGCGGTCCAGCTTATTCATGAAGGTAAAGATCGGCACACCTCGGCGACGGCAGACTTCAAAAAGCTTGAGCGTCTGGGTCTCGATCCCTTTACCCGCATCGATCACCATCACTGCTGCGTCTACAGCGGTCAGCACGCGATAGGTGTCTTCCGAGAAATCCTTGTGTCCGGGCGTGTCTAGTAGATTCACCACACAGTCCTTGTATTCGAATTGGAGAACGGTGGATGAGACGGAAATTCCACGCTGTTTTTCCAGATCCATCCAGTCAGACGTTGTCGCACGCTGATTTTTTCGGGCAGTGACACTTCCGGCCAGCTGAACGGCCCCGCCATAAAGGAGGAGCTTCTCCGTGAGAGTGGTCTTACCAGCATCTGGATGAGAGATGATGGCAAAGGTACGGCGACGGGCGACTTCGGATGCGGCAGACATGGCTAGGAAAAGCGGGCGGCCTTCATCGTCTCCATTGTTGGGTTTCTCAAGGACCGATTCCAGGATCTCCCAAACGGCTCTCAAATGCCGACAGAGTGAGAACCAGCAACGCCTTGGGAATTCTGTTTGCCATTTCTGAGGAAGGGTCCACACTCCGCGCCTCTTTTTCTGTCGCCAACCGGCGACAACCAAAAAACCGCGATCCACCGTCCAACCTCACGAGCTATGCCTGCGAAAAAGAAAACAGCGCCCAAAGCCCCGGCTAAATCCACCCAAAAAGCACCCGCGAAACCAGCTTCCAAAAAGCAGGTCAAGCCGGCGAAGCCTGCGCCTAATAAGCCAGCTGCGCCTGCTAAGCCAGCCCCAAAGAAGTCGGTCAAAGCAGCTCCAGTGACCAAGCCTAAGGCGAAAGCGCCCGTGAGTAAGGCGGCCAAACCCGCCCCCAAGAAATCCCCCCCTGTGAAGAAAGCTCCTGCTAAAAAAGCTGCCCCTCCCGCCAAAAAGCCTGCTGTGAAGAAGGCTCCTGTCAAAGCTGCCCCCCCAGCCAAAAAACCAGCTGCTAAGCCAGCGCCAGCCAAAAAAGCCGCACCAACTCCGAAGAAGGTTGCTCCAGCGCCAGCCAAAAAAGCCGCACCAGCTCCAAAGAAGGTTGCTCCAGCGCCAGCCAAAAAAGCCGTGCAAGCTCCGGCAGCTAAGCCCGCTGTCAAAACCCCGGCCCTAGCGCTCAAGCCTGTTGCGCCAGCCAAAACGGCTACAGGGCCTGCCGCGAAAGCTGTCACTGCAGCTAAAATAACTGGACCCTTGATCAAGATCGTCAATGCCAAGCGCACCACCAACATTGATGACGAAGGAATCACCATGGATTCAGGGCCGAGAAAGCCCGTGCTTCCTGCCGCGTTCTTGAAGAAACAACGCCAACGCCTCATCGAGTTGCGTGAAGCCTACATGAACGCTGCTGAAGGCGTGGCCAATGATAGCTTGCGTAACAATGGTGGGAACGAATCCGCTTTCGGCATGCATCAAGCCGATGCTGGCAGTGATGCCTATGACCGTGACTTTGCTCTCAGTCTCCTTGCCAAGGAACAAGACGCTATTTATGAAATCAATGAGGCTCTGACTCGCATCGATGCTGGCACGTACGGCATTTGTGAGATGTCTGGCGAAACCATTTTTGAAGAACGTCTGGAGGCTTTGCCCTTCACTCGGTTTACCGTCGCCTGCCAAGCAAGGATCGAAGGAGAGCAGCGCGGAGGCCGCTGGAACCGCCCTGTTCGGTCACTTTTCGGCTTGGATGATTCTGCCGAAGACTCTGACGATGAGAAGGATGAGGAGGAAACAACGACCTCTCAAAATAACAATGGTAATGAGTCGCTTGACTTTAGCAAAGAGTAACCTAGCCTCACCACCCCAAATTTTATGGCACGCGAAATCATCATCCTTGAATGCACGGAGGCTAAGGCCGAGGGCAGTCCTACTTCCCGTTACGTCACCACACGTAACAAAAAAAGCCCACGTACCCCAGGCCGTCTGGAGAAAGTGAAGTTCAATCACTTCCTCAAGCGCCGCACCCTGCACCGCGAGATTCGCTAATCCGCAACCCCGCACACTCTCATGCAACCTAAGACGACCGAACGCCTCATTTCCCTGCGTAAAAATAACCGCAGGATGCCACGCCGCCGCATGGATATCCCGGTGGACAAGCTCACTTACACCAATCCTGAGCTGCTCCAACGCTTCCTGAGCGAAACGGGTAAACTCATCCCGCGCCGCGTCACCGGTCTGCCAGCTTGGCTGCACCGCAAAGTGACACGCGAAGTGAAGCGTGCCCGTGCTATCAACCTCCTGCCTTGATCTGGCAGCTGCAGTGACGTAAAATTCACCCTTCCCACTGTTGCTCGCTGCGGCAGTGGGAATTTTTATTTCCCCCATGTCCCCTCTAAAAGACACGCAAAATGAAAGCGATGACCGCCAAATCGCCATTGATCGCGTTGGCGTCAAAGATGTCCGCTTTCCGCTCCGCATTCGTGACCGCGACCAATTAACCCAGCACACCGTCGCCACGGTGAACATGGCGGTCGATCTGCCGCATCAATACAAAGGCACTCACATGAGCCGCTTTGTCGAAATTTTGCATGCCCATGGTCGTGAACTCACCGTCGCCAGCATTGCGGCCATTCCCGCCGAGTTGCTGACCCGTTTGCACGCCCAAAAGGCCCATGTAGAGCTGCGTTTCCCCTATTTCCGAAGCAAGAAGGCTCCTGTCACCCAAGCCGAAGGCTTGCTCGACTACGGCGTGGTTTTTGAAGTCAATGCAGAAGCCGACTCCATCGACTTTGTTGTTACTCTCGAGGTGCCAGTCACCACTCTTTGCCCTTGTTCCAAAGCCATCAGCGAGCGCGGTGCCCACAACCAGCGCGGTCTGGTCACCTTTTCCGTCCGCTTCCGCCAGCCGATTTGGATCGAGGATCTCATCGAACTCATCGAATCCAGCGCCAGCAGCGAGCTTTACAGCGTCCTCAAACGTCCCGACGAAAAAGCCGTGACCGAGCGCGCTTATGACAATCCCGTTTTTGTCGAAGACCTCGTCCGCAACATTGCCGTCAAAGCCGGTAAACACCCTCAGATCAAATGGTTCCGTGTTGAGGCCGTCAATTACGAGTCCATTCACAACCACAACGCCTGGGCCATCGTCGAACGTGACTTGAGTCAAGTCTAAGCAAACTCAGGCCACGATCTCGGTCGGGCAATCGGGAAGGGAGGCTAGGAAGGCGCGGCCATAGGGCTTGGAGAGGATGCGGTTGTCGAGGATGACGACCATGCCTTGGTCCTTTTGTGTGCGGATGAGGCGACCTACGCCTTGGCGGAGTTTCAGGATGGCTTCGGGCACGCTGTATTCGCTGAAGCTGTTGATGCCTTGTTCTTCCAGGTGCTCCATGCGGCTTGCGGTGAGTGGATGATCTGGCACAGCAAAGGGCAGGCGAGTGATGATCACATTGCTCAGGGCCTCGCCAGGGACGTCCACACCGGTCCAGAAGCTGTCGGTGCCGAAGAGGATGCTGTGCACGTCTTTTTTGAACTCTGCCAAAAGCTGATGGCGTGGCATGCCGCGACCCTGAACCAGCAAACGCCAGCCATTGTCGAGGCAGAAATCTTCCAACCGATCCGCCATGGCGGTCATTTGGGTATAACTGGTAAAGAGCACAAACGCTCGCCCCTGAGATAAACCCAGGAAATGGGAAATCTTATCCTGCATGGCATCTCCGTAGGCCTCATCTTTCGGCTCGGGCATGCGCTTCACTAAATAGAGACGCATCTGCTTTTTGAAATCAAACGGACTGTGAATGCAGGCCGATTGCGCCTTTTGCCCACCGACTCGATTGCGGAAGTAATTCAGCCGTTCGTCATCTCCGACGCTTAACGTGGCACTGGTGAAAACACAGGCCTTGCCGCCGCCAAAAAAGATTTCTTCGAGCTTTGGTGACACATCAATCGGGGCGCTATGCAGGGCTAAACTGCGATGATCTCCCGTGCCACGCTCTGCCCAATAAACATGCCCATCCTCCGTTTGATCTAGGAAGGCACTCAGGTTCGTGCGCAGTCCACCGAGCCGCTTGGCGATGTCGTGCAACTCGAGTCGCTGGCCCTCGCTCTTGGCGGCATCACCCGCCTTGAGGGCAAAGTTGGCCACGCGTTGCAGCGGCAGTGCCAGCTCATTTTCCACAAGACCCGGCTCACGGATGCGGAACTCTTTGGCATAGGTCCCCGTGAATTTACAGACGGCCTCGGCATTGCGGAAAAACGTCTCCGTCATGGCAATCGCCTGCACCACATCACGGATCGCGTCGCTATCCCCCACGCTGGCAAAGAAGCCCTTGCGAGTTTTCGGATTGTAGAGTCGCCCTAGTTCAAAGCGCACACTCGATTCGCTGACATGAATGCCAAAGGCCTGCGCAGCGATGTTTTCGATCGTGTGGGCCTCATCCAAGATCACAAAATCGCGCGGAAAGATGAAATTGGCATCATCTGCCAGAGTCTCTTCGGCTGAGGCCATCAGAGTGAAGAAAAGCGTGTGATTCAGCACCAGCAGATCGGCTGCGGCCATGCGCCGGCGCACGTCTTGGTAAACACAGCCACTTCCAGGCGGGCAACGCCGTGGCGTGCAAGCATGAGGCTCGCTGCGCACCATGGACCAGAGTCGCGCGCCCGGGGTGAAGTCCATCTCACTGAGCGTCGCCGTTGGGTTCTCACGGTGCCATTCCTCGATCAATTGAAGCTCTGCCGCCTCGCTGCTGCTGAAGAGATCGCCTGTCTGCGAAAACGCACTCTTCAGCCGGGTCGGACACAAATAGTTATTTCGGCCCTTCAGCAACTCCGCATGAAAATCCCCCACCACCTTTTTCACGATGGGGATGTCTTTGTGGATCAACTGCTCCTGCAAATTGATCGTGTGAGTGCAGATGATCGCCTTCCGCTTTTGTTCCAGCGCAAAGGTGGCGGCTGGCAGCAAATAGGCCAGAGACTTACCGACTCCCGTTGCGGCTTCCACGATCAGCGCCCGATTTTTCTCCAGCGCCCCAGCGACCAATTCAGCCATGTGCTGCTGCTGCGAGCGATACTCGAACTGAGGCGATCCCGCCAACTTTCCATCGTTGGAAAAAGCCAAATGCATCCTCTCCACGAGTGTGGGGCCACCGTGGCTGCCTTCTGAGGGATCGAGGATGCTAATCATGAGCCGCTCACCATGTCGGGGCCGCGCTCCGGTGCAAAGGCGGAATGCGTTTTCATCACTCAGAGATCCACACCGCCGTTCCCAGAGGCACCAGATCAAAAAGCTGGATCACATCAGCATTTCTCAGGCGCACGCAGCCATGGCTCATGGCGCGACCGATGCGGGCTTCGTCGTTGGTGCCGTGGATGTAGATGTAGCGTTCAAAGGTATTGGCATTGTGCGGCTGGGTGCCGCCCAGCCAGAGAATACGCGTTAGCACCAGATCACTCTGCGTTTCCATACCGGGCAGCCACTGACCCACGTTTTGTCTGGATTTAAAAATGGTGCCGCTGGCAGCATCCGCGCCATGCTTCTCCTGCACTTTAAAGCTGCCCAGAGGTGTCTTGTTGCTCCCAAGCTGCGTACCTAGGCCAAATTTCGAGGTCGAGCAGGGGACATCCATCACCAGCCTGTGCCCATCCCAGAACTTTAAGCGCTGGGTGCCAATGCTGACTTCAATGCGAGGATCGTTAAGTGACATGGCTACAACTTTAAATCGATTGAGTCCAGATGCCCAGTTCTTTCATGATGAATCGAACACTCCATCGTAAGACTAGGTCAACCTTTCCCTCATGCCTCAAAGTCCCGCCTTTATTTCACGCAGTGTCCATCTAGAGGGCATGATCGATGTCATCTTTCTTTCATCTCTCATCGGTTCATGGCTTGGCCAGCTCGGGCGCTGGCATTGGGTGCTGGATCTTTTCAGTCATTTTCGTTGGCAGTATTTGTTCGTCTGCATCCTCGCTGTTGCCTGGGCTTTTTGGAGAAAACGAACCTTGGTCAAGCTCGCTGGCCTGACCACACTCATGCTGAATGCTTGGCTCATCGGTCAGCCAAGCTCCGGCCGCACCAGCACCTCAGTCGTTGATTTTAAGCTGCGGGTGGTGAGTCTAAACGTGCTGACCTCCAATGACGATCATGATGCGGTGATCGACTTCCTTCATTCGACCCATGCCGATGTCATTTTCCTCATGGAAGTCGATGATGTCTGGATCAGTGCGCTTAGGCCGCTTCTCAAGACTCATCCTCACCACTGGCAAAATGTCCGACAGGATAATTTTGGTCTCGCCATGTATAGCCGAGTGCCTTTGCAAGAAATCACGCTTCTGACGGACGAATTGAGATCCTCGGTGCCTTCGTTGCAGGTTTTGATCAAGCACGCGGGTCGCGAATTTCGACTGCTCGGCACCCATCCGCTGCCGCCGATCAGCAGCTACTATGCTGCGAGTCGTGATCAGCAACTTTCCGCCATCCCTGATTGGGTCTCCACCATTCAGGAACCCATACTCGTCATCGGAGACCTTAATGCCAGCCCCTGGTCTCATGCCATGTCGAGCCTGACTCGCAGCAGTGGCCTGCGTCTGGCTGCCAATGCTTGGCAACCTACTTGGCGGCTCAATTCGCCATTCGCGATCCCGATTGATCATGCACTGACCACGAAATCGCTGCGCATCACTGGTCGCCAAATCGGCCCCGATGTCGGCTCCGATCACCGTGCTCAAATCATCGATCTTGGCTGGGCCCAATGAATCAGGCTGCCAGAATCGCTGGGTCCCAGTCTTTCCAGACGGCGTCGAGTCCTTGAGCTTTAAGCATCGCGGCTACCTCCGCTGGTGATCGCTCATCGGCAATGCCGAATTGCCCTTCAGCCTTGGCTGATTCGTCTTTCGTCGTCAGTTCCACCCGGCGACCTTTGACCGTCTGATGCAGATCCTCACTGCCGGCTCCGGTGTAGCCGCCGGGTTCGGTATGACTACCGGCGCTCATGACCGTGATACCCAGTGGTGCCAGCGCATCCCGCAGCGGTGCAGGCTCTCGCGTGCTTAGCACGATTCCCACCTCAGGGAAAACAATCCGAAAGGCGGCAATCGTCTGGACCAGTGCCCAGTCGGGAAAACCGGTCATGGGCGCAAAACCACCTGCGGCAGGACGCAGACGTGGAAAGGCTACCGTAAAGCTGGCTTTCCAGCAGTGTTTATACAGATGCTCCAGATGCGCGGCCAAACGCAGGGCCTCCAGTCGCCAATCACTCAGACCAAACAAAGCGCCAATACCAATCCGGCGGAACCCACCTTCATAGCCGCGCTCGGGACAGGCCATGCGCCATTCAAAATCTTTTTTGGGTCCAGCGGTATGCATGTCTGCATAAATCGCCCGATCATAGGTCTCCTGATAGACCACCAGCCCCTCGCTACCCGCTTTCACCATCAGCGCATACTCCGGTGCCTCCATTGGTCCCACTTCGATCCCGATGGTCGGCACAAACTCCCGGATCGCCCGGATGCATTCTTCCAGATAGCCATCACTGACAAATTTTGGATGTTCGCCCGCCACCAGCAGGATGTTTCGAAAGCCTTGCGCTACCAGATGCTGCGCTTCCTTGACGACTTGCTCAATCGTTAGCGTCACTCGCATGATGGAGGCATTGTCCCGTGAGAAACCGCAATAGGAGCAGTTGTTGACGCATTCATTCGACACATACAGCGGCGCAAACATACGCATCGTCCGACCGAAATTCCGTCTCGTGATCGCCCGCGCTTCACGCGCCATCGCTTCGAGTTGGGAGGGTGACTTGACCTCCAGAAGCGACCAAAACCGCTCCATCAGCGGCGATTTACGCTCAGGCAGAGCATCAAGAATGGGCAAAAAGTCAGAAGGCATGTCAGGGGAAGATCTTCCTTATACGTGAGTCAGAGCACCGTGCAATGCCTCGTCTGCTCAGAAAAGGGGTTTCGGCAGGAGGATGCGCTGGGCTGCTGGTTAATCATTCTGGTCGCAAGGAATTTGGAGAGCTGTCTTGAGAAAGGTGAGAATTCGATTTGAGCCCTAGCGGCGCCTGCTTTTGTCTATCGCTAACCATGTCTGAACTTCTCGTTGCCACTTCCAATGCCCATAAGACTCAAGAGATCGCTGCCATGCTGGGAGTCGGTTGGCAGGTGCATAGCTTGAGTGCCTTTCCTGGTGTTACTTTGCCAGAGGAAACCGGGACGACGTTTGCGGCCAATGCGATCCTCAAGGCTCAGGGGGCGAGCGCCGCGCTACCAGGTCTGCTAGTTCTGGCTGATGATTCGGGACTTGAAGTAGATGCTCTCAAAGGTGAGCCCGGCGTGTGGTCTGCCCGTTATGCAGGGGAGGGGGCGACGGATGCGGACAATCGGCAAAAGCTCAAAGCGGCCTTGGGGGCACTGGAGCAGCCTAGCACTGGCTTCACGGGGCGTTTCCGCTGCAGTCTAGCCTTGGTCAAAGATGAGCAGGTGTTGCATGTCACTCAGGGTGCTGTGGAAGGTCATTTGAGATTGGAAGAACAGGGCGCGGGTGGTTTTGGCTATGATGCTCTGTTTCAGCCAGTGGGTTATGAGGACACGTTTGGGGTGCTTTCTCCTGAAGTGAAAAACAGCCTGAGCCATCGCGCTAGAGCCATGGCTGAAATGCAAACCTGGCTGACAGAAAAGCTCCAAGCCTAGCCTCGATGATGCAGGCCGGAGCACCGTGAGAAATGACTTGGCTGTAGTGCCAAGGCGAGATCACCGTATCGTCACAGGCAGCGCTTTTTGTAAAGCAGCTAGGATGCGGGCGTGGGCGGCTTCGACTTCGGCTGTCTCAAGCGTTTTTTCGGAGTTCCGGTAAGTCAAAGTCCAGGCGGTGGATTTACGGTCCATGGGCAGCTTGGTTCCTGTGGGATCGGTGAAGACGTCGAACAGTTCGGACTTGATGAGCAGCGGTTCTTTGAGGCTGGCAAAAAAGGCGCTGACTTGGCTGTGAGAGACCTCTGCCGGAAGCTCAAAGGCCACGTCTCGAGTCATGCCGGGGAAGCGCGGAAGGTCCGTGAACTTAGCAGGACCCGTGCTGCCCTGACGCAGAGCGCTGAGCAGAAGCTCGACCACATAGACTGGCTGACGTGCATCGATTTGACGAGCGCGGGCTGGATGCACCTGGGCGATCCAACCAAGCACGCGATTGCCGATCTTGAGTTCGCTAGGCATCAGGAAGGTACCGTTGTCTTTAAGTGCCTTCGTTTCTAAAGCTGAAACGCCTGGAAGTGATTCCACGACACCACGCAGATCAAAGACATCCGCAGCTGCGGTGACACGACCATGCCATGAGCTGGGTGAAACCGGACCACTGAGGAGAATGGCAAGCCGCTCTTCTTCCCGCACCATGCCATTTGGCATTTTCAGAAAAACGCGCCCCACTTCGAACAAACGAAGGCGTGAGGCACCTTGGCGGATATTGAGTGCAGCGCTGGCAAGGAGGCCAGGGATCAGACTCGGACGCAGCGCGGTGAGATCTTCGCTGAGCGGATTTTTCAGCATGGCAGCCCCTGCTTGAGCCAGTGGATTGCCTAGAGCATCTTCGATCTGCGGTGTCGAGATCAAACGCAAGGTTTGAGCTTCATTGTAGCCACGATTCACCAGTGCCTGACGGAGTTGCATGGCGTGATCGTAGTGGCGATCCGTTGCATCTCCCGAGGCAAAGGTGGCGGTGAATTTAGAAGGCACACGATCCAGACCGATGACACGAGCGACTTCTTCCACGAGGTCCACGCTGCGATGCAAATCGAGACGATAGCTCGGAATGGTCCAGAGGCTTTTTTCGGCGTTGGCCGATTGTTTGATGAGCCCCAGCTTCTCTAAAATGGCATGAGCATCCCCAGTCGTGAGCGTAGGGATGCCTAACAGGCGATGCGTGCGCACTTCATCCAATTCCACGGCGCTGACTAAAGTTGGCGCTTCACCCGCGACACACAATTCTGGTTCTGCAATGCCTCCAGCGATTTCCAAAATGAGCTTGATCGCCAGATCGGAGCCGCCCTGCACTTGTTTTGGATCCATGCCACGCTCAAAACGATAGCTGGAATCCGAATGCAGGCTGAGGCGGCGTGAGGTGCGGCGCACGCCGGATGGGGTGAAGTAAGCGCTTTCTAAAAGGATGTTGGTAGTGCCTTCGATGACACCCGTTGTCTCACCACCCATGACCCCAGCAATGGCTAGAGGACGCTGGTGATCGGCGATGATCAGATCTTCCGTGAGTAGAGCGTATTCCTGGCCATTAAGAGCGAGGATTTTTTCGCCCTCATTAGCCCGACGAACCACGATGCCGCCGCTCAGTTTATCCAGGTCAAAAGCATGCAGAGATTGTCCCATCTCCATCATCACGTAGTTCGTGATGTCCACGATGTTGTTGATTGGGCGCAGGCCGATGCTTTCGAGACGTGATTTCAGCCAAGCCGGGCTTGGACCGACCTTGACGCCTTTGATGACTCGGGCCGTGTAGTAGGGGCAGCCATCTGTAGCAGCCAGAGTGACCTCATCCGCCTTGGCGGTGCGGGTGGTGGAGCTTGCTTTGACGTGATCGCGTATGCCTTTCAGCGGCAAGCCGGTCAAAGCTGCCAGTTCACGTGCTAGTCCAAGATGGCTGAGTAGATCAGAACGATTTGGGGTGATTTCCAGATCCAGCAGTGTGTCAGATTCGACAATCTGATTGATCGGTTTACCGATCGGCAGATCGGCATCCAGAATCCACAGCCCGCCGGTGTCTTCGCCAATGCCAAGTTCCTTGCCGCTGCACATCATGCCATTGGAGTCGATGCCGCGAAGCTTGCCTTCTTTAATCTCAAAGCCGCCCGGCAGTGCGGCTCCCGGAAGAGCTAAGGGAATCTTGTCACCCGTCTTGAAGTTTTTAGCCCCACAGACAATCTGGCGCAACGAGCCTGAGCCATCATCGACCTGACAAACGCTGAGCTTGTCTGCATTTGGGTGCTGCTCAAAGGACTGAATCTGTGCGACGATCACTTTGTCTGTGGCCAGACCTTTGACCTCGATCCCTTCCACTTCGATACCCGCGAAAGTGAGCAGATCCGAGAGCTGCGGCGTCGTGTAGCTGCTGAGATCGATGTGAGTTTGGAGCCAATTGAGGGAGACTTGCATAAAGGGAGGTGGACGAAATTTGAGGGCTGTTTTGACAGGATTAACAAGAAGACAGGATTAACAGGATTTTCTTTTTTTAATGAAGATCGAAGGGAGCAACATCCTTAACAGATCGTGGAGTGTAGAGACGGTATTTATGCCTGATTTCGAGAGACGGTGCCCCGAAATTGAGGAGGAGACCGTCGTCAATATTAGTGGCAGTTAAATAGTTCACGGTTTGCGCTTCGTGTGACTTTGAGATTGCCTCGCAGGACTTGAGTTCGATTAAGAGCCGCTTGTCGATGACCATGAGGATCATGTCGGCCTCAAACTTGCCAACCAGTTTACCTTTGTAGAAAACATCAATGGGAACCTTGGATTCGAAATCAATCCCAGCAGCAGCCAGTTCGATTTCCAAACAACGATGATAAATCGACTCATTAAACCCAGGTCCCATCGTCCGATGAATCTCGATAGCCATATCAATGACTGTTTTGGTGAGTTCCTGCATGGTCATGATCTGACTCTTCTTGTTTCTGTTAATCCTGTCCTCTTGTTAATCCTGTGAAAAAATCTGACGATTTTCTGTAAGCTGAAATTGAGTGTAGGCGTGAGCTAGGAGTGCGTGATTTGTGCTGAGTTTATAGAGCGGTTTTCGGGGCTGTTTTTACAGGATTTACAGAAGGACAGGATTAACAGAAATGAGTTTTAAGGAGCTGAAATCTAAATCTTCCTGTTCTCTTGTTAATTCTGTCAAACGGGGTGTCTAAGACCTCAGAACTGCTGCAAAAAGCGTACGTCGTTTTCGATCAAATGACGGATGTCTGAAATGCCGTGCATGATCATGGCCAGGCGGTCCAGACCCATGCCAAAAGCAAAGCCGGTGACTTTTTCAGGATCAAAAAGGTTGTCTCCACGCTTGTTGCTGATCTCGGCAAAGACGGCCGGATCGACCATGCCACAGCCTGCGATCTCGATCCAGCGGGCTTCTTTGCCCTTGGCTTCCAGCTTCACGTCGATCTCGAAGCTCGGCTCAGTGAAAGGAAAGAAATGTGGGCGGAAGCGAACGATTGTGGTCGGACCGAAGACCTCGCGGAAGAAATATTCTAAGGTGCCTTTCAGATCGGCCAGACTGACGTCGGTATCGACATAGAGCGCTTCGATTTGATTAAAAACACTCAGGTGGGTGGCATCGATCTCATCACGGCGATAGGCTGCTCCAGGAGCAATGATGCGGACAGGCAGCGTCTTGGCGCTTTCCATGGTACGAACTTGCACGCTGCTGGTGTGAGTGCGCAGGAGTTTGCCGTCAGGCATGTAAAAGGTGTCGCTCTCATTGCGGGCCGGGTGATCCGTTGGAGTGTTCAGGGCATCAAAACAATGCCATTCCGTTTCAATCTCAGGTCCGTCAGCCAAGGTGAAGCCCATGCGGCGCAGAGTGCGCACGGCCAGATCACGGATCTGTGTCAGTGGATGGAGAGAGCCGACGCCTGCTCCCGGCCTGCCGGGAAGCGTGATGTCAATACCTGCCACGGCCGAGGCATCTTTCGCCGCTTGCAGAGCCTCCAGGCGCACCGTCAGGCCACTGGTGATGGCGTCACGAACCTCATTGAGCTTGGCTCCGACTTCCTTTTTGAGGTCAGCCGGCACTTCGCGCATGCCACCACTTAAAGCTGTAAGCTTGCCCTTTTTACCCAAATAATCCACCCGGTAAGCCTCCAGGGCGGCTTCATCAGACAGGGTGTCGAGGGCGGTGAGGGCCTCGGTTTTCAGGGAATCAAGTTGGGAAAGCATAGCGGCAAAGGGCGGTGATGATGCGCGCAGAATGGCAG
>CAMBPS010000004.1 GCA_945869675.1 Prosthecobacter debontii | reverse complement strand
CCCGTGAACTACGAACCCTCCTAGACGTCAGCCCAAGTCCCCGATTTTCATTTTCAGCGCCCTAAGCGGCTAATCCATCCCCCGTCCCCATGACCGACCACGAAGTTGCCGTCCTCGATTACGGTTCCCAGTATAGCCAACTCATCGTCCGCCGCGTTCGCGAGCTGGGTTTTGTTTCCCATCTCTATCCACCGGCAGAACTGGTTAACCTGCAAAACCCCGGAGCGATCATCCTCTCGGGCGGCCCACGCAGCACGTCCGATGTGGACGCCCCTGATGTTGATTTTGAAAAGCTCATGGCTTTTGGCGTGCCGGTCCTCGGCGTCTGCTATGGCATGCAGTTGCTGAATATCAAACATGGCGGCACCGTAAAGCCTGGCGTCACCCGTGAGTATGGCCCGGCAAAACTCGTCGTGAACCATCATGATGATCTCTTCAAAGGCATCTCTCATGAGTCTCAGGTCTGGATGAGCCATAGCGACACCTGCGCCAATCTGGCCAACACCACGCAAGTCATCGCCACCAACGAAGATGCCGTTCCCGTGGCTCTGAAATGGAGCGCACGCTGCTGGGGTATCCAGTTCCACCCAGAGGTCACGCATTCGCATGAAGGCACCGCGATTCTGAAAAACTTCCTGACGGAAAGCGGTGCTACTTTGGCTAAGTTCGACATTCAGATCTTCAAAGATCAGATGATCAAGCAGATCAAAGCCGACGTCGGCGACCGCGAAGTGATCTGCGGTGTTTCCGGCGGAGTCGATAGCACTGTACTGGCTGTTTTGCTCCACAAGGCAGGCCTCAAAGTGCGCTGCATCTTCATCGACACTGGCATGATGCGCCTGAACGAAACCGCAGAAGTAAAAGCCCTGTTTGGCGAAGTTGGCGTGCCCATCGAGCAAATCGACGCCAGTGCAATCTTCATCGGTGCGCTGAAAGGCGTGACCGACCCAGAACAGAAGCGCCGCATCATCGGCACGCTGTTTGTCGAGGAATTCTGGAAGGTCGCTGACAATGTGGAACTGCTCGCCCAAGGCACCCTTTATCCCGACGTGATCGAGAGCGCCACCAGCGGCTCCATCGCCAGCAAGATCAAGACGCATCATAATCGTGTGGATCGCATCATGGAGCTGAAAGAGCAGGGCAAAGTGCTGGAGCCACTCGCCGAGCTGTTCAAAGACGAAGTTCGCGCGCTTGGTGCCAGCCTTGGCATCCCACATCGCGCCCTCTGGAGACACCCCTTCCCTGGCCCAGGCCTAGCTGTTCGTATCCCTGGCGAGATTACCCCTGAGCGCATTCTTTCTACCCAACAGGCGGACGCCATCTTCATCGCCGAGCTGCACCGCAGTGGCTGGTATCAGCGCGTCTGGCAGGCTTATGCCGCTCTCTTGCCGGTGAAAACCGTCGGCGTCAAAGGCGACGAACGCAGCTACGAACAAGCCATCTCCTTGCGCGCCGTCATTAGCGAAGACGCCATGACCGCCGACTGGGTTGAGCTACCCTATGAAGTCCTGCGCAACGCCTCCAACAAGATCCTCAACAGTGTCAAAGGTGTGAATCGTGTTCTTTACGACATCAGCACCAAGCCACCTGCGAGCATTGAGTGGGAGTGATGGGAAGGCGATTGTGTTGCTTATTTTTGATGACTCGGTGGCGAGTCAGGCGAACTATGTGGCACCGCTGCTGAAGAGGATTTGGCAAAATACCTGAAGTAAGTGCGACTGGCTGCGTATTGCTCAGCTCATGAAAATGATCCTTCTCGCCAGCCTTATGTTTGTCGTGTCCTCCATGGCTCAGGAGATGAAACGCAGCATCCCCTATGTGGAAAACGGCCATGCACGGCATGTGCTGGACATCTACACACCAGCAGGCGCGAAAAATTTACCGGTCGTCTTTTGGATTCACGGCGGCGGCTGGCAGACGGGCGATAAAGCGAACGTGCAGGAGAAGCCTGCGTGGTTCACAAAGAAGGGTTTTGTGTTTGTTTCGATCAATCATCGTCTGCTGCCAGACGTGGAGATGGAGGCGCTCGTCCGCGATGTGGCGAAGGCCTTTGGTTGGATGCACAAGCACATCGCCGAGCACGGCGGTGATCCGAATCGCGTGCTGGTCGGCGGGCATTCCTCGGGTGCTCAACTCGCGACGTTGATCTGCACAGATGACCGCTATTTGAAGGCAGAAGGCGTTTTATTCAGCTCGCTCATCGGCTGCGTGCCGGTGGACGGCGACACCTACGACATCCCGGCGATCATCGAGACAGCGGAGACGCGGCTGCGGGTGCATGGAATGCCGATGCCGAAGTATGGTCATCGCCTGAAGTTCGGCAACGATCCCGCGAAGCACGTCGATTTCTCCGCCGTGACGCATGTGGCGAAGGGAAAAAGTATCCCGCCATTCCTGATCGTGCATGTGGCGGATCATCCAGACAATTCCATTCAGGCCAAGCGACTTGAGGCAGCTCTAAAGACGGCAGAAATCCCCGTGACCATCTTTGGTGGCAAGGAAACGAATCACTCGAAGATCAATGCACTCATTGGCACTGAAGGTGATTTGACCACAAAGGCGCTGGAAGATTTTCTGGCAAAGATTCAGAAACCCTGACCCAACGAGCCCGCGCAGCCAAAAATGGCCTAACGGGACCGTATGCAGGATCTGTGCGCGGTTTCTTTTTGACTTCTATCTAGGCTAAGCTGCCACTGCCTCCGTTGTCTTATCCATAGGTTCCGCTTCTTCAGCAGGCACTTGAACAGGTTCGGCTTTGCTGAGGACTTTGACGAATTGGGGTTCGTAGGTCGGCCAGCTTTCGAGGATCATTTTAGCACGGGCACTGTCGGTTTTTTCGAGGTGATCGAAGATGAGTTTTTTGAGCTGATTGATGTCTTCTGGATCGCTCAGCTTTTCGCCTTTGATCATTTCGGGGTTATGCAGCTGGGCAAAGGTGCCTGCTTCGTCGAGCAGGTAAGCCGCACCGCCACTCATGCCGGCCCCGAAGTTTTTACCAAAGCTGCCGAGCACGACGACAGTGCCGCCAGTCATGTATTCACAGCCGTGATCGCCAATGCCTTCGACGACGGCGGTGGCCCCAGAATTGCGCACGCAGAATCGCTCGCCAGCTCGGCCTGCGGCATACAGGCTGCCGCTGGTGGCTCCATACATCACGGTATTGCCCATGATGCTGTTTTCCCAGGTGAGGTAGTCGCTGCTGATGCGCGGACCGGGCTTCAGGATGATCTCGGCACCACACAAGCCTTTGCCGACATAGTCGTTGGCTTCGCCAATGAGCGTGAGCTTTACGCCACCACAGGTGAAAGCCGCAAAGCTTTGGCCCGCGCTGCCTTCGAGGGTCACATCGACAGTTCCGGGAGCGAGTCCATGATTGCCGTGATTGAAGGCAATCTGGCCACTGAGCTTGGTGCCAATATTGCGGAAGGTGTTCTTCACTTTGTAACGCAACGGACGGACTTTCATCTTATCGCTTATCGCAAACTGGGCCTCCTGGATGATCCGGTCGTCGAGCGGATGTTGATCAAGCCCGTCATTGCGATTCATGTGGCAGGTGCGGGCGGCATCTTGACCGAGGTCTTTGCCGACATCGCGGAGGATGCGGTCGAGCTTCAGCAAGTTGGCTTTAGGATGACCGGGCACGACGCGTTGTTTGAGGAACTCGGGGCGGCCGATCATTTCATCCATGCTGCGGACGCCGAGGCTGGCCATGATTTCACGGACTTCCTGAGCAACGGCATTGAAGAAGTTGACGATCTGATCAGGATTGCCTTTGAACTTAGCACGGAATTTAGGGTCGGTGGTGGCGATGCCGACAGGGCAGTTGTTCAAATGGCATTGGCGCACATAGACGCAACCTAACGCGATGAGAGCAATGGTGCCGAAGTTGAATTCTTCCGCGCCAAGAATGGCTGCCATGGCGATGTCGCGTCCATTGCGCAAGCCGCCGTCGGCACGTAACGTGACTCGTTCGCGCAGCCCATTGAGCATGAGTACTTGCTGAGTCTCGGCCAAACCAAGCTCCCAGGGCAGGCCCGCGTGTTTGATGGAGGACAGCGGACTGGCCCCTGTGCCACCTTCGTGACCGGAGATCAGGATGATGTCCGCATTGGCCTTAGCCACACCAGCGGCGATGGTGCCGACACCGGTTTCAGCGACGAGTTTCACACAGACGCGCGCACGCGGATTGCTCTCTTTGAGATCGTGAATCAGCTGGGCTAGATCTTCGATGGAATAGATGTCGTGATGGGGTGGCGGGCTGATCAGGGTGACGCCAGGTGTGGTATTGCGCAGGCGGGCGATCATGCGGTTGACCTTCATGGCCGGGAGCTGACCACCTTCACCGGGTTTGGCGCCTTGAGCCATTTTGATTTCCAGTTCCCAGGCATTGGCCAAATAGGCGGCGGTGACACCGAAGCGTCCGCTGGCGACTTGCTTGATTTTTGAGTTGGCCCAATCCCCGTTTTCATAGGGCTTGAAGCGTTTTGGATCTTTGCCGCCTTCACCGCTATCCGACTTGCCACCGATTCGGTTCATGGCGATTGCGAGAGCCTCATGGGCCTCAGGTGAAATGGCTCCTAGAGACATGGCGGCGGTGGTGAATCGCACGCGGATATCTTCGATACTTTCGACTTCATCAATCGAGATCGGACCTTCTTCGCCAGGCACAAACTCGAACATGTCTTTCAAGGCAGTCGGCGTGTTTTCCAAGGAGGCCTTCACATAGGTCTCATAGTCTTCCTGTTTGCCGCTTTTGACAAAGGTATGGAAGTTCTTGATCACGGGGCCAGTGACCGCGTGCATCTCGCCTTTTTGACGAGGTCGATAGTAACCAGGATCTCCGAGATCGATGCTGGATTGGCCTTCTGGTAAAGCTGAGCCGTAGCCAGCAGCATGGCGGACCAGCGCTTCTTCAGCGATCTCTTTGAAGCCGATGCCGCTGATCTGACTGGAAGTGCCGGTGAAGGCAAACTGCATGACTTCTTCACCCACGCCGACAGCTTCAAAAATTTGCGCGCCGATGTAACTGCTGAGCACAGAGATGCCCATCTTGCTCATGATCTTCAATACGCCTTTTTCCAGACCTTTGCGGTAATTGGTCACGGCTTTGGCAAAGTCCATGCCATCTAGCTGAGGCTTCTTGGCTGTCTTGTCTGACTCGACAAGTTCGCGAATGGTCTCAAAAGCCATGTGAGGGCACACAGCGCAGGCACCAAAGCCAAAGAGGCAAGCCATTTGATGCGTATCACGGGCTTCTCCTGAATCCACGACGAGGCTAAGCCGCATACGAATCTTCCGGCGATTCAGGTGATGATGCACAGCACCGGTAGCCAACAGCGCTGGGATGGCGGCACGATCATACTCAAGAGCACGGTCGCTGAGAATAAGGATGCGCACATGATCCTTAGCGGCTTTTTCAGCCTCCTGGCAAAGCCGATCCAGAGCCGACTTCATGCCGTCTTGTCCATCACTCACGGGCCATGTCGTATCCAGCACACGGTGCGGGTAATCTGCCATGCCTTTTAAAGAGGCCAGTTCATTTTCAAAGAGGAACGGTGAGTTCAGGTGTACGACTTTGGCATGCTATGGCGTCTGATCTAACCAATTACGCTGATAGCCAAGAACGACATCCAAGCTCATTACCGCCCGTTCACGGATGGGGTCGATAGGTGGATTGGTGACTTGAGCAAAGAGCTGACGGAAATAAGCGGTCAGCAGACGTGGACGCGTGGATAAGACGGACAGGGCGACGTCGTCACCCATGGAGTAAGTGGCCTCTTCACCCTTCGCCAAAACAGGCGTGAAAGACATGTCGATCTCTTCTTTCGTATAACCAAAAGCAGCCTGCTTTTGAGAAAGACTCAAAACATCCAAATCACCGGTCGGGACTTCAGGTGCGAGGGTCGTGAGACTGGTGCGGTTTTTCAGCCATTCGCCATACGGTTTACGGCTAGCAAGATCAGCTTTGATCTCGTCATTGAAGCGCACACGGCCATGCAGCGTGTCGATCTCCAGCATCTCGCCAGGGGCCAGGCGGCCTTTACGCAGGATCTTCGCGTCGTCGATCGGCACAATGCCGACTTCAGAGCCGAGAGCGAAGATGCCATCGGTCGTCATCTTCCATCGGCTCGGACGCAGACCATTGCGATCTAGGCTGGCGACGACACTAAGCCCATTGGTTAAAACCAACGCCGCAGGTCCATCCCAGGGCTCGCTAAAGCATTCGTGGTATTCATAGAAAGCCTTGAGATCAGCGGAGGTGGCGGGATCAATGCCATAGGCGCTCGGAACCAGCATGGCCAACGCATGAACAGGATCACGTCCGCTTTGGATCAGCAGATCCAGCGCTGCATCTAGGCTGGCGCTATCACTTTGACCCTTGGTGATCAGCTCCTTCAGAAGCTGCTCTTCACCTTCCCAAACAACGTTCTCAAAATCACTGGCACGGCTGTTGAGCCAGTTGCGATTGCCACGCACGGTATTGATTTCACCATTGTGGGCTAGGGTGCGAAAAGGATGAGAAAGTGCCCAAGTTGGGAACGTGTTCGTGCTAAAGCGCTGGTGAAAAACAGCCAACGAAGTCTCATAATCGTCGCTCTGCAGATCGGTGTAGAATTTCTGCAACGAAGACGGCAGCAGCAGTGCTTTATAAACCATCGTGCGATGCGAGAACGAGGCGATGTAAAAGTCCGCCAGTTTATGGATGCGTGCTTTGAGCCGCATCTCACGACGAATCAGATAGAGCTGACGCTCAAACGGATTGTCATCCAGGCCTTCGGGCCGAGCGACGAGTAGATGCTGAATCATCGGCATGGTCTTGCGGGCCTTGTAGCCCAGTTCATTCGGATTTACCGGCACATCACGCCAGCCGATCACTTGGATCTCGCGATTCCTCAATAAACCTTCTGCCAAGAGATGAATCTTCATCCGCTCCGTCGGATCTTCCGGCATGAAAAACACGCCAACGGCCAAGTCCATCGGGTGATCCAATTCGAAATGCATCTCGTCAATGAACGGCTGGAAAATTTTATGTGGAATCTGGGTCAACACGCCCGCCCCGTCTCCGGTTACACGGTCCGCATCGACAGCTCCGCGGTGCTGCACATTGCAGACGCCACTGATCGCTAGATCCAGGATGTCGCGACTACGCATACCATGAATATTGGCCACAAAGCCGACGCCACAGGCATCGCGCTCATTGTCCATGCTATGGAGAGATCCTTCATTAGGGATGTCCAGATCGTAAAAAGGGTGCTTCATGGAGGTGGGAAACCGCATCGTGCAGCAATGAGGCCGTTAGACGTGGCAATGGGTGTTGGATTGTAGAACAAATGGAAAGCAAGGAGAGTGCCAAGGAACCAAGCGATCCATGCTGCCATTTTTGGAGCATCTTCAGCACGCTGGTCCGCAAAGTGCCAAATGCCTGCTACAAAGTGCCAAGTGTCATGCTCAATTGTGCCAAAAGTGACACTTCAATCCATCTAAATCAGATTGCCAAACAGTTCTAAATTGAAATTAATCGACTCAAATTCAATGAATTAAAAAACCATAGCGTCACTTGGCACAGCGCCTGCCAAGAAAGAATCAACCAAACAAGGACCAACTAAACTTTACCCCAACCCAAAAAACATGAGCAAAATCCTCGGCATCGACCTCGGCACAACCAACTCTTGCATGGCCGTCCTTGAAGGCGGTAAAGCAACCGTTCTTGAAAACTCAGAAGGCGCGCGCACTACGCCGTCCGTCGTTGCCTTCACCAAGAGTGGCGAACGCGTTGTCGGTCAGGCAGCCAAGCGCCAGGCCGTCACCAATCCACGCAACACGGTCTTCTCCGTGAAGCGTCTGATGGGACGCAAGTTCACTGAACTGACGGAGGCTGACAAACGCATGCCTTACAAAATTGTGGCAGCAGCCAACGGAGATGCCCACGTTCAGGTCGAAGTCGGTGGCGAAACCAAAACTTACTCTCCCCAGGAAGTCAGCGCCATGATTCTGGCGAAGCTGAAAGCAGACGCGGAAGCCAAGCTGGGCGAATCCATCACGGAAGCCGTCATTACCGTCCCTGCCTACTTCAATGACAGCCAGCGCAACGCCACCAAGGCTGCTGGTGAGATCGCCGGTCTCAATGTTCGCCGCATCATCAATGAACCCACTGCGGCCGCTCTTGCCTACGGTCTCGACAGCAAATCCGATGAAAAAGTCGCCGTGTATGACCTTGGAGGTGGAACCTTTGACATCAGCGTCCTGGAAATCGGCGACGGCGTGTTCGAAGTGCTCGCTACGGATGGCGACACGCATCTCGGTGGTGACGATTGGGATAACACCCTGATCACTTGGATCGTCAATGAATTCAAAACGGATAGCGGCATCGACCTCAGCGGTCAGCCAGATGCCCTTCAGCGCATCAAAGAAGAAGCCGAGAAAGCCAAGATCGCGCTCAGCTCCAGCCAGAGCTTTGATTTGAATCTTCCCTTCATTACTGCTGACGCCACTGGGCCCAAGCACATCATGAAGAGCCTCACTCGGGCCAAGATGGAACAGCTCACCGACAGCCTCTTTGAGCGCACCATCAAGCCGGTGAAGGACTGCCTAGCTGCCGCTAAACTGGACGCTTCTAAAATCGACGAGCTTGTTCTCGTCGGTGGCATGACCCGTATGCCAAAGGTGGTTGATACTGCCCGTAAGTTGGCTGGTAAAGATCCGCATCAAGGCGTCAACCCAGATGAAGTCGTCGCTATCGGCGCAGCCATTCAGGGTGGCGTTCTCAAAGGTGACGTCAAGGACGTGCTCCTGCTCGACGTGACTCCGCTGACTCTTTCCATCGAGACTGCCGGCGGCATCGCCACCCCGATGATTCCGCGTAACACGACTATCCCGAAGAAGCACAGCCAAGTCTTCTCCACCTACAGCGATAACCAACCCGGCGTGGAAATCGTCGTGCTTCAGGGCGAGCGTCCAATGAGCCGCGACAACAAAACCCTCGGCACCTTCAAGCTCGACGGCATCCCGCCAGCCCCACGTGGTGTGCCACAGGTCGAAGTCACCTTTGACATCGACGCCAACGGCATCCTGCACGTTTCGGCCAAGGAAAAAGTCAGTGGCAAAGAGCAGCGCATCTCCATTCAGGGCAGCTCAGGCCTCAGCAATGAAGAGATCGAAAAAGCCAAGCGTGACGCCGAAGAACACGCCGAAGAAGATTTGAAGCGTAAAGAATCCGTCGAAGTGAAGAATAAGGCCGAAGCCCTCACCTTTGAGATCGAGAAACAGCTCAAGGAATGGGAAGAAAAAGTCCCCGCTGACCAGCTCAGCCCGATCAAAGACAAGCTCACTTCCTTGAAGTCAGCCATCGAGTCCGGTGACAGCGACAAAATGAAGTCCCAGACCGAAGAACTCGAAAAACTCTTCGCCGCCGCCTACCAAGCCGCCGCAGCCGCAGGAGCCACCGCCGGCGGTCCGGATGGAATGCCCGATATGAGTGGCATGGGTGGAGCGCCTGAAGGTGCCCCAGAGACGAAGAGCCAAGACAAAGGCAAGGTCGTCGATGCTGACTTTGAAGTCGTCGATAAGGACAAGTAATCTGTTGATGCAAATTCAGCTCCAGTCGTTGTCATCCAGACAACTGCAACCCTACCTTCTTGCTCTTGCGATATGCTTTGGCAGCGCCGCGTGTAGCAAGAAGGAGACGGCCAAGTCCACGGCTGAAGCTGCCAATCCTGTGGCTGTCTCCGAGACAAAGATTGATGCGGCTATTGCAGATGCATTGACGCCAGAGGCCCCTACAGCGCCTTCGAAATCCGACCTGCAAGCCGGACTCGAAGCCCAAGCGGAGGACATCCTTTCTAAATACCCGAATAAAAATGGACAAGATCTGCTGGGCGTACCTGAGCTGCAAGAAGCGCTGAAAACTGGATTGACCAAGCTTTCCAAGGACAAAAACCTCCAGAACCAAATCAATCAAAGCGTCTCTCTAGCCGCGAAGATGAAAGGCCTCTCCGGTGAGCCTGGCACGGTGGGTCTAGACCTAGACCTCAAAAGCTACGATCGCACCCGCAAATCTCGCATGGTTCAGGCTGTTATCTCCGAAGATCCGAAGCAGATCGTGCGTTTTCTTACCGAGGAGATCGGCGAAGCAGCCCCTGAGCTCAGCTTTGGTGGAGCGCCGAGAGCCAGTAACGGTGTGGCTCTCAAAGAAACCCCGCTGCCAGCGAAATAACGAATTCCTAAAACCTAATGACAAACGAAAACGCAATGACGAACCCCGAAACTCTGAAGGCACCTCACGTGGTGTCCGGCCTTCGTGCTTCGACATTCTTTCGTCATTCGTGCTTACTCATTCGTCATTTTAACGCTCCGAAAGATCCCAAGAAGAACTTGCATTAAAACTTTCCGCCCGGCCAGCCGGCACACACAAACTCGTGTGACAGCAGGCCGGGCAGACAAAACCAAACAAAACCCAAACCCAAAGCACCAACCAGATATATGGCTACCGCAATCACCCCGCTCGGACGTCGCGTCCTCGTCAAGCGTTCCGCAAGTGAAGAAAAAACCGCAGGCGGAATCTTCCTTCCTGACAATGCTAAAGAAAAGCCACAGGAAGCTGAAGTGCTCTCACTTGGCGTTGGCAAAGACGACGAAGGTAAAGACGTGTCCACTCTCTTCACTGTGAAGAAGGGCGACAAAGTCCTGATCTCCAAATACGGCGGCACTGAAGTCAAAGTCGACGGCGAGGATCTCCTCATCATCAACGAAACCGACATCCTCGGCATCCTCGCTTAATTCAACCCAAACCCCACAAACGCTAAACTACTATGGCTAAACAACTCCACTTCGACGAAACAGCACGTCACGCCCTCCTGCGTGGTGTCACCAAACTTGCCAAGGCCGTTAAGGCTACACTCGGCCCAGCCGGTCGTAACGTCATCCTTGAAAAGAAATTCGGTTCCCCAACCATCACCAAAGACGGTGTCACGGTTGCTAAGGAAATTGAGCTTCCATGCCCTTATGAAAACATGGGCGCTCAGCTCATCAAAGAAGTTTCCTCCAAGACTTCCGACATCGCTGGTGACGGCACCACGACCGCTACGGTCTTGGCTGAAGCTATCTACTCCGAAGGTCTCCGTAACGTGACCGCCGGTGCTAACCCAACTTCCCTGCAACGCGGCATCATGAAGGCCACTGCGGCTATCGTGGAAAAGCTGAAGGAAATCAGCACCCCAGTCAAAGACAGCAAAGAAGTGGCCCAGGTCGCGACCGTTTCTGCTAACTGGGACACCGCTATCGGCAACATCATTGCTGACGCCATGGACAAAGTGGGTAAAGAAGGCACCATCACCGTTGAAGAAGCCAAGAGCATCGAAACGACCCTCGAAGTCGTTGAAGGTATGCAGTTCGACAAGGGTTACCTTTCCCCTTACTTCGTGACCGATCCTGAGTCCATGGAAGCGAACCTTGAGTCCGCTTACATCCTCATCAACGAGAAGAAGATCAGCAGCCTCAAAGACATGCTGCCTCTGCTTGAGAAGGTCGCTCGCTCCGGCAAGCCTCTCCTCATCATCGCTGAAGACGTTGAAGGTGAAGCCCTCGCTACACTCGTGGTGAACAAGCTCCGCGGCACTCTCAACATCGTTGCTGTGAAAGCTCCTGGCTTCGGCGACCGCCGCAAGGCCATGCTCGAAGACATCGCCATCCTCACCGGTGGTCGCTGCATCACGGAAGACCTCGGTCTGAAGCTCGAAAACATCGAGCTCTCCGATCTTGGCCAGGCCAAGCGCATCACCATCGGCAAGGAAAACACCGTCATCGTCGAGGGCGAAGGCTCCTCCGAAGCGATCGCCGGTCGCGTTTCCCAACTGAAGAATCAGATCTCTGAAACCACCAGCGACTACGACCGTGAGAAGCTCCAAGAGCGCCTCGCTAAGCTCGCAGGTGGCGTCGCCGTCATCAACGTCGGTGCTGCGACTGAAACGGAGATGAAGGAAAAGAAAGCCCGCGTGGAAGACGCCCTGCACGCCACTCGTGCTGCCGTCGAAGAAGGCATCGTCCCTGGTGGCGGCGTCGCTCTCATCCGTGCTCAGGCTCTTATCGGCGACCTCGGTCTTACCGGTGACGAAAAGACTGGCGCTGAAATCATCGCCCGTGCTATCGAAGCTCCTCTCCGTCAGCTTGCAGCCAATGCAGGTGTTGAAGGCGCGCTGATCGTGGCTGAAGTCAAGAAAGGCACCGGTAACCATGGTTACAACGTGGCGACTGGCGTCTATGAAGACCTCATCAAAGCAGGTGTTGTCGATCCAGCCAAGGTGACCCGCAGCGCTCTCCAGAACGCCGCTTCCATCTCTGGTCTGCTTCTGACCACTGAGTGCCTCATCGCTGATCTTCCAAAAGAAGAAAAAGCAGACGGTGGCCATCAGCACGACCATGGCGGCATGATGTAATTTAAAAGAGGCCGTTTGTTGCCTCTCACCACGGCAGCCTGAGACAACCGTCGCAGGCTGCTACTGGTAAAAATTTTGTTCTGATCGAACTGGTTCTGCTTACCGGGAGTTTGCAGAGTCAGAATCCGAACAAAACCCAAACTGAACGGGCTGGAGAGCAATCTCCAGCCCGTTTATGTTTTGGGCATGATTGAACATGACTCAAAAGCGCCTCATCCACTTCCGTTTCTTTTACCCTTAAAACGTGAATGGTTGACCGCCGATTTGCATCCGTCATTGATTCCACAAGGCTTTTCGCCTCTCGGGCAGTGTCACCCAAGACACAGTCGCTTCGAGTCGAAGAATCCTTGTGAAACCAAGCCCTAGCGCAACTCAACGACCTTCCATTCCTGTTTCAAGGTTTACGGGTCACAGAAGGAGGAGCCGAGAAAATAGTTGAAAACGAGAACAGCGGTAACATGTTACCACATGGCATACACACTCACCCGAACCAGCATGGCTTTGGATCCTTTTACCTTAGCTGCACTGGATTTGCTGGCGCAGAAATGGAGTGTCCCAAAAGCTGAGGTTATGCGAAGAGCGGTGCGTCGTATTAAGGAGGAGGAAGACATGAAAGACCAATGTCCCAAACCCATCAAAGCCTTGGATTGGTTGCAAAACGGTGGCGGACTTTCCTTGCAGGAGACCGAAGCTTTTCGCGAGGAGGTGCAAGCTGAACGCGAGGCCAAACGCTATTGGTGGGAAGTATGATCCATCTGGATACCAACCTTCTCATCGACCTCGTCACCATCGGGTCGCCATCTCTCTCAGTGATTCGAAAGTGGCTGGAGAACGGAGAGAAACTAGCTGTCTCAGCCATTGCTTGGTCAGAGTTTTTGAATGGCCCGCACACAAAACCGCAAAAGGACGCGGTGCACGCCATTCTGGAGGGTCGCATTGCCGACTTCACTGCCAAGGAGGCAGAGCAGGCTTCACGCCTGTTTCATTACACGGGCCGGAAACGCGGCTCCCATTTCGATTGCATGATCGCCGCGTGTGCGATGTCAAAAGATGTTCAAGTAGCGACACGAAATATCAGCGACTTTGAAAAGTTTGTCCCGTATGGCCTGAAGTTGCTGGCTGTCGAGACAGTGGCTACACCTTGACCAATCCCCGACGGATTGCCTCCGCCGTGGCTTGGGCGCGGTCGTGGACCTTCAATTTCATCAAAATGCGGCTGACGTGCTGCTTCACGGTGTCCTCGGAGATACTAAGAGCGGCGGCGATTTCTTTGTTGGCGTTGCCACGAGTCACCAGATTGAGGATTTCCAGCTCGCGCGGAGTGATTTCGGGTTCGGCAAGACGATCCTTCAGGCGTTGAGCGATATCAGCAGGCAAGCTACAATCACCTTTAGCCACAGTGCGAATGGCCTGAAGCAGTGCTTCACGTGAGGAGGATTTTTGGAGGTAGCCGAGGGCCCCGGCTTTTAACGCGGCCTGGATTTCGTCGTCACGGGCAAACGTGGAGAAAATCAGCACGCGGGCGGCGGGATGATCCCGCAAGAGAGACGCGGTGGCCTCAATGCCGCTGATGCCTGGAAGCTGGAGATCCATGAGCACGACATGAGGCTTCACTTTGGCAAAGAGTCGTGAGGTTTCTTCTCCACGATCCGATTCACCGACGATCTGGAGGTCACTCTCAAGCTCCAGCGAAGCCACGAGTCCGCTGCGGACGACAAAGTGATCGTCGATGAGAAGAAGAGTGATCATGAAGGAATAACGAGTGAGTAAACCCGAATGACGAGCCAAGCAACGCGCACCATGACTGCCACTACCAATCGTTCTTTTTCGATCATCATGTCTCAGTTCCCAAGCGGCAGCTCGACACTCACCGTCGTGCCCTTTCCTGTCTCGCTTTCCCACTTCACCTCGGCACCGATTTTCCGGGCTCTTTCGCGGATGCCGATGCAGCCGAAGTGGCCGGGTTGGCCATGGGTTTGGTCGATGGAGTCGAAGCCTTGGCCGTTGTCGGCGATGCACAGCGCTAGGAGTGATGGAGATGCAGAGAGATGGAGGGTGATGTGGGTGGGTTGGGCGTGTTTGAGGGCGTTGGTGATGGCTTCCTGCGCGATCATGCGGAGGTGATGCGTGATGGGCGGCGGGATGGCAGGGATGGGACAGAGATCAAGGGTGATGGCGATGTCCTCGGGGGCACGAGAGGCCAAGAGTTGCAGAGCCTCGGGCAGGGTGGCACGCGCGGTGTCGTCGCGGAGATCGGAGACGAGGTTGCGGGCTTCGCTCTGAATGCGGGAGACGAGGCTGCGGCTGGTTTCGAGCAGAGTGCGGGCTTTTTCCTCGAGAGGTCGGGTGCTCGCGGCATCGAGCCGGAGGGAGAGGCCGGTGAGTTCCTGTTCCAAGCTATCGTGGAATTCGCGGGCGATGCGCTGGCGTTCTTCGAGCGTGGCTTGTTCGACAATCCTGCGTTCGAGTCGGGTGATTTGGCGGCGTTGCTGAGTGATCCAGAACAAGCTGAGCGAAACGATGGTACCCAGAATGCTGATGGTAATGACAAGGCGTTGGGCATCCCAAAACGGTGCTTTGCTGAGGATGCGAATATCCGAGATAGAACGCAGGAGCAGCGAGGCGCGATCTGGCTCGGAACGGAAGCCTTTGTCAGTGCTGGCAGATTCGACGAGGCAGATGCCGGTGAGTGCGCAGGAAGAGCCGAGTTCAAAGTCCGGTGCGTTTGATTGTAGCAAGAAAGCTCTGATGGGGGTGCCGCCAGCGGTGAAGCGTAGCTCGAAGCCATCGGAAGTGCGTAAAACATCCTGAAGCACGGCGGGCGATGTGAGATGCACGAGATCGGCATCGTGTGAGCCATCTAGGAAATCTTGGAGTGAAATATTGACCGCCTCAGGTGCGTCCGCAGGCTCGGTATTGAGCAAGAGCGCATCAGCCAATGAGGCGCTGAATCCAGCCATGATGGGAAAACCGATGATCTCGGCTAAATGACCCGAAGTGAGATCCATCGGCGTATTGAGTCTGATGGCGATGGAAGGCGATAGCTGTGGTGTTTCGGGCTTATCCTTTGGGGCTTCGCGTGGTGGTGGAGGTGGTGTGGAATCACGCAGAAAAACACGACCATCAGGGAAAGCCGCGAGCACGGTTCCACGAATGCGGGCACGGTGTTGTGGCTCATCCGCAGAGCTAAAGGGCAATAGTGCGGCGACGGAGCTGAGGGGCAGCGAATCGGCAGCAGGCGGGACATGGATCACGACGACATCACTCCAATCGGTGACACATAAATAGGGGAACACGAGTTGCCGCCGATCATTGATGCCACCAGCAGCGAGGGCGGTGATGCGCAAGCGGGCATCGATGAGATTGGGCGCAGATGCCAGGGCTGCATCGATTCGGACCTCGATCACACGACTACCGATGGCCAGTCGGAGCAGGCTGCGGTTTTCATCCATGGGAGTGAGTGTGCGCCCCAGCCCTTCGAGGCTGACTCGTTGGTAATGAAAGCGCCCGGTGGTGAGGTCCTCGTAACCTGCTTTTACCGGCTCTGGTGCGGGTCCATGCCCTAGAATATGCAGCTCAGTCACATCAATCCCTGGCAGATAAAGTCCAGCCATTGTGAAGCCTTTGACCCGCACTTGATCACCCACAATCAGATCACGGCGGGCAGGTTTAAAATGCAGGTGAGTCCCCGCACTGTTGTCTTGGACAAAAGCCGTGCCGCTACTCTCGACAAAGCCGACGACGGCCGTGAGCTCGACGGGCAATTTCTCCAAACTGCGCTCGTAGGGTAGCGTGCGAATGTCGACGACACGAGTAAGCAAGCTTTGACCAGCAGCCTGAGAAAGCAGCAGAAGAGAGAGAAAAGCGTTACGGAGAATCACGGATCAGAAACTATCCGGCAGCTTACCCCAGTCGCCAGTGTCTTCACCATCACTTTCTGGGAGGCTAGCGATGGGACGGCCATCATGATTACTGACGGTAACGACGCCACCTTTAGGTGTGGCCACGGCCTGGATGCCCGTGCTGCCCGTATTATTCAGATGCAGACCACCAGCTTCTTCATAGACACCTATGGCCACACGTTGGAAGCCGAGGTCATTATTGATAAGCACGCGGCCACCATGATCCGTAGCATCCAAGGTGAGCTGAGCCGTACCATCGACGGTGGCTAGAACGACGGAGCCCGCGACTGGCCCGCCTGACAGAGAGGCGATGCCTGCACTCTCTGCCGAAGGACCATAGGCACAGACAATGCCGCCTTGATCCCCCTCGCCCAGCATGACGATGGGGCGATGATGTTTTTGCACGATGGTCACGGCTTTTTCAGCCGTCACAGCGGTAAGCACCTTCGTCTCTGGATCGACGGGTGAGATGATCTCAATGGACGAGACATCAGCACTGGCGATAGCGCGTAGGCCTTCCTCCTCGGTCAGGCTTTGCAAGGTTAGCGCCGAATGACTACCGAAGTGATGGGCCAGCATCACACGAACGTCACCTTGGGCATCATGAAGAGTCAGGCTGCTGGCGACATCAAGAGCGGAGAGATCCACCGATTTCTGACCGCCAATACCACGCAGGCACAGGCTGCTACCAAATTCGCCTGCAGACAGGCTAGCTTGGGTGCCAGTGCCAGGAATTTTGTTCTCGTGCACACAGATTTCAGCCGCGCCGGTCATGGCTAGAATGGAAATGCTATGATCTTCTTCCGGACTATGCATGAGCAAGGCGGGACCATCTTCCCGTGCCACGAGTGCAATGGCATCTGATTGTCCGGCAATACCAGCTGTCAACATACCGCCCGTTTCATCAGCGCGAAGTTTTAGCATGGTGTGACCATTGCCGTCAGCAAAAATGAGGTTTGTGCTGGCTGCGGTCTTTTGGCCCTCGACCGTCGGCATTTCGGTAATGCCATGGATGAGCACTGCCCGAGCTTGACCATCTTCTTGAAGTACGGCGATGGAGCCGCCATCCTCTTGAGCACGCATCAGAGCACCGGGTTGACCAGCCTCGGACAGGACGGCGACACAGCCACAATTGTCCCGAATGAAGAGGTCCGTGCGCGATTTAAAGTCCTTACCCTTCAACTGCATGTGTGGCTCTCCCGGCGAATCAAATCCTATATCCACAGCTGGAATTCCCGTTCCAGGATAATGCAAATGGATGTAGCCCCCCTCTGCATCTGAGCCGAGCTGCACGGCGATGTGACGCTGATCCTCAGCAGGTCGGATGACAAAATCCGTGCATTCCAAATACACTCGGCGGATGCCTTCAGGATCATTTTCGATAGTGACCACCTTTTCCAGCTCATTGAGCCGACTCTTGACTCGGTTGAGTTCCATTTGCACGGCCACAAGGGCCGTCTGGAGTTCCTGGAGTGTTATTGTGCTCATGGTATTTTAGAGAAAAGAAGGGTCCGTTAAAGATAAACGGCTGCCTATGGATGGAGCAAGTCTGCATCCACAATCCAGACATCTAACGTTTGCAGAATGAATCATGGCAATTGACTCATGATGGATTCTACTAGCCCATGCTTATTCGAAGCAATCTTTTACCTCTTTTCTGCGTCTTGAGCAGTCTGATCAGCACATCCTGCACTGTGGGGCCTGATTTTAAACTGCCCGAGATGAAGCTCACAACACATTGGAAGCAGCAGGCGGACGTTTCCGACTTAGCTTTGCCAGATGCTTGGTGGACGCTCTTTGAGAACCCCACGCTCGATGACTTGATGAATCGGGCGCTTTTATACAATCAGGATTTGGCTAGTGCGGAGGCCCGCGTAGCCACGGCAAGGGCCATGCTAGGCGTCGACCGTGCGGCTTGGTTTCCACAGTTAAGCATGGAAAATCGTGCGACTTATGAGCAACTCTCTGCCAATAGTATCGGAGCTAATTTACCTGCTGGTGTGCCACTGCCAGCGCTGGAGCGTGATCGTCATCAGGCTTTCGGAAATCTGAGTTATGAGCTCGATCTCTGGGGTAAGGTACGACGCAGTGTGGAGGCCTCAAAGGCGCGTGAATCAGCCTCGGTGGACCATCTGACCGCTCAACGCCTCATCGTTGCTGCCGAGGTCTCGCGTAGCTATTTTCAGCTCACCTCCTTGGATGCTCAGGAGGCTATTTTGCAGGAAACCATCGGTTTGCGGCAAGAATCACTGTCCCTCCAGCAATCGCGATTCCAAGGCGGCCTGGCCAATGAAATGGATGTGGCCCGATCACGCACCGAGTTGGCATTGGCCAAGAACGATAAGATCAACATCGAACGTCAGCGCGGCAATGTGGAGAACGCGCTGGCGGTGCTGTGTGGGGAGCTTCCGTCAGCGTTTCGATTGGCTCAAAACCGCCATTTGCCGACTCCGCCACGCTTATCCGTTGGAGTACCGAGCACACTGCTTCAGCGCCGGCCGGATATTCGTGCTTCAGAGCAGGCCATGCGTGAGGCCAATGCCAATGTTGGCGTGGCCAAAGCCAATTTTTATCCAGCTTTTAGCCTTCTTGGCAATGGTGGCTTAGAAAGCGTGGGAGCAGAGGATTTTCTAGAATGGAAAAGCCGCACGGCGAACATTGGTCCACAGCTTAGCATTCCCTTGTTTCAAGGAGGTCGCCTGGGTGGGAACCTGCGCAGTGCCCAGGCCAAGCACGAAGAAACCGTGGCAGCCTATCGTAAGTCGATTTTGACAGCTCTGGGAGAAGTCGAAAATGCAATGCTGGATGTCAAAGCGTACGGTCGTCAGCGTGAGGCGGTGGGCGCTGCAGTGGCTGCTTCTCAAGAAACCAGCAAACTCGCCCGACTGCGCTATGACAAGGGACTGGCCAGCTATTTTGAGGTGGTGGATGCGGACCGAACGGTGCTCACCACACGCTTGCTACAGGCCCAGTTGGATGGTCAGCGTCTGACGGCGACTGTCCAGTTGATCCGCGCGCTCGGCGGAGGTTGGAAGTAAAGCGCACGTGTTTTGATGAGGCGATTCATGGAAAAAAAGAGGGCAGTCTGCGGCAAACATATCATGATGACAGCTTACTTTCCCATGAACCGCTGCTTTTTTCTTTTGGTCTCTTTGCTAAGTGGTCTGTTGGCTCAATCCACAGCTGCCGAGCTAGGTTTTCCACACTTTGCGGCAGCAACGGTTCAACCACTGGCAACAGATGCAGCGGTGAACGCGGCAAAGAAGGGTGGTAATGCCGTGGATGCCGCCGTGGCCGCAGCTCTGACTCTGGGCGTGGTGGATGGCCATAATTCTGGGATTGGCGGCGGTTGTTTCCTGGTGATTCGGACGGCTCATGGCACCGTGACTGCGATTGATGGGCGGGAGATGGCTCCAGCTAAAGCCAGTCGTGATATGTATGTGATTGGCGGCCAGTTGGATCATGAAGCTAGCAAGACGGGGGCTTTGGCCTCAGGGATACCCGGTGCACTAAAAGCCTATGATTTAGCCATCCAAAAGCATGGTAAATTAAAACTGGCGGATCTACTGCTGCCGGCTGCGGACATCGCTGAAAAGGGCTTTCCGATTGATGAGGTCTATGCTCGCAAACTAGCGGCGACGGCGGAAAAGCTGAAGCTATTTCCTGCTTCACGTGAGATTTTCTTTAAAGCTGATGGCTTGCCTTTGCAGAAAGGTGATTTGCTGATTCAAAAAGATTTGGCTAAAACGTATCGCGCTATCGCAGAGCATGGAATCACCTGGTTTTATGAGGGTGAATATGCCCACAAAGTCGATGCATGGATGCAGGCCAATGGCGGCATTGCAAGTGCGGCAGACTTTGCCAATTACAAGGCTATCGAACGTGAACCAGTGCGCGCGACTTATCGAGGTTACGACATTGTCGCCATGCCGCCGCCCAGCAGTGGTGGCGTTCATGTGGCCCAGATCTTGAGCATGCTAGAGCAGTTTCCTGTTCGTCATTTCCGTGCCAGCAGTCGAGTGCATGTGATCACAGAAGCTATGAAGTTAGCTTTTGCGGATCGCGCTTATTGGCTGGGTGATCCTGACTTTGTCCATGTGCCACGAGGTTTAATCGATCCTGCTTATGCCAAAGAACTGGCCGCAAAGATTAACCTAGATCATACGACCCCTGTGCCTGCTCATGGCACACCACCACGCTGGGAAGGCGATATCTATGGCAAACACACGACACATCTGAGCACTGCCGATGCAGAAGGAAACTGGGTGGCCCTGAATCAGACGATCAATACCGCATTTGGTAGTAAGGTCATTGTTCCTGGAACAGGTGTTTTACTCAATGATGAGATGGATGACTTTGCCGTGCAGCCGGGAGTGCCCAATGCCTTTAAGCTGATTGGAGCAGAAGCTAACAGCATCGCTCCAGGCAAGCGCCCCCTTTCCAGCATGAGCCCAACTTTAGTTTTTAAAGATGGGAGGCCCCTATTAACGGTGGGTGCCGCTGGCGGTCCGACGATCATTACACAAACGTTATTGCTTATCTCCAACATCATTGATCAGGGGATGGAGCCGAATGCCGCGTTGAAACAGCCACGCTTTCATCAGCAATGGCAGCCAGACGAGCTTAAGATTGAAACGACTTTTGATGAGGCTACGCTGAAGCGAGTTGAAGCGCTCGGGCATCACCTTGATCGATCAACTGGATTTGGTGCCTGTCAGTGTGTGATGTGGGACGACAACCGAAAGCTCTTGGTGCCTGCTCACGACCCCCGAGTTCCAGGCAAGGCCTCAGGCTTTTAATGAAGAAGCTGTGGCCCCAAGTTAATTTTTCATACACTGCCTTCACTGACTAAAACCTATGCTTTACGCCAAACCATTGATCCCAGTCTTCATCGTTTTTTTTCTGGTGCATTACAGCACGCGGACACCACCGATCATAAAGTCCGATCGTTCACGCAGCCTTGCTAGGCTTGGCTTTGGTTTAGCTAAATTAAGTCTGCTCCTTTTGCCGTTGGAATGGATGATTCATTTGTTCCAGCAAGCTGAGCCTGCGGCCTTAACGGGAAAAGCCTTCTGGATGGCTGCTTTAGCCCAGACAAGTCAGCTCTATCTAGCCATCTCTGGCTTGGCGGATATTCTGATAGCGATTTCGATGTTAAAGGGGCAGCCACGTGGTGAGCTGTGTGATGCACCCTATCGACAAGGCAGCTTTTTAGGACTTTGGAAGCATCTTCAGTTTGGGCTCTCGAAGCCTGCGGGGCCAACTTTAGGACAGGTGTTGCCGATTGTGGTTTTGGTGGGCGGTGTCGCAGTCCTGTGGCATGGAAATCTGAGCTCTGTTTCAGTCTGGTTTCTCATCCAGTTCGTCATTCTTTCTGTAGAAGTTTGGCGCAAAAAAAGTCTCTTTGCTCCATTGCCCATGCCATTCAGAGTCATCGGAACAATGCTGCTCTTTGTAGTCACGAATGTGCTGCTCGTGACCCCTGATTTGATGGCAGCCGTGAATGGCTGGCAAAGGATGTTCACCATGAGCTCTAGCTCGATTTATGCCGCCATGTTGGAAAAGCGCATGACGAGTGGTTGGTTGCAGAGCATTCAATTCATCGCACTCCTGACGAGTGTTGGTTTACCGAGGCTGCCATGGCTCTTGCAAATGCAGATCAAAACGTGGCGCATTCTGGGTTTTGCGCTGTTGCCGCTTGCTGTGCTTTATCCATTTCGTGATAGCTTCAATGCACCTGCTATTATCAAGCAGATCGCGCAGTGGCCAGTGACGTGGATTTTTGATGAGGGGAATGCCCAAGTGCACCTCGGTTACAATGGCTGGTTCTATCCCATGCGTGAACTGGATCGCTTGACACTGCGCCGTGAAGCATCGGGAAAAACAGAGGAATTCGTCAAACAGGCTCATACCTTAAAATCAATGGGGGTTGGCATGATGGTGATTCCTATGCCGAGCAAGGTGGCGTTGTACCCACAGCACTTTTTCCGCGGTGATTATCAGCAGCCTTTGATGCCCCCGGGACAGAAGGCTAAAATCGATCAACTCATTGCTGCGGGCATATCAGTCGTCGATCCTGCTCAGCCACTTTGGGATCGTTTACTGAAAGAGCAGGCTTTTTATCAGAATGATAGTCACTGGACCGATGATACCATGAAGGTCGTGGCGAATATGACTGCGAAAGAGATCCGCAAACGCTGGCCTGAACTGCATCAATCGGAGACACCGTTGATTCAAGCCACCATTCTGGAGCGCATTGAATCTGGTGATTTGGTGAGAAAACTTTTCCCTTTGGGGCAAAAAAAGTTCGGGGAAGAAACGGCACAACTCGTTTCCATTGCAGGACTGGGCAATGATCCGAGTTCTCCCATTGTCATTTATGGTGATGATCTCATTGAGATCTTTGAATCTGCAGAAGCAAGCTTTGGGAATGTTGCGGGTCAAGCTCAGCACGCTGGTTTTGTCACTCAACTCGCGTCACTCCTGGGCAGGCCACTTTCCTTGCCCTCAGATCAGCATCCGCTCACGACCAAAAAGCTTGTCATCCACCTTCTCTGGGCGGATGAACTCTGAATTTATTCTGTAGGAACCACTTTGGTCAACGGAGCAATCACTTGGATGTTTAATGGACGAAAGCGCTCGAAAATGCCAGGGGCTAATTCTTTAGAGGTTTCATAACCACGACGCATCATTTCCATCTTCGCGTCGATGTTATCCACATGATGCAGTGCCAGAGCTTCCGGTGTTTTTGGCAGGACAGGAGATCCAAACTCATATTGGCCATGATGGGAGGCGATGAGGTGCAACAGGTGTAAGCGCACTAGATCGCTGGCGGGTTCCAGCATTGTCCATTCGGCTGCTTCAGGTCGATCATGCATGTCACGCCAGAGTTTATTGACCAACTCCAGTCCTAACGTGATGTGACCAAGCATCTCACCATGAAGCTGATACGGCATGGCAAAACTGTTTTCAGGATAGACGTTTTCCCAGAGCTTTCCGCAATCATGAAAGAGCACTCCAGCGATGAGTAGATCTTGATTCAGATGTGGATACACGCCAGAGATTGCCACCGCACAGCGCATCATCTGAGCTACATGCTCGACGAGACCTCCACGCCTAGCATGATGATTTTCCCGTGCAGCTGCTGTTCGACGAAAACGCTCGCCATGCTTTTCTAAAAAGAGGCTGCTTAAACAGCGCAGACGCGGATCATGAATCGCCTCTACAAAGCTCATGATGTCGGTAAAGTCTGTTTGCTGACGACTCGCCAGATCAGGATCGCCATCGAGAACGAGGAGTTTTTCTTCCTCGCTCAAAGACCGCATCTGCGGTTGCCTAGGTTCGATTCCATATTTCCCTGTATCCATCCATTGAGCCGTTAACTCAACAAAGTGCCCTCGCTGCAAAGCGCGGGCGTCAGCGAAAAGCGGGTTATTGTCAAACACACGCCAAACCATGGATTCACCGGCATCAGCCAGCTTGATCTCAAGAAACGGAGCACCACCGGACGTCTGCTTTTCACTGCGTTGATCGACTTGAACATGCACCCGATAAGGCTGAGGTGAAGGGCCCGCTACCTGACGAAGTTGAGTCAGAGTGAGTCGGTCAGGTTGGTCGTGGCTGTCTTCCATGGTTGGATTGAAAGGTCGATTCTCAAAAGATCAAAGGCGAAACTAGCCGCCCTGCACGGGTGGCATGATGGCGACTTCGGCGTTGTCGATCAGGCAAGCCTCTCGTTTGACATACGTTTGATTGATGGCGACGAGCAAGCTGCTATCCCAGTCGCGAAGTTTCGGCCAGCGCTCGTAGAGGCTGTTGAGTAGATCTGTGACTTGTGTATCTGGAGCACTTGTCCAAGCCAACTCCGCGGTTCCGGTGATGTCTTGTAGAACGGAAAAGAAAAGGAGTTGCAGTTTCATGGCTTGAGAATCCCGATGCAGGGTAGATTACGAAAGCGGCCCTGATAGTCCATGCCGTAACCGACGACGAACTCATCAGCAATTTCAAAGCCGCAATAGTCGAGCGGACAATCATGGGAGCGAGGGCGCTTTTTATCCAATAAGACGGCTGTGTGCAGAGTGGCTGGTTTCTCTGCCATGAGTCGCTCTCTGAGGGCGCTGAGGGTGAGTCCTGTATCTAAGATGTCGTCTAAGAGTAGAATGTCCTGGTTGACAAAATCAGCCCCGGCTGGCCACTGGATCGCCACTTGGCCTGTGGACTGGGTACCGCCATGGTAACTGCTGGCCCCAAGAGTAACGAGCCGAATCGGTAGATCAATTTGGCGTAAAAGATCAGCGACGAAGAAAAGAGCACCATCCATGAGAACAACAACGGTGATGACCCTGCCAGCATAATCTTGCTGGATCTGCGCGGCCATCGTAGCCACGCGATCATGGATTTCCTCCGCGCTGAGCAGCACGCGGTCGAGATCGCTCAAAATTCCGGTAAATGAGGTCATGGGACAAGAATCATGCATCAAGGCGCAAACAAGGGATTGCCGCAATGGTCTGACGCGCGTTTCTTCTCAGACCATGATCGATTTTCCGCCAACCACTCTTCGTGACCTTCGCGTCAGTTATGATCTCGACAACCTGACCGAGGCTAAAGCCCCGGCTGATCCGCAAGTCCTGTTTCAGGCTTGGTTAGAAGATGCGCTCGTCCATCAATTGCCTGAACCCAATGCGATGACTCTTGGCACGATCGGTTTAGATGGCGCTCCAACAGCGCGCACGGTTCTTCTCAAAGGCTTGGATGCACAGGGTTTTCATTTTTACACGAATTACGATAGCCGGAAAGGTCAGGAGATGGCTGCTAATCCAGCCGCGAGTGCGGTCTTTCTATGGACACAAAGACATCATCAAGTGAGCATTCGTGGATTGATTGAGAAACTGCCGCCAGCCGAAGCGGAGAGCTACTTTGCGAGTCGCCCTCGTGGGCATCAAATTGGGGCTTGGGTGTCTGAACAAAGTAAGGTGATTCCCGGGCGCGAGTGGCTGGAAGCCCGCCAATTGGAGATGGAGGCACGTTTTGCCGACAAGGATATCCCGTGCCCGCCGTTTTGGGGCGGTTATGCATTGAGGCCAACTCAGATTGAGTTTTGGCAAGGGCGGATCAGTCGCTTGCACGATCGACTCCGCTACACACGGATCGGGGATGATTGGACCATCGACCGACTAAGCCCATGAGCTTGTTCGGTCACTCTTGTTGAGTTGGCAAATGACGTTGTTTTTCCAGACCGCAACAAGGATCGTCCATCGTATCCAGAATCGAGAGACATGCAGGTCCAGTGCTATTTGTCTTTCGAATCTGCGATTGAAAGACGATCTTGTTCCAACGATCAATTAAACATGAGTCTCCTTCTGATTAAAAAAACCTGTCCTCAAACCGCCGTGATTCTTGGATCTGGATTGGGTGGTGTGGTGGATGCCTTTGGTGTCGAAGCGGAGGTCTCGTTTGCAGAAGTGTCAGGCTTAAGTGCGTCCACGGTTCCCGGTCATACTGGTCGCTTTGTTCTTGGGAGGGTCGCTGGAAAACCCGTGCTCTTCGCGCAGGGAAGACGGCATTTGTATGAAGGCCTCAGTGCTTTTGACGTTACCGCCAGCATTCGGTTCATGCACGATCTCGGGATTCGGCGGGTGGTGCTCACCAATGCTGCCGGGGCCATCAAAGAATCCATGGCAGTCGGTGAACTCATGCTGATTAGCGATCATCTGAATTTACAAGGAACCACACCGCTGCTCGGTGGCGCTCACTTTCATGACATGAGTGAAGTGTATTCCGCAAGTTGGCGTCAGCGCTTTCATCAAGCGGCCAAAGAGCTACAACTGCCCTTGCACGAGGGAGTCTATGCCGCACTTCTCGGGCCTCAGTATGAGACACCCGCAGAGATCCGCATGCTGCGGACCTTGGGTGCCGATGCGGTTGGCATGTCCACCGTGCCCGAGGCCATTCAAGCCCGTGCTCTCGGCATGGAGGTAGCCGGAATTTCGATGCTCACCAATTGGGCCGCTGGGTTGAAGCCACAACCCCTCGATCATGCGGAGGTGGTTACTGTGGGACAACAAGCATCCTTCGGACTAGCAACTCTGCTCAAGGCGACCCTCTAACGCGTGTTGAGGTTTTCTCAGATCCTGACTTTGGCCTTGCCTTAGAGATTGGAATGGATTTGACGGTAGCTTTCCGTTCATGAGGCTTTCGCAAATTGATGCCATCTTGCCTTTGCGCTACTCAAGCATTCGCGCCATTACTCAAAACCATGCTCGACATCACCGGAAAAAAAATTGCATTGCTCAAAGGCGGCCCTGGCAACGAACGCCACGTCTCTCTCAAAACAGCTGAAAGCGTCGCTGAAGCACTACGCTCCGTGGGTGCAGACGTTGTCGAGGTCGATGTCACGGGACCCGAGTTCGACATGCCTGAGGATGTCTTCATCGCGATGAATCTGATTCACGGCACCTTTGGTGAAGATGGCGAGATCCAAGCCATCCTCGAAGCACGCGGCACGCGCTACACAGGCGCTGGCGTTATCACCAGCCGCATCGCTTTTGATAAAGCGCTAAGCAAAGAGAAGTTCATCGCCGCAGGTGTCCCCACACCCCGTTCACAAATCTACAAACTCGACGGCAGCGAACCCTTAGCGATTTCCATTCCCCTTGTTTCCAAACCCCCTCGTGAAGGATCCAGCGTCGGCGTCAACATCTGCCGTTCCGAAGAAGAATGGCACCAAGCCATCGAACTGGCTAAAAAATACGGCACTGAGACCTTGGTCGAAGAATTCATCGAAGGCAAAGAACTCACGGTCGGTATTCTCGGAGATCAGGTGCTGCCCGTCATCCACATTGAGCCAGTGGATGGCTTTTACGACATGAACAACAAATACCCGTGGATGAATGGCACTGGTAAAACGCTCTACCATTGCCCGGCCGAACTCGATGCCGAAACCACCCAGAGAGTCCAAGCCGCCGCCATGGCTGCTTTCAAGAGTTGCGGTACGGAAGTCTATGGTCGCGTTGATGTCATGCTCCGCGCCGACGGTTCGCCCTTCGTCTTGGAAATCAACACCATCCCCGGCATGACCAGCAGCAGCCTCCTCCCCAAAGCCGCCAGAGCCCTCGGCATCGAGTTCCCCGAACTCTGCGTCCGCATCATTGAGCTGTCATTGGCAGCGCGTGGTTGAGTCAGTCCGGACATTCGTGACGGTGGCGTCTGACCTTGGTTTTGCTTCGTCAGCTAGAATGGACAATACGTAGTTATTTGAAAGTTGGCAAACAGTGGTTGTCTCGCCATTTTATTGCCCCCCAATGCGATCCTTTGCGCTCTGTCTTCTCATAACGACCTTAGTCTCTGCGGCTGAGGTTAATCTTCATCGTTGGTCTGGTGCCTTAAATGTGCCTGATCCGGTCGCTTGCACCGTTGATGAAAAGGGTCGCGTTTATGTGTCTGCGACGACTCGGCGAAAGGTGGCGGATCTAGACATTCGCGAGCATCCCATGTGGACCGCAGATGATGTGGGTTTAACGAGTGTGGAAGAGAAGCAGGCGTTTCTCAAAAAAGAACTGGCCCCAGGGAAAATGCGCCTGCCTCGTGGCGGACTGAAGGACCATAATAAAGATGGCTCGATCGACTGGAAAGACCTGACCGTTCATAGCGAACGCATCTACCAGCTTCGCGACACCGATAGCGACGGCACAGCAGATAAGATGACTGTTTTTGCAGAAGGCTTTAACACCGAAGTCACGGGCATCGCTGCCGGCATTCTTTATCATGATGGCTGGGTCTATGCCACCATTGCGCCAGATCTTTGGCGGCTCAAAGATACGGATGACGACGGTGTCGCTGATGTGAGGGAGGTCGTGGCGACCGGCTTCGGCATGCACATTGCCTATGCAGGGCACGACATGCATGGGCCTCGTCTAGGTCCAGATGGGCGTATCTATTGGAGCATTGGCGACAAAGGCGTGAACGTCATCAGTAAGGAAGGCCAAAAGTGGTTCTACCCGCATGAAGGCTGTGTCTTGCGCTGTGAGCCGGATGGTCAAGGCTTTGAGGTCTTTGCCCATGGTCTGCGCAATGTCCAAGAGATCGCCTTTGATGACTTTGGAAACATCTTCGGTGTGGATAATGACGCTGACATGCCGGGTGAACAAGAGCGCTTCGTTTACATCACTGAGCAGAGCGATTCCGGCTGGCGTTGTGGCCACCAATACATGAAATCGGAAAGTCGCTGGATGCGTGAAGGCATTTGGCAGGCCGTAGCCGCGGGCGCAAGCCCGTGGTCAGCGAAGTCTCCAGACCACGCCCTGGCGGGCGCGGCTACGCCGCTCTTTATCACACCGCCGCTAGCCAATTATTCCAATGGACCAGCAGGCTTGGCGCATGAGCCTGGCACGGCGCTTGGCGAGCGTTTGCGGGGTCATTTCATCTTGGATCAGTTTCCTTCTGGCAAGATGGAGGCGTTTACCATCCAGCCTAAAGGCAGCGCTTTTGAAATGAGCCGCGCGCGCCTCATCAATGCAGGCATCATGGGCATTGGTCTCAGCTTTGGCCCCGACGGTGGTCTCTATTTAGCCGACTGGTCTGGTGGTTATCCCACCGATGAAAAAGGCGCCATCTGGCGTGTCGATGAGCCTGGTAAGCCGAGCCCTGCACGCATTGAAACGCAAAAGCTTCTCGGTGCCGGATTTGATCATCGGGAAAACACCGAACTCCAAACGCTGTTAGGTCATGCCGACCAGCGTGTCCGCCTCGGTGCACAGCTGGCCTTGGTGAAACAGCAGGCTTGGACGGCATTCGTGAGCATTATTGCTGATAACAAGGCACCTCTTCTACAGCGTGCACATGCACTCTGGGGTTATGGAATCGGACTGCGCCGCGGGGACGTCTCGGATGAGGGGCTGCAAAGCGTGCTTGCTACTGAAACAGATCCTGAAATGCTGGCGCAGTTCGCTAAAGTGCTCAGTGAAGGTCGCACAAGCGAGATCAATCAAAAGGCCATCATTAAGCTTCTATCTTCCACGCATAGCCGCGTGCGTTTTTTTGCAGCAATCGCCATCGGCAAACTGAAAGTGGCTCGTGCAGAATCTGCGCTTTGGGAAATGGCAGGCAAAGATGCGAATGATGCCTGGCTGCGCCATGCCGTGGTCACAGGTCTAGCAGGTGCCGTGAGTGCTGAAGGCCTAGCCACGCACTTAGCGGATCCATCGCGGACGGTTCGACTCGCTGCGATCTTGGCCTTAGGACGGCAGCATTCACCGCTCATCGCTCCTGCTCTCAAGGATGCCGAAACAAGCATCGTCGATGAAGCTGCCCGCGCGATTCATGATGATCAGGGCATTCCAGAAGCTTGGCCGCAGCTAGCTGCCCTCGCCGATTCACAGAGTGGGCTCACTAGCATGACTCTGCGCCGAGCGATCAATGCCAACTTACGACTCGGTGCCGTTGAAAATGCACACCGTCTCGTCGCTCTGGCGATGCTTCCCCAGGCCAAATCAGAGATGGTCAGCGAGGCCTTCCAAGCGTTACTGGCCTTCACGGAACCTCCAACATTGGACCGAGTTGATGGCATGGCACGTCATGACGAACCAAGAGAGTCCCAAGCCATCGTTGCTGTCATTCAGCCCCATGTGGCAGCCATGCTGAGTCTCGCCAACCCAGATCTCAAAGCGGCAGCCATCGAGTTAATGGTCAAACTAGAACTGCAGGTTGAGGCTCCAGCACTTCAGGCAATCATCAAAGACTCTCAAGCCAAATCAGAGCAGCGCGTCGGCGCACTACGACTCATGGCTGCCCAGCATCACCGTGATGTCGCCTTTGCAGAAACCTTGGCCTCTGCTTCGGCAAAAACGTCACCTGTTGCCTTGCGCATGGAATCTCTCGTTCAGACCTTCACTCACCAACCCACTCGTGCGGTGAGTGAGGCCTCACGAGTTCTCGAGCAAAGTAGCGTGCCAGAAAAGCAGGCCGCGCTCAAACTTCTCGGCAGCGATAAGAGCCAAGAAGCAGCAACCCTCTTGGACAGCTGGTTGCAACGGCTAGCCGCTGGCAAAGTCGAGCCCAGCCTGAAACTCGATGTGCTCGAAGCAGCTCAAGAACATTCTGCTTTGGCGGAGCGCCTGGCCACCTACCAGCAAAGCCGCCGCACCGCTCCGCGCGATGATTTGATCGAAGGCGGCAGCAGTAGCAACGGCAAGGACATCGTGACCAACCATCTTGGTGCCAACTGCATTGCCTGCCACACCGTCGAAGCTAAAGAAGGCAGTCAAGTGGGTCCCCTTTTAAAAACCATCGGCAGTCAGCGCACACGCGCCGAACTCCTGGAGTCTCTCGTCAATCCCATTGCGAAAATCGCCCCAGGTTATGGCCTCGTCTCCATCACCCTCAAAGATGGTAGCAACCTCGCTGGCGCTCTTTATCAAGAGGATAAAACCACCGTCACCCTGCGCCTTGGCGATGGCACTCAAAAGAAGGTCGCGCGTCCCGAGATCGCCATGCAGACCCCACCCGTCTCCATGATGCCTCCCATGCTCGGCATCCTCACCCCACGTGAGATTCGTGACGTCGTCGCCTATCTAAGCAGTCTAAAAAAAGCGGCTGCGAAAAAAGACAAAGATGAGCATTAGAAAATGTGCGTGCATTCAACAGTCAGAATAAGGCATCAAAATGATTCGAAAGCGTGCACCTGAGGGGGCGAGACAAGGCTCTTAACTTAACTGCGGCTCCCGAACTCTTACATTCGTTTGGAAAGCTCCTGCTTCAGTTCCTCGATCACTTTCTCTAGTACAGGCCTCGCGCGAAGAGTGGCTTCACGCCAAGCCAGAGTCAGCGAGCGTTCATAGCGCAGTGCTTTAATTAGGGGGCGTTGGTTCACGGCAGCATTGGAGGCAAAAGCTGAGCCCAAGGCAAACTCGGGAAGAAATCCCGCATACTTGCCCGTTTGGATCGCCATCGCCACCTGGGTGTAAGACGAGCACTCCAGAGCGCATTGAATCTCTGTTCCGCTTTGCCGCGCCGCCTCTTCTAGGAACTGGCGGAAATGACCACGACCTTCAAGCAGTGCCCATGGCAGGTGTCCCAGATCCTCCACGCCCAGCTCTGCAAAAGAACGGGAGAGTTTCTTGGGAACAAACGGCGCATAAGCATAGTGCCATTGACCTGCTGTGGAAAGACTTGGTACCGCCTCACCCGCACGGATCAGTGCTACATCCAACTCGCCTCGCTGAAGCCCACCCACCAGCCGAGCACTGTCCAGGTTCTTGAAGGCAAAAAGCACTTCACCGACTTCCGTCTTCACCACCTCACAGGCCGGGAATAACAACCATTGGATCAGCGCCTCACCGCCACCCAACACGACTCTCTGCGCCTCATTGCCAGCACGCTTTTGGAGATCATCCACGCTCTGAAAAAACTGCCGTGCTGCCTGTGCTAGCTCCTGCCCCTGCACCGTCAGTCGAAAGGGTCGACTCTGCCGCGCCAGCAGCGCGATCCCAAATACTGCCTCCAGCTCCGCGATCTGTCGGCTGAGCTGACTCTGCCGGTTCGCATCCCCGCGCGAAGCCTGCCCAATGCTCCCCGCCTCCGCCACTTCACAGAGCGAAGCGAGACGTTCGAGGGAAAAACCGGATTGATTGGCGAGATATTTGAACATGGCTGTGTAGTCATGTTACATGGAATCGTCCTGCTGGCAATTCTTCCAAGCATCCGTTAAACCTAACACCAGATATGAGTGAACTCCAAGAATGGCGCGAACAAACCCAGAACCTCACACTTCGTGTGCGTGAGGCCATTGCAGATGCAGCAATCGAGGGAAACCTCACGATGGTGCGAACGCTAACTGAATCCCTATCACCTCTTCAAGGCACGCTGGACACTTTGATCGAGTCCAGGCGTTGCTGGCAGCGGCAAATGGAAGCCATTCAGAGCCATCTCAGCAGCTCGGGCACCCGCAGCGCCGTGACCCGGCTTCAAATCGTCATCAACTGGCGGGCGGCTGGCCGTTCGTTGGAATCATTGACTCTCCAAGAAAGTACTGCGGCCAAGACACTTGCCAGATTCATGGATGCCCTGGCACGCGTCCTCGGCACGGACATTTTCCCAAAGCTAAAGGCGCTGCCTGTTGGGAGTGCGGGCCTCGTCTCCCGCCAACCTGAGATGGATTTCATCAATCCGGTCACGGGTGAAATCTATGGTCATCAGCCAGTCGGTGCTACAGGCTGGTTCGTGCACACCCATACCGCCAACAGCACGAAGCTCGATCAAATCGAAAAAGTCTGCTCTCTGCTCTCCCTGCCTCTTGGCACTGTAACCGCCAAGATGATTCCCAATCCCACCCACTGATTTCATGCTCACCGAATTTTCCATCGGCAATTATCAAGCGTTCAACACACCTCAACGGGTGCCGCTCAAGCCCATCACCCTCATTTTTGGCCCCAACAGCGCTGGCAAGTCGGCCCTGCTTCGTTCGCTCCTCGTCGCTCGTCATGCTATTTTGAATGGTAAGCTTTCGAAAAGTGAGGGCGCGGGTGAGCGCCATCCAGGCTCCTATGCTGACATTGTTCGGAACGGGAACACGAATCCCATTTCCTTTGGCTTCACGGTTCAACCTGAGGGCGAAAATTGTGGGGAGGCTCTTGAACTCGGGCTGGCTTGGAAAGAAAGTCTTCCTGGCAACCTTGAAACGGTGGCACTGTCTGTGAGGCAAATGCACTCCGAGGTGGTAACCTACTCGACCAACTGCGACTCAAAGCACCTCCAAATTCACAACCTGGGGAAAACGCTTCAAGAGCTTATGGCTTACTCAAGGTTGGATTCGGATGCCAAAGGCATTTTGGATGAAGCCGTTCAAAACTCGATCAAAAAAAGATTATCCCTGCAAAGAAATGTAGCGATTCCTGGCACGGATGAGGACCATTTTAGAATCGAGGACAGAAACTTGGATGAATTCGATTTCTTCAGCGCGATCGAGGCGTCGCACGACCAAGGTAAATATGCAGAGTTGTTTCAGGAATTGATACAGAAGTCTAACATAGTCGTCGATGCGCTCAAGTCGTCGATATCGAAGCAAATCAAAATGGGGAATACATCTCTGAGAGATGTCCTGACCAACCTCATCTACCACGGGCCGATTCGCCCGATTTGTGATGAGATTACCAAAGCACAGCAATCAGAGCCAGGGATGACGGAATGGTGGAACCTCGCGGCAGACCAAAAGCTTCTTGCCAAAGTGAACATATGGCTGGCTAGTGATATCTTCAAAACTAAGTATCGCCTAGAGTTTGATCGTCTATTCCCAGACTCGTCACTTCAGCAGCTTCTTCGAGCACTCTCAGGCGAGCACAATATTGAAGCGCTCGTTGAAGTGGCTTTTGACGCAAAACTGAATACAGATAATGCATTTTATGAATCGCAAATAGACCAGGTAGTGTCTGGTCTGAAGGGGTGCTTGAATTATGAAAAAGAGGATGAAGCTGAACTCACCACCAGCTTGCGGCAACAAGCGCACGACATCATCTATGACGATGCTAGGCGCCGAGGAATTGATCATTATAACTCATTGCTCGCAGATTCTGACGTTGATGAAATCGAAAGCTTCTTGCTCGGGGGCTTCAATCGAACTCTGGCCGACCTGCGAGGCATGTTGGAGTCAGTTCGACAAGGCAGAGGAAACAAAACGCCAGGCGGCTTTGATTCAGCCAAGGTTCGCTTTAGTTCCACTACATCCTCACAGTCTGTTTCCCCCACGAATATGGGAATTGGATTCAGTCAGATGATGCCTCTTGTAGCTTCTGCTTTTGGTTCAGAAAAAAGTCTGATCGCCATCGAACAACCGGAACTTCACGTTCATCCCGCCCTGCAAACTGAGTTGGCCGACCTCTTCATCCAATCAGCCAAAGAGCGCGGCAACCGCTTCCTCATCGAAACTCACAGCGAGCATTTGATCCTACGACTCCTGCGTCGTGTTCGGGAAACCAACGACGGCCAACTTGAACCTGGAAGACTTCCACTTTATCCAGAGGATCTTTGCGTGCTTTATGTACAGCCTGGAGATCAAGGTAGTGAGGTCATCGAACTGCCTGTGACTCCAGACGGTGACTTCAGTCGTCCCTGGCCAAATGGATTCTTTGCGGAACGCAGCGCTGAACTCTTCTGACTTACCTCATGATCAAAGAGATTGCCCTCGATCCCTGCCTCTTCGCTCAATGGCAGCATCATCTGGCCTTGCGAGATTCCTTTGGAGTGGAGAAAGGCCGCGTCATCTCTGCCTTTCCCAAGAAGTGGCGGGGCCATGTGCGGGAGGAAGTGACTCGCCTTGAAGCCGCCGGCGAGATCGGACCAGTAAAGGCCAATAGTCTGCGAACCTGGCTGGACGTGCCCATGGGTGCCCCAGACCTCCGCGTGGTCGGCAACAAGGCTAGCTACGATGGAACCAAAGCCTGGCACCTCAATGCTGCCGATGCCTGGAAGTCCTTCGATGCTATCCTCTCCCACCAGGAGATCGAAACGAAGAACGCTATCCTCGCGGATGAAGACCGCGAGTACGAGCGGGACCCGAAATTTGCTGTGGAAACCCAAAGAACCATCCAGCGCAGGTGCCAGCCGATGATCGACTGTGTCTGGCCGCTCCTACGCGACTCCAAAGTGGTGAAGCTGGTCGAGCCGCATTTCAATCCTCGTAAACCCCGGTTTCGCGATGTGCTGGAAGCACTTTTAGAACGGTTGCACGTCGAAGGCGCTTCTATCCGTGAGATCGAGCTGCATGTGAGGCATCCCGAAGACAATGATCCGCAGGACACGAGCCCATTAAACTTCACCATTTCCGAACTGAAGCAGCAACTTTCCCCTCTGCTGAGGTCAGGCTGGAGTCTTCGTGCCCACCTCTGGAGTCGAGGCCGAGAGAAGATGCATCCGCGCTACTTGCTCACGGACCGTGGAGGCATCCAGATCGATCACGGCTGGGATGAAGGGGAACATGACACCGAAACCACTCCTATCCATCTTTTGAGCCGTGCCCGCTGGGGGCAGGAGATGGAGCGGTATAAGCTGTGCAGCGCTGATTTCGAAATCAATCCCAACAGTGATGTCGTGGTCATCAGCTGATCAAAGGCAAATTACCGCCTTGCAGCCATCCAGTTCATGTTTGTTCATGACGGCACCTCCTCAACGGCTTGTAGCAATTCAATTTCTAGATCGAACCAAGTTCACGCAAAACAGCGCAATGGCGCTCCAGATGAAGGCAAAGGCAGCGAGAGACCAAGGGGCCAGTGGTTCATCATACACGAAGAAGCCGATGATGAATTGGCCGGTAGGGGCGAGGAACTGCAAAAAGCCGAGTAGACTAAAGGGCAGCTTTCGCGCGGCATTGGCGAAGCCGAGAAGGGGAGCTGCAGTGATGATGCCAAGGCCGAGAATCAGAGACACGTCCCGCCCTGAGCCGCTGCCAAAGATGGGCTGGCCCTGAGCGATCCAGAAGCTGAGGAAGCAGCAGGAGATTGGCAGGGCAATGATGGACTCCGTGGCGAGTCCAGCTAGCGGTCCCAAGGTTGAACGGCGGCGAACGAGTCCGTAAAAACCGAAGGTGAAAGCCAAAAGTAAAGCGATCCATGGCGGACGACCCACGGCGATCATTTGAATGCCAACACCCAGGCCAGCTAGCGTGATGCTGACCCTCTGCGTGCGGTTGAGTTTCTCGCCTAAAAGCAGGCAGCCGATGAGGACATTCAGCAGCGGATTCAAAAAGTAACCGAGACTGCACTCCAAGATGCGACCATGCTGTGCGCCCCAAACAAAGAGGCCCCAATTGACACCGAGGAGTGCAGCAGAGAGAGCGTGAGCTCGCAAAACGGCAGGCTGTCTTAAATCACGCCACCAAGACCGAGTCTCGCCCTTCCACAGGAGTAGAAGAGTCGTTACAAGTAGCGTCCAAATCACTCGCTGTGCCACGGCAACGTCTGAGCCGAGATGGCCGAGTTGCTTCCAGTAAATCGGCAACAAACCCCAAAAGCCAAAAGCAAAAACGGCACTGAGAATGGCTGAGATAGGAAGGCGCTGCATGGACCTAGTCTTTTCGACCCGCCTGAAGAAAAGTTCAAACTTCAATCCTGTTATTCCTGAAATCCTGTTTTAAAAAGGAATCCACTATGCCTCAGCCAGCCCGCCGACTCGAAGTTTTCACTGAATCTGTCATCCGCGAGATGACACGTCTTTCGAACCGTCATGGTTCGATCAATCTGGCTCAGGGCTTCCCTGATTTTAATCCGCCCGAGGAACTGATTGAAGCACTGGCAGTAGCGATTCGTGGTCCGTTTCATCAGTATGCAGTGACTTGGGGTGCGCCGCGTTTCAGGCAGGCTTTGGCACACAAGCATCAGCACTTCACAGGACTGGAGATAGATCCTGACCGGCACCTCGTCGTCACCTGTGGCAGCACAGAGGCGATGATGGTATCGATGATGACTGCCTGTGATCCTGGAGATAAGGTGATCGTCTTTTCCCCCTTTTATGAAAACTACGCGGCTGATGCGATCCTGACGGGTGCTATCCCCGTGCATGTGCCGCTGCATGCGCCAGACTTCACCTTTGATCGCGAGGAACTGCGTCGCGCTTTTGCTGGTGGAGCAAAGGCCATCGTCATCTGCAATCCGGCCAACCCGAGTGGCAAGGTTTTCACCCGTGACGAGCTGCTTTGCATTGCGGGATTGGCGGAGGAATACGATGCGTTTGTTCTCATGGACGAGGTCTATGAGCACATCGTTTATGCTCCGCATGAGCATATTTATTTTGCCACGCTACCAGGCATGTGGGAGCGCACACTGACCTGTGGTTCGCTATCCAAGACCTACTCCATCACTGGCTGGCGACTGGGTCATGTCATTGCTCCAGAGCATTTGATCGCCCGTGCCCGAAAGGTGCATGATTTCCTGACCGTAGGGGCTGCGGCTCCCTTGCAGGAGGCGGCGGTGACGGCTTTGCAATTTCCTGACTCTTATTACGCTGACCTTCAGCGCGAATATGACGCTAAACGTGATCTCTTTCTCGGCTACCTGCGCCAGACCGGGCTGCCCTTTACGGAGCCCCAAGGGGCCTACTACACGCTACTGGACATCTCGTCTCTTGGTTTTAAAAACGATACGGCAGCTGCAGAGTGGATGACCCGCGAAGTCGGTATCACAGGTGTGCCAGGGAGCAGCTTTTTCCGCGAGCCTGAGCACCGCTACATCCGCTTCCACTTTGCCAAAAAAGAAGAAACGTTACAAGCGGCTGGCGAGAAGTTCTTGGCAGGTTTAAAGCGCGGATAAATGACTAGAAAGCGGGGACTGGGTGAAAAACATGTTTGCTGCTAGAGGTCAGTGACGTTTATAAGCAATCATGCACGACCCCCGTATCGACCAACTCGCCCGTCAGCTTGTCCATTATTCCACCCAAGTGAAGAAAGGGGATTATGTTTGGATCGATTGCTTTGATGTGCCCGCCAGTGTTGCTCAGGCCATGATCCGGGCCGTCGTCGCCGTCAAAGCGCATCCACTGGTCCATCTGCATGATACGACCGTCACTCGGGAAATGATGATTCATGGGCAGGAAGCGCAGTATGAATTGATCGGTCATCATCAACTGGAGTTGATGAAAAAGATGGACTGCTACATCGCTATTCGCGGCAGTAACAACATCACTGAAAACAGCGACGTGCCTGCGGAGCAGATGAAGATGATCATGGCAAAATTGCGACCACTGCAAAATCAGCGCGTGAATGAAACACGCTGGTGTGTGCTGCGCTGGCCGACCTCTGCCATGGCCCAGCAAGCAGGCATGAGCACCCAAGCCTTTGAAGACTTCTACTTCAAAGTCTGTCTGTTGGACTATGCGGCACTTATCCCCGCGATGAATCAGCTCAAAAAGCTGATGGATAAGGCCAAAAATGTGCACATCAAAGGCCCAGGCACAGATCTGCGCTTTAGCTTAAAAGGCCTGAAGTCCATCGTTTGTGGTGGCCGCCATAACATTCCCGATGGTGAAGTTTTCAGTGCCCCAGTGAAGGACAGCGTGGAGGGCGTAATCAGCTACAATGCACCAACCATTTATCAGGGCATCGCGTTTGACAGCGTGAAATTGGAATTTTCCAAAGGCAAAATCATCAAGGCCACAGCTAACAATACGGCTGCTATCAATAAGATCTTCGACAGTGATGAAGGCGCTCGCTACATCGGTGAGTTTGCCATTGGTTTTAATAGCGAGATCAAAGAGCCGATGCGCGACATTCTGTTTGATGAAAAGATCGCTGGTAGCTTCCACTTCACGCCTGGGCAGGCTTATGAAGGTGTGGCTGACAATGGCAATCGCAGTCAGGTTCACTGGGACTTGGTGAATATCCAACGTGCAGATTACGGAGGTGGAGAAATCTGGTTTGATGACCAGCTCATCCGGAAAAACGGTAAGTTTCTAGCCCCAGAACTCAAGCCGCTTAACTGATCACGTCATGCGGCTGGGGCCATTCAACATCCATCGCTCTTCTGCTCTCGTCTTGACGATGGCAGCAGGTTTGTTTTCCCCTCTTCCTCTCATGGCTGACAATCTTCGTATCGGCATCGTGGGATTGGATTCCTCTCACTCGGAGCAATTCACCCTCAGACTCAATGATCCGGCTAATCCGAATCACATTCCCGGAGCACGTGTGATCGCTGCTTTTGCCGGTGGCAGTCCTGATCTGCCAGAGAGCGCCACTCGCGTCGAAGGCTTTACCACCACACTCCGTGATAAATATGGTGTGAAGATCATGCCAACCATTCAAGAAGTGTGTGCGGCGGTAGATGCGGTGATGATCCTCAGCGTGGATGGCCGACCCCATCTCGATCAGGCAATCAGCGTCATCGCCAGTGGGAAGCCTTTCTTTCTCGATAAACCTGTAGCGGCAAGTCTGAAAGATGCGGTAGAGATTTATCAATTAGCAGAAAAAGCCAACGTGCCTTTCTTTAGTGCTAGCGCTACGCGCTGGTGGCCTGGGGTGATCGAGGTCGCCACAGTAGATCCACTTCCTGCGCGATCCGCTCTGGTTTACGGACCTTCACCTGAATTGCCCTTTCATCCAGACCTGTTCTTTTACGGCGTCCATTCCGTCGAGGCGTTGTTCACCGTCATGGGCTCTGGTTGCCTGACTGTTGAGCGCACCTCAACTCCTGATACTTCCGTCTGCACCGGCACTTGGCAAGGCGGGCGACTCGGCACCGTCCATGCTTTACATACGCTGCCGATGGGCTCAACGAGTTACAAGCTGATCCGCTTTGGCCAGGAGACGATCACGGAACAAAAAAGCCAAGGTGACTACACGCCACTGCTTCGTGAGATCGTGAAGTTCTTCCAAACCAAACAGCCACCGCTGACGGCTAAGCAGACGCTGGAGATATACGCTTTCATGGAAGCCGCTCAGGAGAGCCAACGTCAAAATGGTAAAGCAGTGCAGATCCGTGAAGTGCTTACAAAAGCGGGTGCCCCAGACACTTGGCTGCCAGCTCTGCCAGAGAAAACATCTCCAGCACCTGCACCCAAGCCAGCAGCTCTAAAGTAAGGATTTAGCCATTGACGAAACTCTGGATAGTTAGCATCGTTGCCCTATGTCACGCCGAGCCCACTCATGCTTCATCGCTTTCGCGATGCTTGCGCTTTGCTGGGCTCAAGTCTTTGGCCTGACACGCGGTTATGTCTGTAGTTGCTCTGGCACGCAGGAAATCACGCAGTTTGATCACTGTCACAGCTTGGAAGGCTTTGGCTGCCACCACGAAGATGAGCCGTTGCACACTCATGAAGATCATGAAAATGAAAGCACTCACGAGCATGCCTTGCTTAAGGAAAGCTTAGATTCACAGCTCCTTTCATTTTCACAAATCTTCACCAGTCCATTGTTCGTCACAGAGATGGCGGTGGTTGGTCATCGCCCAGTCATCGTGCTTCAGATGCCAGTCGCGAGCTTGTCTCATGGCTGGGATACAATTCTGAAACGACGATGGCCGCAGGTGCTCACACGCAGCATCGCATTGAGAGTTTAAGATTCATCTGCCGCCGCCACCCACGACGATGGTGGCTGGTTTTTGTTCTCACCACAGGCATCATTTTCGTGCCCTTAACTCTTTAGCTTTTGTCTCATGGTTCGTGTCTTTTGCATTCTTCTTTTTTGTCCACTGGTGGCGTCCTCCATCACTCTTTCATTGTCGGATATTGCCCCGCGCGTGAGCGCTCACCATCCCGCACTTAAAGCAGCCCGTCTGAGCATTGACGAAGCTCGTGGACGCCAACTCGGGGCTGGTCGGCTCAGCAATCCGACCCTCGATACCAGCTTCCAAAACGAAAGCCGTGTCAGTCCTCGCACCACCGTGTTTGGCATTGATCAGTCTTTTCCGCTGACCAATCGTCTCACTCTAGAAAAGAAGCTCACCTCGCAACTTGTCACCGCTGCTGAACATGAAGTGCGTGATGTCGAAAGGCGCTACATCGCCGCCGCACGTAGCTTAGCTGTGAAGCTGCTTGCTTTGGAAAAGCAACGTGCTCTACGCCAGCAACAGACGGCGCTGGCACAGAAGCTCTCCGACTTCGCCAAAGACCGCGCCAAAGCCGGTGAGCTATCGCCGCTCGATGCCGCGCAGGCACAAGTGGACACCCAGCGCCTGTTGCTGGAAGCGCGCCGCATCGAGATCGAAAGCGTGAGTCTGCGCGGTGAGCTCAAACCCATGCTCGGCCTCAATCCCCAAGCCACCCTGACCCTCAGCGGCGACTTGCCAACGCTCACACTGCCACCATCGAAAGCTTGGCAGAAGCGTGCGGATTACCAGCTTGCGCAAACCAAAGTTGAAGCCGCACAAACCGACTCAGCACTCGCCAATGCTCGGCGCATGTCCGACGTTAGTGCTGGTTTCTTCGCCTCGCGCGAGCAGCAAGATGTGACACCGCGACATACGGAACGCACAGGCTTTGTCGGTTTCCGTTTCTCCATCCCATTGCCGTTTTGGAATCGCAATCAGGGAGAGATCGCAGAGAAGGCAGCAAGTGCCGAACGTGCCAGGCTTGAATCGGAAGCTCTAGCGGTGCAAATCACTGGCGAAGCCGATACGGCACGCCGTGAGATGGAGGCGAATGCTGGGCTTGTCAGTGACACCCGAGACAAACTGCTGCCTCTCGTCATCGAGCAAACCAGCAAGCTAGAGAAAGCCTATGAGTCCGGCCAAACGGATCTGCTCACCGTGCTCCGCGCCCGTGATCAACGCCTGCAACTTGAATCCGCCGCTCTGGACGCAGCGCGGGACTTTCATCTCGCCCGCATCCGCTACGAATCCGCTATCGGTCATCCTTAAATCCTATGAGCTACTACCTGATCAAACTCTTCCTCAGTGCAGGGGTCATCGTCCTCGTGACCGAAATTGCCAAGCGTAACAACGCCGCGGCCAGCATCATCCACTCATTGCCCCTGACATCACTTCTAGCCTTCATCTGGCTCTATGCAGAAACCAAGGATTCAGCGCTTATCGGCAGACATGCCTTTGGCACCTTTTGGTTCGTCCTGCCCACGCTACCCATGTTCATCATGATGCCTTGGCTGATCAAAAAACTCGGCGGCTTCTGGCCCGCCTTTGGCTCGGGCGTCATCCTCACCGTGGTTCTCTACTTCCTCACCATGCGCCTGCTGAAAATTGCAGGTGTGAATCTTTAATGGTCTCCTCATGTCTTTAAAATCTCTTTTCCCTTTGGCACTACTGTCGGCTGTCGTATTACAGGCTGCTGATTCTGCACGCTTGGACAATACCGTCATTCTTGAACCCGCTGCGGTGGTCAATCTGCAACTGGAGTTTGTCGAAGCCGAAGAGACCACGTTTGAAGAAACCGTCTTTTCCCTTGGTCACATTGAGGTCTTGCCGGGCAATCGCGCCATTGTCAGCAGCCGTATTCCAGGGCGGGCCTTTTCAGTCTTGGTCATACCTCATCAAGAGGTCGAAGTGGATGCTGAAGTTGCTTGGGTGGAGAGCCGTCAGCCGGGCGATCCACCGCCAGTCATCAAGCTTGTCGCACCGATCAGCGGCCTTGTTTCCAAAGTAAACATCGCCCAAGGTCAGCCTGTCTCGCCGGACCAAGAGCTCATCGAAATCATGGATCTCAATACCGTCGAAGCCGTGGCTCATGTGCCTCAGCATTTGGCGGGTAAATTAAAGATCGGTAACAAAGCGCATATCCGCGTTAATGCCCTGCCCGAGCAAGTCTTTGAAGCCAAGCTTGTGCACACTGCGGCCATAGCAGATGAAGTGGCTGGAACGCTCGAAGCCGCTTTCCACGTGCCCAATCCCGATAAGCTCTTACGCCCAGGAATGAAAGCCGAGTTTAGTCTCGTCGTGAATCAGCGTGAAGGCGTGATGTCCATTCCACGCTCAGCTGTTCAGGGCGATGCGGCAGAGCGTTTTGTGTACATTAAAGACTACGATTTAAAAAATGCTTTTGTCAAAACCAGCATTGAAATCGGCGCGCAAAATGACCAGTATGTCGAAGTCGTGAAAGGCCTCTTCCCCGGAGATGAGGTGGTTACCCGCGGTGCGTATGCCCTTGCCTTTGCAGGCAAAGGCAGCGTTTCACTCAAAGAAGCACTGGATGCCGCTCATGGCCATGCACACAATGAAGATGGCTCAGAAATGACCAAAGAACAACTCGCGGCGAATGGCGATGATGAAGACCATGCTCATGAACACGGCAGCCAGAACTCGACTAATCTCACGATCTTCTTTGCAGGCACCAGTGGTCTGCTCCTGGTTCTTTTGATCCTAGCGATCATAAAGCGGAAGGAGATGCCCCCATGTTAAATCATCTCATTCGGTTCTCTCTCCATCATCGACCCCTAGTTCTGATGGTGGCTTTAGTCGTGCTTGTGTTTGGTTGGCAAACGCTGACCCAGTTGCCTGTCGAAGTCCTGCCAGACATGACGAAGCCGACGGTCACCCTTTTAACCGAAGCACCAGGCCTGGCTCCCGAGGAGGTGGAAACACTGGTCACGCAGCCATTGGAAAGTGCCGTTCAAGGAGTCGGTGGTCTGGATCGCTTGCGCTCCAATTCGGATGTTGGTCTGTCACTTGTGTTTGCAGAATTTGGCTGGGGCACAGACATCTATCGGGCCAGGCAGCTGGTACAGGAGCGAATGCAGTCGGTGCTTAGTTCCTTGCCTAAAGAAGCCAAGTCAGGCTTGACCCCCGTTTCATCGCTGATGGGTGAGATCCTGCTCGTAGGGCTGCGCAGTCAGGATGGAAAGGTTGCTCCTGTGGACTTGCGGACACTGGCTGACTGGACCATCAAACGCCGTCTGCAAAGCATTCGCGGTGTTGCCGAAGTCCTGACCATTGGTGGCGGTGTGAAACAGATTCAGGTGCAGCCAAATCCAAAGCGTTTGGCCGCCTTTGGCATCACCTTTGAAGAAGTCGAGGCAGCCGTTAGTAAGTCAGCGGGCAATGCCACCAGTGGCTACCTGCAAGCCGGACCGCGTGAAATCATGGTGCGTAATCTCGGCATGACGACCCGGCTTGAAGATATCGCCAAAACCGTCATCAAGATGGTTGAAGATCGGCCTGTGCTCATCAGTGACGTGGCAGAAATCAAAAACGCTGTGCAACCCATGCGCGGAGATGCTAGTGTGAATGGCAGCATGGGGGTCGTGCTTAGCATCGATAAAGCACCGGGATTTGATACTCTACTACTCACTCGCAGCATCGAAGAAGCCTTGGCAGAACTGCGCCCAACCCTGCCTGCTGGAGTGACTGCGGAGATCCTATTTCGCCAGGGCGACTTCATCGAACATGCCATCGGTAATCTCAAGGAAGCCATTCGTGATGGTGCGATCATGGTCGCAATGATCTTGTTTCTCTTTTTGCTCAATTTCAGGACAACAGCCATCACGCTGATGGCCATGCCATTGTCTTTTGCCGTAACGATTCTGATCTTCAAAGCCTTGGGTGTCAGCGTCAATTCCATGACCCTCGGTGGGCTGGCTGTTGCCATCGGCATGGTCGTCGATGATGCCATTGTCGATGTCGAAAACGTTTGGCGCAGATTGCGTGAAAGCCGAAGTGATCCACAGCCACGTTCCATTCTTGAAGTGATCGCCAGCGCCTCGGCGGAGGTGCGAAATTCCATTCTTTATGCCACCGTCTTGATCATCATGGTCTTCCTGCCTCTCCTGGGTTTAGAGGGGATTGAAGGCCGTCTCTTTATACCCATCGCCATTGCCACGATCACCAGCATGGCAGCTTCATTCATCGTCAGTCTCACGGTCATTCCTGTGCTTTGCTCCCTGCTTTTAAAACCAAAGGCTGGCGTGCATTCGGATGGAGTTTTAGTTCGTGGCATGAAATGGGTCGTGCGTCACACCTTCCTTCGAGTGGCTCTTGGTGCACCGATGCTCGTGATGGCATTTGCAGGCACTTTATTGCTCGGCTCATTGATGCTGGTTCCAATGATGGGAAAAGAGTTCCTGCCAACTTTTAACGAAGGCAGTGCCACCATCTCTCTGGCCAGCGCTCCCGGCACCTCCTTAGCTCAATCCAACGAAATTGGCGAAGTCGGCACGCGTCTTCTCATGAGCATCCCTGAAGTAAAAAGCGTCGGACGTCGTGCAGGTCGTGCTGAAAAAGACGATCACGTGATGCCCGTGAGTGTGAATGAATTTGATGTCGAGTTCCATGATGGCGGCAGATCGCGTGAACTCGTTTTTGCGGAGATCCGCAGTCTGCTGAAAACGATTCCTGGAACCTTTGTCAACGTTGGTCAGCCCATCAGTCATCGCCTCTCACACATGCTCAGCGGTGTCTCGGCAAAGATCGCCGTAAAGATCTTTGGCCCCGATTTATCGGTGCTGCGTGAGAAAGGTGCCCAAGTCCGCGATTTGGCAAAACTGGTCCCTGGGTTGACCGATGTGAATCTGGAAGCGCAGGTGCCGATTCCACAAATCAAGATTGAGATTAATCGCGAACGAGCCCTCGCCTATGGCGTCCAGCCTGGTGCCCTGAATGAGCAAGTCTCCACATTACTCGGCGGCAAAACCCTTGCGGAACTTCGTGAGGGACAGCGTACCATTGATCTCGTGATGCGATTGCCAGAATCATGGCGGGATTCAGCGGAAAAGATAGGCGAGCTACTCATCGAAACCAATGGCGGGCAACGCATCCCTTTGCGCCTAGTGGCAGAGATCCGCGAAGGCAAAGGCCCCAATGTCATCAATCGTGAAAACACCCAGCGTCGAATCGTCATTGGAGCCAATACGAGCGACCGAAATTTGGAATCACTCGTCCAGCAATGGCAGTCGCTGGTGCAAGAAAAAGTCATTTTACCCGAAGGCTACTTCCTGCGATTCGAAGGCGAGTTTCAAGCTCAGCAAGCCGCTGCCAAACGCATCATCTTCTACTTCAGCCTTGTACTCATCGCGGTTGCTGTATTGCTTTACAGCTACTTCCGCAGTTTATCACTAGCCTTGCAAGTCATGCTAAACATCCCGCTAGCTCTCATGGGGGGGTTAGCGCTGACCTGGATGCTGATCAACAACATCAGCATTGCCACGATTGTAGGCTTCATCGCTGTGGGTGGTGTCGCTGCCCGCAATGGCATCATGATGATTGGTCACTATCTGCATTTGATGGAGCGTGAAGGAGAAGGCTTTACGCGACAGATGATTGTGCGTGGAACGCTTGAACGGCTGGTCCCCGTTTTAATGACGGCGCTCAGTGCTGGCATTGCACTCATCCCTTTGTTGCTGGCAGCCCATGAACCCGGCAAAGAAATCCTTCATCCCGTCGCCGTCGTCATTGTCGGTGGACTCGTCAGCAGTACCTTGCTTGATCTGATGGTCACGCCCGCTGTCTTTTATCTTTTCGGCCAAAAGGCCGCGCTTAGCTACATCCAAACCCAACCCGCAAACCCATGAAAACCAAACTCCTCCTCTTTTGCCTAATCACCACACTATCCTTTGCTCATGAAGGCGTCGAACTTGGCCCCAATGGGGGTCGAATTTTAGAGTTCAGTAAAGACGAAACCATGCATGGTGAAGTCATCGTGAAGGGAGACCTATTTCACATTGCCGTGCTGGATAAAAACATGAAACCCGTCACGATGAATGAGCAGACGCTCACTGCTGTGACCGGAGATCGTGCCGCACCGCAAAAGTTGACCGTGGAAAAGGATGCCAAAGGGTTTGTTATTCCAGTCGTCAAGGCGGGTGAGTGGCTTATCCTGCAATTCAAGAAAACGCCTGAGACTAAAGCCATCACTGCCCGTCTGGAATACAACACGGCCATCTGTGAAGAATGTTCCAATGCCGAATGGCTCTGCAAATGCAAACCCGAGGCTGAGAAGAAGTGAGAGGCTATCTTACCAAAGATCGAGCGAATCAAGCGTGAGGCATTTATTTTGTGAGTTAAGAATCGATGCAGTAGTCCGTATCTTTTGCCCTTAACCGTACTCATGCGTCACGCCATCGTTCTTTTCTTCACCTTTGCAGGCTTTGCTGGAGCTGTTGATTTCTCTCGTGAGATCAGGCCGATCTTGTCAGAGAACTGTTTCTTCTGTCATGGGCCCGATGAGAAAAAACGTGAAGCTGGACTGCGCCTCGATGAGGAGGCCTCAGCTAAGGCTGACAACAAGGGCGTCATCGCCGTGGTTCCTGGTGATCCAGAAAAAAGTGCGCTAATCCAGCGCATTGTTTCGACAGATCCAGATGAGATCATGCCGCCACCCAAGCAACACAAAACGATCTCAGCGGCTCAGATCGCTTTATTGAAGCAATGGATCCAACAAGGCGCACCCTGGGGAAAGCATTGGAGTTATGAAGTGGTGAAGCGACCAGCGGTGCCAGTGCTGGAACCAAGCGGGAAGTCCGAGGATATTGCGCCCGTTGATGCTTTTTTGGGTCAGCGGTTAAGCCAAGAAAAGCTCACCTTTTCACCGGAAGCTGATGCTGCCGTCTTGGTTCGGCGTGTCGCCCTCGATCTTACCGGCTTGCCTCCGACACTTGATGAGCTTGCACGCTTTCGCCCCGATTTAAACACTCAAAACTTATCGCCCAAAACTTACGCCGAACTCGTCGATCACTTCCTAGCCAAACCAACCTTTGGCGAACACTGGGCTTCTCAATGGCTAGATCTCGCCCGTTATGCGGACAGTTCTGGCTATCCGAGTGATCAACCGCGTGAGATCTGGGCTTATCGTGATTGGGTCATTCGCGCTCTAAATTCCAACATGCGCTTTGATCAATTCACCATCGAACAGATCGCAGGTGACCTGCTGCCACATCCAACCGATGATCAACTCATCGCTACTGCGTTTCATCGCAATACGATGACCCAAAACGAGGGCGGCACAGATGACGAAGAGTTCCGCAATGCAGCAGTGATTGATCGAGTGAATACCACCTTTGCCGTGTGGATGGGCACCACCATGGCCTGTGCGCAGTGCCACACGCACAAATACGATCCGCTCACGATCAATGAATACTTTCAATTCTATGCCTTCCTCAATCAAAGCGCCGATGCGGACAAAAAGGACGAAGCTCCTTATCATGCCTTCGAAACGCCAGATCTAAAAAAACTGCGTGACTCGCTCAAGGCGGAGATCGCTGCACTGGAATCGAAATTCACTCAACCGGACACAAAGTGGCTCGCAGGTCTCGAAGCTTGGGACCGCGGTTTTGCGCGTGATTTGGGCTGGCAGAGTCCGAAGCCATCCAAAATGAGCGAAAGCGATGCGAGGATCGAAAACGATGGTCGAGTCTTGATTGCAAAGAACAAGGACACCGCAAGCTACACGGTCGAATTACCGCTCACGGACGATAAACTGAGTGCTGTCAGGCTCGAAACAGCCCCGCAGGCTGGGTTCGGCAATTTTGTGCTCACCGGCCTCAAAGCTGAAGTCGTGCCGCCGGATTTGAAAGCGGCTCCGCTGGCCAGAATTGTTCGCGTGGAGCTTCCAGGTGCTAAAAAGATGCTGCAATTGGCCGAGGTGCAAGTTTTCAGCCGTGGCAAAAACATCGCGCCAGCCGGTAAGGCAAGTCAAAGCAGCACCTATACGAGTGCCGTGGCCCGCCGCGCCATCGATAACAACACTGACGGCGATTATCAGAAAGGTAGCGTGGCTCATACAGGCGGTGAGGACACAGTGACCTACTGGGAAGTGCGTTTGGAAGCGACGGTGCCCATCGAGCGCATCGTGGTGTGGAACCGCACAGACGGAGCTGTACGCAGCCGACTAGATGGCTTTCAGGTCTTGCTGCTTGATGAAAAGCGGCAGACTCTGTGGAAGAGCAGCCCCACGCCCGCGCCCGAGAAAGATAGGGTTTTTGCAACTGCCGGCCCAGTGCCGATAAGCTTCACTGCGGCTTTGGCGGATGATGAACAGAGCGGTTTTGAGGCGTCAAACTTCCTGTCGCCGAAAAGCAAAGGATGGGCCGTCGGCGGAGCTCATGGCAAACCGCACACGCTTACCCTTTTGACCAGTTCACCCATCGCCGTGCCTACAGGAGCGATGCTACGGGTCACGCTGGACCAGAAGAGTGAGCACAAGCGGCACACACTCGGCAACTTCCGCCTCAGCGTCAGCGGTGACGCCCGCGTGCAGCTGGCGGCAAAAACACCTGCCAATGTCATTGCGGCTCTCACATCGTCCAAACGCACACCAGACCAGCAAAAACTCGTCACCGACTACTATGTGCGAAACCTGGCTAAGGAATCCGCCTCTGAGCGCAAGCGCCTTGCAGCTGCGAACCAAGAACTTGCTGCCATCAAACCTGTCACCGTGCCGATCATGCGTGATCTGGATCCCAAACAGCGCCGAGTCACGAAAGTACAACTTCGCGGCAACTGGCAGGCGCTCGGTGATGAAGTGAATGAGGCAACGCCTGCTGTGTTTCATCCTTTGCCTAAAGATGCCCCCAAGAATCGGCTCAGCATGGCTAACTGGCTCGTGAGTCGTGACAATCCTCTCACTGCACGAGTCCAAGTGAATCGTTTGTGGGAAACGCTTTTTGGAGTCGGTATCGTCCGCACCAGCGAGGAGTTTGGCAGCCAAGGAGATCTACCCTTTCATTCTGAATTGCTTGATTGGCTCGCCGCAGAATTCATGGACAGCGGATGGAATATGAAACACATGATCAAACTCATGGTGATGACTCGTGCCTATCGCCAAACATCGATCACCTCTGCTGATCTCGCCGAGCGTGATCCTGATAATCGGCTGCTAGCGCGCGGACCTCGTTTCAGACCCACGGGCGAATTGCTGCGCGATCAGGCGCTAGCGGTGAGTGGTCTATTGAGCGCAAAAATGTATGGTCCAGGCGTTCGCCCCATTGCTCCGAATATTGGCTTAAGCACTGCCTTTGGTCGCAGCAACGACTGGACTCTCAGTGAAGGAGAAGACAAACACCGCCGCAGTCTATACACCGAGATTCGTCGCAACAGCCCTTACCCAAGCTTCTCCACCTTTGATGCTGGCAACCGTGAAGTCTGCATGATTCGTCGAGGTCGAACCAACACCCCGTTGCAAGCCTTTGTGACCCTCAACGATCCCGTCTTCATCGAAACCCATCAGGCCATGGCCCGTAAAGTCATGAATGCTGCTGACAAAATCAGTCTCATGTATCGCCTATGCGTCGCCCGCGAGCCCAGCGCCAAAGAGCGCGCAGCTTTGATGAAACTCCACGCTGAAAGTCTAGCCTCCTACAAACAAGATCAAGCGTCAGCCACACAAATGGCCACCGACCCAATCGGTCCAGCGCCAAAAGATGCCGATATAGCTGAGTTAGCCGCCTGGACCACTGTCGCTAACGTCGTCATGAACCTGGACGAGTTCCTCATGCGTCGATAAAAAAGTGCATTCGTCATTGTTCTGCAGCGACATCTCATCCTAGCTGGGGAGCTTCCTTCATGACTCCACTCCACCATCTCCGCGCAGGCATTATCGGCACCGGTTTTATCGGCCCAGTGCATATCGAGGCTTTGAAACGTCTCGGTATTCAAGTCACCGCCATTTGCGGATCATCCAAGAGCGCCGTTCAAACGGCAGAAATGTGGGGTATCCCAGAAGCCTATGGCGACTATGATCATGAAGCCATGTACGCCAGCCCGAATGTCGATGTTGTGCACATCACATCCCCCAATAAAGTACACGTTGAGCAGTGCCTGCAAGCGTTAGAAATGGGCAAGCATGTCATTTGCGAAAAGCCTTTGGGCATGACCACGGCAGAGACAGAACTTGTCGTTGCGGCTGTCAAAAAAGGTGGCAAAAACGGACCCGTCTTTGCCGTCAATTACATGTGCCGCTTCTTCCCTGCGGTGCTTCAAATGCGTGCCATGGTGGAGCGTGGAGACCTCGGAGAAATCATCCATGTCCAGGGACATTTCTTTCAGGACTGGCTCCTGCATCAGACCGATTACAACTGGCGTGTCCTCGCTAGTGAAGGCGGCAAATTGCGCGCGGTGGGTGACATCGGCACGCACTGGATCGATGCGGTGAGCTTCATTCTCGGTGCCAAAGCGACAAACGTCTTTGCTCATATTGAAACCTTTCACAAAGAGCGTCTGCGTCCGAAAGGCGAGGTAAAAACTTTTGCCAAGGTCGATCCAAAGACCTTGGTTCCTTACAAGGTCGATACTGAAGACTTTGGCAGTGTGCTTTTAAAGTTTGGCAAAGCCAAGCACGGCTATGTGAATGGAGTCCATGCCAATGCCAGCATCTCGCAAGTGGCCGCAGGCTGGAAATGCAGCCTTGGACTTGGTATTTATGGAACCAAGGGCAGTGTGCAGTGGGATCTCCAGCAACCCAATGAAATCACGCTGGGTCGCCGTGATGAACCCAACCAAATTCTTCAACGTGGCACCCCCGGTTTCCTAGAAGATGTCGCCAACTTCACCGACTACCCAGGAGGTCATCCCGAAGGCTTTAGCGACGCGCATAAGATGCATTACCGTGCCGTCTATGAGCACATCGCAAGCGGTAAAAAAACACCCGCTCTTTTTGCTAACGCGCAGGATGGCCACCACGAAGTGAAACTCTGCGAAGCCATTCTTCAAAGCAGCCAATCGAAGACTTGGGTCAAAGTCTAACGTTGAAATACTGAAATTGAAAATTTGAGGAATCTAAACTGCTAGTTTAGATTCCTCAAATGCGGACCATCGACCGAAACATCAAAAAACACATCCTCACGGCGGCCAAAAACTTTCCGGCGGTCGTGATCACAGGGCCACGTCGTTCAGGGAAGACGTTCTTACTCAGGCACCTTTTCCCAAAGGCTGAGTACTATCTTTTTGAAGATCCAGACATCATCTCTCGGTTCCGTCAGGACCCGCAGGGCTTTTTAGATGGTGTGAAACCGCCCGTGATCTTTGACGAGATTCAGAATCTACCCGAAGTCTTCAACTATGTGAGGACTCGTATCGACGCGCAGCCTCGGAAGACAGGACTTTGGTTTCTCACCGGATCACAGGAAGCAGGCTTGATGCGTAATGTCACAGAGTCCATGGCTGGCCGTGCCGCTGTGCTTCAGTTACTGCCGCTCAGTGTCAGTGAAGCGCCGAAAGTCTCCATCCTCAGTGGCGGCTATCCCGAAGTCCTCGCGCGCCCTAAAGCCGCGCGCCTCTGGTACAGTTCTTACCTCCAAACTTATTTGGAACGTGATGTGCGCGCCATTTCTGCGGTGCAGGATCTCGGCGTCTTTCGTCGATTTCTTTCGCTGCTCTCCACGCGTCACGGCCAGATTTTAAACAAGACCGATCTCGCAGGTCCGCTCGGGATGAGTGTGCCTGGCATTGGCAAGTGGCTGGATATTTTGGAAACCACCGCACAGATATTCATTATTCAGCCCTTCTTTGAAAACATGGGCAAGCGTATCATCCGGGCACCACGCATCTATATTTCGGACCCAGGGCTAGCCTGTCACTTGCTGGGTATCGACACAGAGGCGGAGCTTGAAAAATCACCCTTTCTCGGTGCGCTCTTCGAGGGCCTTGTGGCTTCGGAAATCATCAAAGCACAGGTAAACTCGGGCCTTCGCCGTGAGCTTTATTACTTCCGTGATCAGCAAGGATTGGAGGTGGATTTTGTGGTGCCTGGTAAAAATGGCGCAATGCATCTTCTCAAAGCCAAAGCATCCAAAACGGCCAAGCCGGAAATGGTGATTCCCATGCGTAAGCTCAGCAAGGCCTGGAAGTCGCACTTCGGAGAAAAACGCGCTGTGACATCGACACTCGTTCACCGTCCAGCGCGTGCTACGGTTGCTTCCAAAGCTATCGCCGAGGATGTACAAGTGATCTCCTGGAAAGAGATCGCTACAAGGTTTGAGGTCTAGCTAAGCTCACATCAACTGCCCCTATTGATTATGAGGAATCTAAACTGCCAGTTTAGATTCCTCAATTTGCGCAGGAGGTGATCATTGCCGTTTTCCCAAGGTTAGCAGGGGTGTATGGTCGAGCTTATTTGTGATGAATGGTTGTCAGAATCTAAAAGCTGTCCAGGATGCTACTGATGAAACTTGGATTTGTTACTGCCATCCTACCTGAACTTGATTTCGAAAATGTTCTCTCTTTTGCACGCCACGAAAGCTTTCACTGCATTGAAGTGATGTGTTGGCCCGTTGGGCAGGCCGAGCGCAAATACGCTGGTGTTACTCATATCGATGTGACTTCACTGACCAAGACTCTGGCGCAGGACATTCTGGCACGCTGTCAGGATCAAGGCGTGGAGATCAGCGCTCTCGGGTATTATCCCAACATGCTGGATCCAAATCCTGAAGTTTCCCGCCAAGCTGTCGCTCATTTTAAAAAGGTGATCAAAGCCGCGCCGCTGCTGGGCTTAAAAAACGTCAATGGATTCGTCGGTCGTGACTGGACAAAAACGGTGGATGAAAACTGGCCTCGTTTCCTGAAGATCTGGAAGCCGATCATTGAATATGCGGAAGCGCATGACGTGAAGATCGGCATCGAAAATTGTCCCATGTCATTCACGCGGGATGAATGGCCAGGTGGCAAAAACCTCATGACTACACCAGCCATCTGGCGCAGAGCATTTAATGATATTGATTCACCGAATTTCGGACTGAATTACGACCCCTCGCACTTTATCTTGCAAGGCATGGACCCACTGAGTCCATTGGCTGAGTTCAAGTCCAAGCTCTTTCATCTGCACGCCAAAGATGTGAAGATCAACCATGCTGCGCTTAACGAAGTGGGTCGTTTTGATTTCCCGCTTAACTGGCATCAGCCGCGTATTCCTGGCTATGGCGACATCAACTGGGCGGCCTTCATGGCTGAACTGATGCGCATCGGTTATGAGGTACCTCTCTGCATCGAAGTCGAAGATGACACCTTCGGTAAAACGCTGGAAGGTCGCATCACGGCGTTGAAAGTAGCGCGAAATGTTCTTTCTCCGTTTTTTGGATAATTCTAGGCTTTGATCGCCCAGCGCAACTTGGCGGAGGAAGATCTTGGGTTCGCACGCTGTTCTTCCCTACTGGCACGAATGACTTCCTGTGAAATCGCAGAAAATACACCTGCGCGTAAGCCTTCCTGAAAGGCTTTTTTGACTCGGCGATCTTCGCCAGAGTGAAAGGTCAGGATGGCCACACGTCCGCCACTCTTTAAGGCGGCGGGAATGGCACGCATCAGACTGTCCAGTGCACTGAACTCCTCATTCACTGCGATGCGGATGGCTTGAAAAACTCGTCTCACCGTTGCATCGACCTCATCGAGGCTGGTGCGTTCAGGCAGAGCTTGTTTGATCGCTTCTGCTAATGCCCGCGTGGAGTTGAGCGGTGATTGAGAGACTCTTTTTGTCAGGACTTCCGCTAAAAGTGCGGCGTTCGGTTCATCCGCGTTTTCTTGGAGTAAAGTGGTCAGCTTCATTACCGACACATCCGCCAACCATTGCGCGGCGGAAACACCGCGCTCGGGATTCATGCGCATGTCCAAAGGGCCATCTACTTTGAAGGTAAAGCCGCGCGCTGGATTATCGATCTGCATCGAAGATAACCCAAGGTCGGCAAAAATGACATTCACGCCCTCATGCCAACCTTGCTCAGCTAACGCTTTGGGTAAGCCCGCAAAGTTGCAGCGTCGTGTGGTGAATGAGTCTTCACTCAGACCCGACGTGCGCAGTCTTGCTTCCGTGCGTGCGAGTTCAATGGGGTCCACATCCAAGCTCAGTAAATGCCCAGCGGGCTGACATGCCTGCCAGAGTGCCCGGCTGTGCCCGCCGTAGCCTAGTGTGCAGTCCACCACTTGATCACCGGCTTGTGTCCGCAGACATTCCAGCACCTCATTCACCATGATGGGCACATGCTGACCTGCTGGTGTTTTGCCAGAAGCGAGGACTTTGGCGACTTCATCCGGATACTGCTCCGCATTCAGCTCCTTGTACTTCTGATCAAACCGGCGCGGGTTTTTACCGCTGTAGCGGACCCGCCGTTTGTGGACTGGTGAGGGGCTAGACTCAGGCTCCGAGCTCATTGTATTTTAGATTATTGCCGCGTGCCTTATCGGCTGGGTAACGCTTTTCATTGCGATCCAATTTTGCCTGCATGGCCTCGGCAAGCGGGACGTCTAAATTGTGGGCTAATTCAAACAGTAGGATCGCTACATCTGCAATTTCATCGATGATTTCAGCACGTTTGTCGATAATCACCTGTGGGATCTGTTCTGGCGTCTTCCAGACAAAATGCTGCATCAATTCCCCAGCCTCGGCGGCGATGGCGACGGCCATGTCCTTGGGATTGTGAAATTGCTGCCAGTCGCGTGCATCGCGAAAGGCACATATGCGCGCAGTGATTTCTTCAATAGTCATGACTTGATGAATGCGGCCTCTGAGTATCTTTGGCAACTGTCGGAGTACCACGACCTGCTAAAATGTGAGCGGAATTGTTCAAAGTGTCGGTTTGTGCTTGGTTTTGCCTATTTGAAAGAACCATTCAAGAAAGCGGGATTCTCCATTCAACATTTCATCTTCGCGACGTATGATTCCAGCAAACCGGCAAAAGCTGAAGACTTGAGTTCAAGTTCTGAATCAAAGTCTGCATCTCACTCCGTTTAGCTCTTTCACCAGTTTACTTTTCACGCCTATGTTCACTTTCACCGATAAAGCCGCCGTCACGACCTGCGATGGCATCACGCGTCGTGATTTCCTGTCCGCTGGAACTTTGAGCGCCATTGGCCTGACGATGCCCGGCTTTGCCAAGCTAAAGGCAGAGGGCAAAGTAGATCCAAAGAAGAGCAACAAAGCCTGCATCATGATCTTCAACCTCGGTGCGCCGAGCCAGCAGGATCTCTGGGACATGAAGCCGGATGCGCCAAGTGAGATTCGTGGCCCATTCAAACCGATTCGCACCAAGAGTAATGCCTTCGAAATCTCCGAGATCCTGCCGATGCATGCAAAGATCGCTGATAAATTTAGCCTTGTCCGCTCCTGCTACCACACGGCTGCTGCCGTGCATGACACGGGGCATCAGATGATGCAGACGGGCCGTCTTTTCACCGGGGGGGTGAACACCCCCCACGTAGGGAGCGCTTTGGAATTCCTCCAAGGCCGTCGCAGCGATTTACCAGCCCATATCATCTTGCCTGAATCCATGGGACCCACCGGCGGGAACATGCCGCATGGTCAAGATGCTGGCTTTCTTGGTAAAGCTTATGATCCTTTTGTCCTGAACGCGAATCCTTCGGAGAAGGACTTCAAAGTCCCGGATTTGCTGCCGCCGAAAGAGATTAGCGAGGTGCGGATGGAGCGCCGTCGCGAAATGCGTGAGTTGGTGGACAGCAGTGTGCGGAATTTCGAATACAGCGAGCAGGCAAAGCTCATGGATTCCAACTTCGAGTCCGCCTACCGCATCATGACCAGCACGCAGGCTCGCGAGGCCTTTGATCTAGCGAAAGAACCGCTCAAAGTGCGCGAACGTTATGGACTGAACCGCTTCGGCCAGAGTTGCCTGCTCGCGCGTCGCCTTGTCGAGCGCGGTGTGCGTTTTGTCACCGTGAACACCTTCATCACGGTCTTTGGCGAGATTACCTGGGACATTCATGGCTCTAAACCCTTCACCAGCATCGAAGGCATGAGAGACATCGTCGCGCCGATGTATGACCAAGGCTACAGCGCCCTCATTGAGGATCTCTTTCAGCGCGGCATGCTCGATGACACCATGGTCACCTGTCTTGCCGAATTCGGCCGCACGCCGAAGATCAATCCCGCTGGCGGTCGTGACCACTGGCCGAACTGCTGGACGGTCAATTTTGCCGGTGGTGGCATCAAAGGTGGCGAAGTCGTCGGAAAAAGTGACGATATTGGCGGCTACCCAACAGAGCGCCCCGTCGCCCCAAAAGAAATCGTCGCCACCATCTATCAAGCCCTTGGCGTTGATCTCCACACCGAACTCCCAGGCCCACAGGGCAGGCCTTACCCCGTCGTCGATTTCGGCACGCAGGCTATCAAGGAACTCTTTGCTTGATCGTGGCGCGGGAGATCTGGCTTCATTGAAAATGAGGGAATATACTCCAAATTGGGTTAACCCAAAAAAGATTAACTCTCCTAGGCTGCATTAAGCTAGGTTAACGAAGTCATGAGCGTGTCATCAATGCAACGCTCTCCTTCCCGCTCAATCCTCAAAGCTATCTTCCTATGCTCGAATTCTTTTCTGCCAGTACTCGCATGGTCAATTCAAGGCATGCTATCTTGGAATGCCTCGAAGCGGCCCTAGGATCCAATAAAAAGTGTGACCTTGTCATGTTGCATGCCTCGATCGGGCATGATTATCAAACCTTGGCGAATGAGGTAAGACGGCAGATTCCAGGCGTTCGTGTCGTAGGAGCCTCCTGTTGTGGGATCGTGGGTAGCGAAGGCGTGAGCGAGTCGATGAAGGACGTGGCACTGATGGCGATCCGCGGTCCGGAACTGGCCGTCGCCCATGTGGACGGCATCAATGGCCATAATTCCTTCGAAAAAGCGGTGGAGCTGGCCCAGCAGCTCAAGGCCCAGCAGCCCGGTATCACCATGATTCATTTTCTAGCCTCAGGCATCGACATTGCCAATGACAGGGCTATTGCGGGCATTGAATCGGTCTTTGGAACGCAGGTGACGATCTTTGGCGCGACTTCCTCGGACAACATGCGCGGCTTGGTCAGTTATCAAATCGTCGATGATCAGGTTTTTGAGCATGGTGCGTGGGCTGTAGGATTTGCCGATTTATCCCTGGAAGTGGACACCCAGGCTACGCACGGCTTCTTAGCCGTGGGTGAGCCGATGGTGGTGACGCGGGCCGAAGGCACGCGCATTCTGGAATTGAACGGCCGCCCAGCGTGGCAGGAATACACCAGCCGCCTGGGTCTGGATGTTGAAAAAGCCACCTGTGGTGACTCCATCCCTGTGGGTGCGCTGGCCGAGGAACTTCCATCCGCGCTGGCTGAGGAGTACGGTAACCCGCACATCCTCCGTGTGGTGACCAAACGCGATGCCGACGGAACCATGCACTATGCGACGACGATCTGCGAGGGAACACGACTTTGGCTGACCGTTCGCGATGAGGAACGTATTTTTGCTGATATGGATCGAATGATGGCCGCGATGACGGAGCGTGCGAACGGGCGCAGGCCGGTGGCTGTCTTTCATGCCGACTGCCTCGCGCGGGGCCGCTACCTCTTCGATCGCGTGATGAAAGAGGAACTCGTCGGCCGAATGCAGTTCCCGCTAAGCAGTGACAATGTCGTGCCGCCCTGGCTCGGTATGTACGGCTTTGGAGAGTTCGCACGGTTGGGCGGTGTCAACACCTACCACAACTATACCACCGCCATTTATGCCGTTTACCGCCGTTGATCGGATGGCTGATAACGAAGAAATGCCTGCCCTTGAGGCGCTGAAGCAACGCTACGAGGAGTTGCAGCGCCGTGTGACGCGGTTCTCCGTGGTCGAGCAGGAGCTCATCGACACGCGCAACAGGCTCGACTGTGAGCTCGGGCGTTTTGGTCGCATTCACGCCTTCAGCACTCAGGCACTTCAGGCAACCTCTGATGAGGCCTTCGCCATCCTGGTGGCCGATGCACTCCTCGATGTCTTCGAGCTCGAAGTGGGCTTGTTTTGGCTCTTTGACGAGCAAGGTCACCTGCTGCCAGAGCCTGTCGCCTCATCAGGTTTTCGAGCAGGCCACGTGTCCTTTGCGAGCATTCGTTCCTGGCTCGACTCGCGCATCACGGTCCAACAGGAGAAGAGCTGCTTTTTTGCCGCGGAGAGCGTCGAGCTCCAGCAGGCAGGACTCGATTTCACTCACATGCTCGCTGGCTGTTGTAGGCATCCTAGCGGGAAACCACTCGCGCTGCTGATTACCGGTATCACGAAGGCGGCCGCAGATTTTCACGAGGCGCTGAGCGAGAATGAAGCGCAGTCATTCCGTGTCTTCACGTCGCAGGTGGCCGCCTTTTATGCGAACCGTGCCAGCGCCGCGATCATACAGACGCAGATGATCGACCTGCATGAGTCGGAGGAGCGGCTAACCCTCGCTGTTAAAGGCAGTGAAATCGGTTTCTGGGATTGGTTTGTGGATGAAGGCACCATCGTTCTCTCCCACGAGTGGAAGGCAATGCTGGGTTATCGCGATGAGGAGATCGTCGATAATCCAGAGGCCTGGCATTCTCGAATTCACCCTGAAGATATGGAGCGCAGCTTGCAGTTCGTGGCTGATCACATTGCCGGTATGACGGAAACTTACGAGAATCTGCACCGCCTTCGTCACAAGGACGGCTATTATGTGTGGATCATGGCTCGTGGTCGTGCTCTCCGAGATGAAAAAGGTCAAGCTCGGCGTTTTGTGGGTACGCATCTTGACATCTCACGCCAGAAGGCCCTGGAAGAACGGCTGCGCGAAGCGGAGGAGCTTCAGCGCCAGGCGCGTCAACAAGCTGAATCCGCTAGCCAGGCAAAAAGCATCTTCGTGGCTAGCATGAGTCATGAGATCCGTACACCGATGAATGGCGTCATCGGCATGCTGCAATTGCTTCAGGATACCACACTTTCACCAGCCCAGTCTTCCCTCGTCACAATTGCGGAGCAATCCGCCACAGCGCTTCTTAACATCATCGGCGACATTCTCGACATCTCCAAGGTCGAGGCGGGTAGGGTGGAGATCCAACAGAAGCCCTTCGACCTCCAAGTCCTCGTGAAAAATGTCATCGAGCTCATGTGCCATCGTGCTGAGGCCAAGGGCATCCTTCTTGAATGCCATATGCCGGAGCAACGAGAGTGCATCGTCCTAGGCGATGAAGGGCGGCTGCGCCAAGTTCTGATCAATCTGATTGGCAACGCCATCAAGTTCACCGACCGCGGCAGTGTGAAGCTTTTGGTCGAAAAGGGCCGTGGAACCATTCATCGGCATTCGTTCAGCTTCCGCATCACGGACACGGGCATCGGCATCTCATCGCAGGCCTTGGAGCATTTGTTTGAGCCGTTCAATCAAGGTGACGCTCATGACAACGGCCGTACCAACACTTGTACCAATACCGGCACTGGCCTCGGGCTTGCCATCTCTCAGTCAATCGTCCGGCTGATGGGGGGTGACATTACGGTGACCAGTGTGAAGGGTGTTGGCGCTGAATTCCGTTTCGTTTTAACGTTGCCCCGTGCGAGCTATAGCAAATTAGCGCTTTTTGCGGCAAACGATCTGCCTACCAGCATTCCTGAACGGCTCACAGGACGAGTTCTCGTCGTGGATGACAGTCAGACAAGCCGCACGGTGGCGCAGCTCATGATGGAGCCAGCTGGATTGACGGTGGATCTTGCTTGCGATGGTATGGAGGCCGTCAGCAAGGTCAAAAAAGGTCATTACGATGCCATCCTCATGGACTGCCAGATGCCAGGCATGGACGGTTACGAAGCCACACGGCGCATTCGAAAGCTGCCGGGCAAGCGCAGCAGGGTCCCTATCATCGCTCTCACCGCCAATGTCGAGACTGGGTTCATCGCAGAGTGTTATGCATCGGGCATGAGCGATCACCTGAGCAAACCGGTCCAGAAGTCATCGCTCCTCGCCAAGATCTCCCATTACCTCGCCGAATCTTAATCACCCACGGGGCGGGATAGGCTCAAAAAAACGGCGGAATCGTCCATTTAGAATAAATGAAATTGGTGCGTAGGTAGAACCATTCCATGAAACGCGCCCTGACCAGCCTTATTGCCGGTGTTTTGTCCTTTGGACCGGCCTTGCCAGCTGCCGAATCCCCATCTTTCCGCAATACCATCCAGCCGATCCTGACGCGCTACGGCTGCGCGATGGGTGCGTGCCACGGTGCTGCAGCAGGGCAGGGTGGTTTCCGCCTTTCACTGCGTGGTTTTGATGACGAGGGCGACTGGATCTCCATCACGCGCAGTGCGAATGGCCGAAGGCTCACGCTTGAAGATCCGGCGCGTAGTTTGTTTTTGCTGAAGGCGGTCAAAGCGGTGCCACACAAGGGCGATAAGCGCTTTGAGATGAACTCAGTGGAATATAAAGTCATTTCCGACTGGATCGCCGCCGGAGCGCCGGGGCCTAAGGCGGATGATCCGCGCATTGTGTCGATCAGCCTCGCTCAGCCGCATCTCGTCATGCAGGCCGGGAAAAGCATTCAGCTTCAAGTCACCGGGAAATTCAGCGATGGCCACAGCGAGGACGTGACGCGTTGTTCAAAGTTCAACGCCACAAACGCTAGTGTGGCCACCGTTGACGACGCTGGTCTTATCAAAACTACCGGTAGCGGCGAGGGCACGGTCAGCGTGTGGTATCTGAGCCAGCTTGCGCTTGCTACTATCACGATTCCAAACGCCAGCAACGTCGAACCCGCCGCCTTCGCTGCTCTGAAGCCGCGCAACTTCATCGACGAACTCACCCTTGAAAAATTGCGTGAGCTGAACATCCCGCCCTCCGGCCGCGCCGAGGACCAAGCGTTCATGCGCCGCGCTTTTCTTGACGCCATCGGCGTGTTACCCACGCTCGATGAAACGCGCGCCTTCCTTGCCAACAAAGCGGCTGACAAACGCGATCGTCTCATCGACGCGCTGCTGCAACGGCCTGAGTTCGTCGATTACTGGTCGCACCGCTGGAGCGATCTACTGCTCGTGAATGGCGATAAACTTGCGCCCACGGCAATGTGGTCCTATTACAATTGGATCCGCCGTCACGTCGCCGCGAATACGCCGTGGGATGCCATGGTGCGCGATCTTCTCACCACGACTGGTAGCACGTTAGAAAATGGTGCGGGCAATTTTTTCGTCCTCAACGACGAACCCACTAAATGCGCTGAAACCGTTAGCATCGCCTTCCTCGGCACCTCCATCGGCTGCGCAAAGTGCCACAACCACCCGATGGAAAAGTGGACCAACGAGCAGTATTACGGCTTCGCCAATCTCTTTGCTCGCGTCCGTAGCAAGAATGGCACGCAGGCCGACGAGCGCGTGCTCTTTTCCGACACGCAGGGCGATCTGATCGCACCGCTCACAGGTCAACCACCGCCCCCGCGTCCACTGGATGTAACCACGCCAATCGCTGTTACTTCCACCGAAGATCGTCGCATCGTGCTCGCCAACTGGCTCACCAGCGCGGACAACAAACTTTTCCAGCGCGCCATCGTCAACCGCGTGTGGGCCAATTTCTTTGGCTCAGGCCTCGTCGAAGCCGTCGATGATCTCCGCGTCACCAATGCTGCAAGCAACGAGCCGCTCTTCGTCGCCGCGTGCGATCATCTCGTGCAGCAGAACTTCGATCTGAAGGCCCTCATGCGAACCATCCTGCAAAGCGAGACCTATCAGCGCAGCAGCATCACCCTGCCTGAAAACATTCATGACCTGCGCTATGGCTCGCATTACGTCCCGCGCCGACTCAAGGCCGAAATCCTACTCGACACCATTAGCGAGGTCACCGCCGCGCCCACCACGTTCAAGATCGACAAACGCAACGCCAACAAAGGCACCAGCGAAAGTTACCCTATGGGCTTCCGCGCTCTGCAACTGCCCGATAGCAACATCGCCAGCTACTTCCTGAAGAGCTTCGGCCGCGCCGATCGCGTCGCCACCTGCGAATGCGAGCGCACCAACGAACCCAGCATGGCCCAGGCCCTCCACATCGCCAATGGCGAGACCCTGAATCTCAAGCTCGCGCAAAAAGACAACCGCCTCGACGCCCTGCTCGCTAGCAAGCAACCCGACGCTAAGATCATCGAGGAAGCCTATCTGCTGACGCTGACTCGCGAACCCACCGAACGCGAACTCACGAAAGCCACCCAACTCCTCGCCACCGCCAAACCCGAAGACCGCCGCACCACGCTGGAAGATATCTTCTGGAGTTTGATGGGATCAAAGGAGTTTTTGTTTAATCACTAAATCACGAGCACGCAGCTCTCACCTCATCCTTTTCATGCGTCTCATCCTTCTAATTTTTCTCTTACTGCAAACGGCGATCACCCACGCTCAAAGTGTGGACTACACAAAGCAGATCGCCCCGCTTTGGGACACTTACTGCATCGACTGCCACAGCGCCGATGATGCGGATGGCGAGTTGGTCTTAGACTCCTTCGCGGCGCTCATGAAAGGCGGTAAGGAAGGCGCCGCTATCACCGCTGGCAAAGGCAACGAGAGTATGCTGGTGAAATTCCTCGAAGGGCGTTCCGGGCGCGGTGGGAAGAACGAATTCATGCCGCCGGGCAAGCGCGAGAAGCTGAAGCCTGAGGAGATCGCGCTGATCAAAACGTGGATCAATGCGGGTGCGAAAGGTCCGATCATTGCGGAAGGCAAACCGATGCCGAAGGAGGTCATCACGCCGAAGATCATGCCCACGGTGCCGCCGAAGCGCTCGATTCAAGCAGTGGCGTTCTCCCCTAAGGCGCAGCTGATCGCGGTGGGACGTTACGGCGAGGTAGAACTGCTCAATCCGGTCACGCGGGCGGTGATTCGCAAGCTCACCGGCATCAAGGGCAAGGCCAATGCGGTCGCATTTTCGCCGGATGGTGAGGCTGTGTATGCCGCAGGCGGCGAGGCGGGCATCGTGGGCGAGGTGAAGCGCTGGAGGACGAGCGACGGCTCTTTGCAGCAGTCGTTTGAAGGTCATCTCGATGCCGCGTATTCGCTCGCCGTTTCGCCCGATGGCAAACTGATCGCCACGGGAGCCTACGATCAAAAAATCCGTCTCTGGGACACAGCGACTGGCAGGGAAGTCGCCCTGCTCAAAGGTCACAACGGTGCCGTGAACGGCCTCTCGTTTCGCCCCGATGGTAAAGTGCTCGCCAGCGCCAGCGCAGACCGAACGGTGAAGCTCTGGAGCATTCCGACTGGCTTACGACTCGAAACTCTCTCGCAGCCGACGAAGGAGCAAACGAGCGTCGTCTTCAGCGCCGATGGCAAGCAGCTCTTCGCCGCCGGTTCCGACAATCGCATCCGCCTTTGGAACATCAGCGCCGATGCCAAGGAAGGTACGAACAAGATCGTCACCAGCCGCTTTGCGCATGAAGGCGGCATCTTGCGGCTCGCGCTATCTCTCGACGGCAAACTGCTCGCCTCCACCTCGACCGATAAATCGCTCAAGCTCTGGAGCACCGCCGATCTCACCGAAATACTCCCGCTCGAAAAACAGCCCGATTGGTCCTCCGCGCTCGCCTTCACCGACAAAGCGCAGCTGGTCGCCGGTCGCATCGACGGCAGCTTCAGCGTCTACGAATCGACCACCGGCAAGACCGTGATGGCACCCGCGCCAGCCAAGCCCGCTGTCGCAAAAAAAGCCGCCGCCAAAGCCGGGATGGCAGCTAAACCAACGATCACAGCCGTCACGCCACGTGGTTTGCACAACGGCATGGAGCAGCAGTTGGTCATCACGGGCAAAGAACTCGCCAACGCCACGGTGCTGTTCACCGATGCACGTCTCAAACCTGCCGTCGATGCCGCCGCCAGTTCGCCGACGAAGCTCGTGTTCAAAGTCAAAGTGCCCGCTGACCTGCCGCGTGGTGGTTATGAAGTTTCCGCGCGCACCGCTCAGGGCGAGACGGCGAAAGTGAAACTCTTTGCCGATGACATCTCTCCCACAACTTCCACCGCTGCTGATTTCAAAGCTGCGCCGGTCGTTGTCGCCAAACTGCCCGCGAGTCTTTGGGGCACGCTCACGGAAATCGGCCAGCACGACGCATATCGTTTCACCGCGAAGGCGGGCGAGGAACTTGTACTCGATCTCGCCGTGGCGCAGGTCGGCAGCACGGCGAAATCGCCGACGCTTGAGATCATGGACACGAAACGCACCGTGCTCGCCGTCAATCGCGGCCTCGACAGCGGCAGCGATCCTTTTCTCGCGTGGAAAGCACCTGCCGATGGCGATTACATCGTGCTCGTGAGCAACACCACGATGGATGGCAGCGCGGATCATATCTATCGCCTCAGCATCGGCGCATTGCCGTATGTCACCGCTTGGTCGCCGCTCGCCGTGCAGATCGGCCAGGACACCAAAGTCACTCTCATCGGCCATCATCTCGGCGACAATGCCAGTGTGATAATGAAGGCTGACAAAGAAGGCATGATGAATGTGCCGCTGGATGCGAAGACGCTGCGCTTCCGCTCCATGCCGGTTCTGCGTGTGAGTGCCCGCACGCATGTCGATGGCACGACAACGCATGAAGTGACTGCCCCCGTGACGGTGAATGGCGTGCTTGGACGTTCGTTCTACTTCACCGCCAAAAAAGGCCAAACGTGGATCATCGAGACGCTCGCTGCCCAAGCCGGTTCACCTGCCGACACGAAGCTCGACATCCTCCACGCTGATGGCCAGCCCGTGCAACGCGTGCTGCTCCAGGCGGTGCGCGACAGTTACAACAACTTCCGCAGCGTCGATGCCAACAACCCGGACATTCGCCTGCAGAACTGGGAGGAGATGGAGCTCAATGAGTTCGCCTATTTTAATGGCGACGTGATGAAGATTTTCCGCATGCCACGCGGCCCTGACGGTGGCTGCTTCTTTTACACTTCAGGCGGCAAACGCAGCGCTTATTTCGACACCAGCGCCACCTCTCATTCACTCGATGAGCCCTGCTACATTGTTGAGCCACGGTCCATTGGTAGCCAGATCGTGCCAAACGGCCTTCCCGTCTTTACCTTGAACTACAGCAACGACGACAGTGGCGATCGCAGGCTCGGCAGCGACTCGCGCCTCACCTTCACCGCGCCTGCTGAGGGTCGATACGTCATCAAGGTCACCGATACCCGCGGTTGGAGCGGCGACCGTTTTGTGTATGCGCTGACCATTCGTGAACCGAAGCCCGATTTCAGCGTCAAATTAGCCGGCATGAACCCAACCGTGATGCCCGGAGCTTCCGTTGGCTTTTCCTTCCGTGCGGATCGCGTCGATGGTTTTGATGATCCGATCCAGATCGACATCACCGGCCTGCCCGCAGGTTATTTCGCCTCCTCACCACTCCTCATCGAAGCCGGGCACGATTTGATCAGCGGATCACTTCACGCCACGCCCGATGCCAAAGCGGATGCTGATTGGAGCAAACTCAAGATCACCGCGAAGGGTAAGAGTATCACCCACGAAGCTGGAACCTTCGGCAAGGTCACGCTCGGAGCCGCGCCGAAGTTCATCATTGTCATGGAACCCGACAACGGCGGCAAAGCCGTCATGCGCGAGATCAAAGACGAGACCAAGCCTCTCGAAATCACCCTTGTTCCTGGTCAGACTGTCAAAGCCTGGATTCGCGCCGTGCGCCTCAAAGACGAGGGTATCATTAACCTCGATGTGCATGGGCTGCCGCACGGCGTCATCGTTGATGACATCGGCCTCAATGGCGTGCAGATTCGCGAAAAGGAAACCGAGCGCCCCATCTTCTTCCGCGCCGCCAGCTGGGTGAAAGACCAAGACAAACTTATCCACGCAGCCCTCAGTTCAGCGAGAAATGAACACGACAGCGCCAGCTTGCAGACGAGCTTTCCGATCTTGTTGAAGATTCGAAAAGCTGCGGGTGTGGCGGTTAGGTGAAAGGCATGCGTTGAGCGCAAACCCTCCTAGATTATCCTAAAATCGGACTTACCCAGCGATCGTAAAGACTTCGCGGGCATCGGCGATGCTGCCAGTGAGGGCGGCGGCTGCGACCATGACAGGGGACATGAGCACGGTGCGGCCTGTGGTGCTGCCTTGGCGACCTTTGAAATTGCGATTCGAAGAAGAAGCACAGAGCTGATCACCGATGAGTTTGTCTGGATTCATGGCAAGGCACATGGAGCAACCTGCGGCACGCCATTCAAAGCCGGCAGCTTCAAAGATTTCGTGTAGGCCTTCCTGACGTGCCAGCCCGTCCACGATCTGGGATCCTGGAACGGCGATGGCTTTTACACCAGCGGCGACTTTTTTGCCCTTGATGAACTTCGCCACTTCACGGAAGTCACTCAGACGACCATTGGTGCAGGAGCCGATGAAGGCGACGTCGATCTTAGTGCCTTTGATGGGCTGACCTGCAGGCAGCTTCATGTAATCCAGGGCTTCTTGAATGGAGACGCGGCCTGGCTCGGTGCTGGCGCTTTCAGGGGTCGGAACGTTTTCGGTGACCGAGATGGCTTGGTCTGGGCTAGTGCCCCAAGTCACAGTTGGTGGCACGTCTTCAGCACGAATGTTGACCACGTCATCATAAACGACGTCTGCATCCGAGGCGACAGCGCGCCACTTGGCCACGGTGGCTTCCCATTCAGCCCCCTTCGGAGAATAAGGACGGCCTTTGAGATACTCGAAGGTCTTTTCATCTGGGTTCACGTAACCGCAGCGGGCACCGCCTTCGATGCTCATATTGCAAACAGTCATGCGCTCTTCCATCGTGAAGGCGTCAAAAGTGCTGCCACCGTATTCATAAGCGTAACCAATACCACCATTGGCACCCAAAAGACGGATGATGTGCAGGGCTACGTCTTTCGAATAGACACCTGGGCGGAGTTGGCCGTCCACATTGATACGGCGGACTTTCATCTTACTCAAAGCCATCGTCTGCGTGGCTAGGATGTCACGCACCTGGGTGGTTCCGATACCGAAAGCGATGGCGCCAAAGGCACCATGTGTGGCGGTGTGAGAGTCACCACAGGCGATGGTTGTTCCTGGTTGAGTGATCCCTTGCTCTGGCCCGACGACATGCACGATTCCCTGTTTGCCGCTAGAAAGGCTGAAATAGGTGATCCCGAAATCGCGTGCGTTTTTGTTGAGCTCTTGAATCATCGCCTCGGCGAGTGGATCGGAGAAAGGCGACACTTGGCTATCGGTCGGCACAATGTGATCCACGGTGGCGAAGGTGCGATGAGGATAAGCCACCTTCAGATTCAAATCACGCAGCATGCCGAAAGCCTGTGGGCTGGTCACTTCATGCACCAAGTGCGTATCAATCAGCAGTTGTGCCTGCCCGTTTGCGAGTGTGCCGACGACGTGTGATTCCCAGACTTTTTCGAAGAGTGTCTTTGCCATGATTTTTTAGTGGTGAATGAGTAGACTAGCACGCTGAGGGAGGTGTGCAATCGGTCGGACGAAATTTCCTAGCCCTAGCCCAATTGGCGCTTCAGTTTCATGAGCAATTCAGGATTTCCCTCCAACTCCTCCATGAGCAGAGTCAGAACTTCCAGGGTTTGGCGGCTGATGTGGTGCTCCATGCCTTCCACATCTTCATGCACGGTTTGTGGGTCGAGTCCAAAACTCGCCAACAAGCGCGTGAGCACCTCATGACGCCGGGCGATTTCTTGGCCAATCTTCCGGCCTGCGTCGGTCATGATGACTCCGCGATAGCGCTCGTAAATCACGTAGCCTTCGGCATCCAAGCGCTGGATCATGTTGGTCACACTCGCTTGGGAAATCCGCAGATTCTTGGCAATATCGACGACGCGGGCGTAGCCTTTCGCCTCGATCAGGTTATGAATCTGCTCCAGATAATCCTCGATGGCCGGTGAATGGACATGCGCGGTGGTTTCTTGGCGCTTGGTTGGCATCAGCGGAGAAGTAGCCAGAACGGAGCGGTGGCAAAGTCCAATCTTGGGTCACGGCAAAATAGTTAGCTCAGGCTAAACTTCCGCTTGCTCAACAGTCTGGGCTGATGTTCTTAGTCTAGGCTAACTTTCCCATGCGTGTCCCACTTCTTTTCCCACTTTTGCTGCTGGCGCTAAGCCACAGTTTTAGTACCGAAACGGCGCGGGAGATGAGCACGGACCGGCCTGACACGACAGAGTCCGCTTACTCTGTGCCTGCTGGGATGGTTCAGATCGAGATGAGCTTTTTCGATTACAGCCGCGATTCCCATCCTGGCGCTGTTTCAGAGCAGTGGATTTATGGCCAAGTGAACTTTAAGACCGGGCTTTCCTCGGACATAGATCTTCAGATGATCGTCAACAGTCACGCCATTGCCGGTGAATCCGAGCGGGGTGATGCCACAAGAACCTCCGGCTTTGGCGACATCACCCTACGACTCAAAAAAAATCTTTGGGGAAATGATCAGGGCAGCACCGCTTTGGCCATCATGCCCTATGTGACAGTCCCCACTCACACTCATGTCAGTGAGCAGGCCTTGTCAGGCGGACTGATCATGCCCTTTGCCATGACACTCTCAGATCAAGTATCCCTTGGTCTGATGTCTGAGATGGATGTGGTTCATGATGCTGCAACCGACGGCTATGACCTCGAGTGGCTGCATTCGGCGACTCTCGGCTTCAGCTTCACAGAGAAATGGGGTGCCTTTATGGAAGTCGTCGGCATTTTAGGAGAAGACACCGCCTTTCAAGCGCTCTTCGATGCTGGCCTGACCTATGCTATGACACCGGAACTCGTTCTCGATGCAGGCCTGCGCCTCGGACTCAACCGAGTTGCGCCGGACATCGGCCTGTTCACGGGCATGAGTGTTCGGTTTTAAATTTTCTCATCCGTGTTTCGCCCTCTTATTTCTCTAGTCTTAGTCTTTGCGCTGCTGACCTCCTGCGAGAGGCCATCTTCCGTGCGTGCAGATGGGAAAAAGCGTATTCTCACCACGTTCACCATCATTCAGGACATCGCCCAAAACGTGGCAGGTGATGCAGCGGTGGTCGATTCCATTACCAAGCCAGGTGCAGAGATTCACGACTACGAACCTACGCCACTCGATCTCGTTAAAGCCCAGGATGCTGACTTAGTGCTCTGGAACGGGCTTGGATTGGAGCGGTGGTTTGAGAAATTCCTTCAGCAAGTGCGTGACGTGCCATCTGCCGTGATTAGCGCAGGCATCCAGCCCATGAGTATCGGCGAAGGTCCCTACAACGGAAAGGCCAATCCCCATGCCTGGATGTCGCCAGCAAACGCCATTCGCTATGTCGAAAATATTCGTGAGGCGCTGGTAAAAATCGATCCTAACAATGCAGCGACATACAACGCCAATGCAGCCGCTTACACCACCAAGTTGAAGGCTGTAGATCAACCTGTCCGGGAAAAATTGGGAACCATCTCAGCCGCGCAAAGATGGCTCGTCAGTTGTGAGGGCGCCTTTTCCTATCTTGCCAATGATTACGGCATGAAAGAACTCTATCTCTGGCCCGTAAACGCGGATCAGGAAGGCACTCCGCAGCAGGTTCAAAAAGTCGTCGATACCATACGTCGCAACCGGATCCCTGTCGTCTTTAGTGAAAGCACGATCAGTGACAAAGCCATGCAACAAGTCGCCAAAGAAACCGGGGCTCGTTATGGTGGCGTGCTCTATGTGGACTCACTCACCGACGCCAGCGGCGCGGCACCGACGTATATGAAGCTAATCGAAACCAACGCCGACACGATTGCGAAGGCGTTTACTGACCAATGACACCCCCCCTTTCCATCGAAGTTTCCAATGTCACCGTCGCCTATCCGAACGGCCTTACAGCGCTGAGTGATGCCACTTTCACTCTGAAGCAGGGAACCATTGCTGCTCTCGTCGGCGTGAACGGCAGCGGCAAGAGCACCCTTTTCAAAGCCATCATGGGCTTTGTTCAGCCCGTCAGCGGTAGCATCCGGCTTGCTGGTGACACGGTCAAAGAATCACGAAAACACAAGCTCGTGGCCTATGTGCCGCAGAGTGAAGAAGTGGATTGGACCTTCCCCGTTAGCGTTTGGGATGTGGTCATGATGGGTCGCTACGGGCACATGAACTTTCTGCGCATCCCCAGTGCTGAAGACAAGCGAATGGTGCGGGAAAGTCTGGCCAGGGTCGGTATGACCGACTTCCAAGAACGCCAGATCGGCGAACTCAGCGGTGGCCAAAAGAAGCGCGTTTTTCTGGCCCGAGCACTGGCTCAAAATGGTCAAATCATTCTGCTCGATGAGCCCTTCACCGGCGTCGATGTCACGACTGAGGAAGCCATCATCGAACTACTGCGGGCTCTGCGTGACGAGGGTCGCATCATTCTCGTCTCCACTCATAATCTGGGCAGTGTGCCCGAGTTCTGTGATCAGGTCGTACTCGTGAATCGGACCGTTTTAGCCGCTGGGCCACTCGAAGAGGTCTTCACGGAGGATAACCTTAGTCGGGCCTTTGGCGGCGTGCTCCGCCAGTTCCATTTTGAAAGCAGCACCATCCAGGATCATGATGGAAAAACCGTCAAACTACTCACCGACGACGAACGGCCCCTGGTGTTTGGCAAAGACGGGCATCTCGAATACAAGGACCGCTCCGAGCGTGAGGAACTGGTGAAGCAACGAGAGAAGATAGAAGATGGCCGGGTGAATGATGAATGAGTAAGCACGAATGACGAAATGAGAATGAAGTCCGCACAACGAACTGAGCAGATTTGGCCAAATTTTTCGACCTTTGGGATTCGTCATTCCTTCGTCATTCGTGCTTGCTCATTCGTCATTTGAAAAGGCTCCTTTGTATGACTGACCTCCTTACTCCTTTCGAATACGACTACATGTTGAAAGCCATTCTCGTGAGTGGCTTGATCGGAGGTGTATGTGCTTTTTTATCCTGCTTCATCACGCTGAAAGGCTGGTCACTCATGGGTGATGCCCTCTCTCATGCCGTGGTTCCCGGTGTTTCACTGGCTTGGATCATCGGATTGCCTTTTTCAGTCGGTGCCTTCATCACAGGGATTCTCGCAGCACTGACCATGGGCTGGATCAAAAGAAAATCTGCACTGCGTGAGGATGCCGTGATCGGCGTGGTCTTTACGAGCTGGTTCGCACTGGGCCTGCTGCTACTCTCCCTTTATCCGAGCCATCTGAATCTCAAGACCATCATCTTTGGCAACATCCTTGCCATCTCTGATCCTGATATCCTGCAAGTCCTCACGATTGCCGGTCTCTCCATCATCGTGCTCACGATCAAGTGGCGGGATTTACTGCTTTATTGCTTCGATGAAGCCCATGCACGCGCGATCGGTCTAAATACTGGGTTTCTGCACTTTCTCCTCCTCTCCTTGCTTGCGGCGACGGCCGTTGCCGCATTGCAAACTGTGGGCGCCTGCCTCGTCGTCGCCATGCTCGTGACTCCGGGGGCCACGGCTTATTTATTGACCGATCGTTTTGGCAGGATGCTCGTCATTGCCACCCTCACTGGAGCGCTGTGTGGCATCACAGGTGCCTATGCCAGCTATTTCATCAATGGCAGCACCGGCGGCTGCATCGTGGTGCTGCAAACGCTTGTGTTCCTCACTGCGCTCATTTTTGCGCCCAAGCATGGTCTGCTGGCCACACGCCGACTGCGTCGTCTGGCCACACAGAGCTTCACTCCAACCAGCATGGAAAAAGCTGGCGCTGCGTCATGAATTGGCTGACCCCATTGCAATACCCCTTCATGGTCGAAGCACTCCTGATTAGTGTGCTGATCGGCAGTGTGTGTGCGGTGCTTTCCTGCTACCTCGTGTTGAAAGGTTGGTCACTGATGGGTGATGCGATTTCACATGCCGTGCTCCCCGGCATTGTCATCGCCTACATGCTCGGGTTGCCGCTCGCCGTTGGAGCCTTTGCCGCTGGATTGTTCTGCGCTATGGCTACTGGCTGGATCAAGGCCTGCACACGGATCAAAGAAGACACTGTGATGGGCATTGTCTTTACTGGCATGTTTGCCTTTGGGCTCGTTCTCTTCACGAAAGTCCAGACAGATGCCCACCTGAATCACATCCTCTTTGGCAACATCCTCGGCATTGAGCGCGCTGACCTTCTGCAAACCATCATCGCTGCTGTGATTACCCTCAGTGTTGTTTTGATCATGCGCAAAGACCTGATGCTCTTCTGCTTTGATCCCGCTCATGCCCGTGCCATCGGTTTGAACACCACGCTCATGCACTATGTGCTGCTGTCTTTGCTTTCTGGGACCATCGTTGCCTCCATGCAGGCCGTCGGCATCCTTCTGGTCGTGGCCATGCTTGTCACGCCAGGCTGCACGGCCAGGTTGCTGACCGACCGCTTTGATCGGATGTTAATGATTGCCACGGCCTCCTCGGTGCTCGCGAGTTGCCTGGGCGTTTACGTTAGTTTTTTCATCAACGGCACTACCGGTGCCTGCATCGTCTTGGCTCAAACACTGTTATTCCTATTAGCCTTCGCCACCTCCAAATGGCGAACTCGCTCTGTCTAGCTGATAATTGGAGTGGATGTTCCAGCGTTCCATCCTTGCCTGACTCATTGAACGCGCCACCGTAGGCCATTCCTATGCTCGACTTTGCCAGTATTCTTAGCGTTGTTCTGCCCGTGTATCTCACGATGGCGGCGGGCTTTACTGTGCGGAAAACGGGCCTGCTACCCACAGAGGTGGATGCCGGTGTGATGCGTCTCTGCGTGCTGCTTCTGACGCCCTGCCTGATCATTGAGCGTGTCGTCGGTAACGAAACGGTCATGCATCCGCTGCCAGTGCTGATTGCAGCCGGTTTAGGCTTTGCATTGGTAGCGCTGGGCATCACCTTTTCCTACTTTGCCGCGCCGCTGATCGGCCTGCGCAAACATGCTGGCAGACGTAGCTTTGCCGTATCTTGTGGCTTACAAAATTATGGTTTTGTAGCCATCCCCATCGTCACAGCCCTCTTTCCTGACAATGGCACTCTAGGCGTTCTGTTCACCTTTACCCTCGGTGTCGAGCTTGCCTGCTGGACAGTCGGAGTCGGCCTGTTGACCGGTCTCAGTCAAGCTCCTTGGAAGCTGGCGCTGAATCCGCCCGTGCTGACGATCCTCTTTTCTTTGCTGCTGAATTTCACAGGTCTGCATGGTTATATTCCTAAGGTCATGCACAACACCTTTGCCATGCTGGGTGCCTGCGCGGTGCCTCTTTCAGTGCTGATCATCGGCGCTTCCATCGCTGATATTTGGGGCCAAGAACGCATGAAATGGTCCATCGCCATTCTAGCGCCGCTGCTAAGGCTGGCTCTGATCCCGATTGCTTTTTTTGCAGCGGCTTGGTATCTGCCTCTGACCGTCGAGTTAAAGCGCATCCTGATCGTTCAAGGAGCCATGCCGAGTGCCGTTTTTAGCATCATGATCGCCCGCCATTATGGTGGCCACGCCTCAACCGCAGTGCAGTGTGTGATTGCCACGACACTCGTTAGCATCATCACTACACCGCTTGTTATCGCCTGGGCGGGTAAGGCCATCGGCGTGTGAGAAAAACTTGCGGTTCTACTTTCTAACCCCCACCCCCCTTTTTCAAAGCTATGCATTACAACGAAGATGATCTTGAACTGGAAGATCTCTCTCCTCTCATGGAAGCGATCGTGCCAAAACTCATCGCCTGCCGCATCCGCGAGTATCAAGCAGACGATCTCGAGGCCTGCCTAGAAGTGTATCGCTCCAATACACCGGACTTTCTCAGCCCTGACGGACTGGCAAATTTCACCGAGTTTCTGGAACTGGGCACCTCGTATTATCTTGTGATCGAGCATGACGGAGAGATCGTGGGTTGTGGTGGGCTGGAGCTCGTCGGTGATTCAGATGCAGCCACACTCGTTCATGGCATGGTTCATGGCGAGTATCATCGCCGTGGCTTTGGCGCCACGCTTCTCGCTGCGCGTTTAGCTCTGCTTGAGGTCGATGATCGCCCTGTCGATGTTTGGGCGCAGACGAATGTGACTTCGATGCCGTTTTATGGGCGATTTGGGTTCACTTACAATGCCGATCACAATGGACGTTCCCGCAATCAGGCGAAACTCTGGCTAAGCATCGACGGGCAAGACATTCTGGATGTGCGCGATGCCCTAGAAGAGCGCAGCATCCGCATCCTCCTCAACGATGTCCAAGAGGACGATGAAGACGAGAAGGATTGAAGCCCATCTTTAAAAGGTCTGAATGCACTCAAAAGAAAGTTTGCATCGAAGACATCGTATCAGATAACCTTCCTATTTACCAGCCTACTAACCGCTGGCGAAAACAGAGAACCCGTAGTGTAAAATCCCTGCCATGAACTCACAGCCATCCACACGCCGCACTTTCCTGCGCGGCACCATCGCCGGCGCCGCCGGTATCGCCACCCTACCAACTTGGGCAAAAACCATTGGTGCTAATGACGACGTTCGCGTCGCAGTCATCGGCTTTAATGGCCGCGGAGGTGGTCACATTGGCAGCCTTTTGGCGATCAAAGGCGTGCGTCTCGTCGCTCTCTGCGATGTGGATGACAAGGTCATGGCCAAGCAGGTCGCTTCCTTAGCCAAGAAGGGCATTGAGGTGAAGCAGTACAAAGATTTCCGCGACTGCTGCGCCGACAAAGACATCGACGCGATCACCATTGCGACGCCGAATCATAGCCACACCCTGATTGCCATGACTGGTATTGCCAATGGCAAACATGTTTATGTTGAGAAACCCGTTTCCCACAATATGTGGGAAGGCCGCCAGCTCCTCGATGCCGCCCTCATCGCTGAAAAGAAAGGAATCGTTGTGCAGCATGGTATGCAGCGCCGATCCGACCTCGGATGGGCCGCCGCCAGTGAGTACTTAAAGAGTGGTCAGATTGGTAAAACGAATCTCAGCCGTGGCATCAACTACAAAGCCCGTAAGAGCATTGGCAAAGTCTCCGCAGCTGTTCAGCCAGATGCTAATGGCCGCATGGTCGGGACTTTCCGCGATACAGGTGGCAAGCCACAGATCGTGGATCTCGATTACAAGCTTTGGTCGGCCCCACGCCCTGTCGCTCCTGTTCAGCGTGAACAAATGCATTACGACTGGCATTGGCAGTGGGCTTACGGCAACGGCGATATTGGCAATCAAGGGCCACATCAACTCGACGTGGCTCGCTGGATGCTCGGCAATCCTGGTCTGCCAAAGCGTGTCATGAGCTTAGGTGGTCGCTGGGGTTACGACGACGATGGTCAGACCGCCAACAACCAAATGGCCTATTTTGAATACCCCGAAGGTGCTCCGATGCTCTTTGATAATCGTGGTCTGCCATTAAAAGACATGAATTGGAGCAAGGGCGCAGAACCTGTTTATCGCATCAACGGCAAAACCTCCGCTCCGCGTATTGGCAACGTCGTTCATTGCGAAGGTGGTTATATTGCCGAATCAAAAGCCTACGATAATGAGGGTAAAACCATTCAGAAATTCGAAATTCTCGAAGGTCCAAACCACATGAAGAACTTCATCGAATCCGTTCGTGCAGGAAAGCTGGTCAACAGCAATCTTCACGTCTCCCACGGTTTCCATGCAGCAGCGCTGTCACAGATGGCCAACGTTTCTTTCCGCCTTGGCAAGAAACTTTCCAACGAAGAAATCAAAGAACGCCTGAGCCAAAGCAAGGCTGCTCAAGAAACCTTGGAACACTTCATTGCCAACCTAGAAGCCAATCAAATCGACACCAAAGCCCAGCAAGCCGCGGTTGGACCTTGGCTCGACTTCGATCCAGTTTCTGAGAAATTCACAGGTGAATTCGCTGATGAGGCCAACAAACTTGCCCAAGACGAATACGCTGCGGGCTTTGAGCTTCCAAAAATCAGCTAGAGCCCATAACGGATCACCTCCGTATTTAGAAGCCCACGCCGTCTTAGGATGGCGTGGGCTTTTGATTCATTCTCTCAAGTAACATTCTAGAAATAATAATATTCTATCTTGGCCTGATCTTTGCTTGCCATCCTATGTCAACGGTGAAAAGGTTGCCGCTACCTCACCAATGGCCGACCAAGGACTCTATCAGTCACAGACTCAAAAGCTAGCTATCGGCCCACAGATGCAGCAGAGCCTGCAGATTCTGCAGGCGCCGACTCTGGATCTTCGCCAAATCATTCAGCAAGAGATCAATATCAATCCTGTTTTGGAACTGGAGAGTCCAGAGGTCTCCCTAGAAGACACGGCCCCTGAAGATCCTGCGGACCGGGATGAACTCGATTCCATGTCCCAAATGGACGAGGAATGGC